>NZ_JAVIJB010000006.1:0-196184 GCF_033977165.1 Mesorhizobium captivum
GCAGCCCCGTGCGGCCTAACGCTAACGCTGTCACCTATTCCCTGTCTCACAACAGGGGTGCAGTCCATGGCGCTGTTCCCCTACTGCCCTACTCCCTACTGCCTTACTCCCATACTGCCCTATTCGCCCCAGACGGCGAGCTCGTTGCCGGCCGGGTCGGTGAAGTGGAACCGCCTGCCGCCCGGGAAGGAGAAGATCGGCTTGACGATCGCGCCGCCGGCATTCTCAACCGCGTTGAGCGTCTCCTCGAGATTTTCGGAATAGAGCACGGGCAGCGGTTTGGCCGACGCTTCGCCGGCATCGGCCTGGAAGCCGCCGTCGAGCCCCTCGCCAAAAGCGGAATAGGTCGGCCCGTAGTCGGTGAACGACCAGGAAAACACCGCGCTGTAGAAGGATTTGACGCTGTCCAGCGTCCCGCCGGTGGCCGGCAGTTCCAGATAGTCGAGTTTTCCGTTGAGTTTCATTGCGCTACTCCACTTTGTTCTTGTTGTGTTCTATATCGCGGGGGCCGATACCGGCAAGTCTTTTTGACGCAGCTTTTGCTTAATCGATTGTAGCGGCGGCGCTTGCTTTGCCGACACCTTGCCTTTCGCACTGCAGCATCCTATCGCTCGGATCGGAAGGGCGGGGAACCGGGCTTTGGTCCGGGTGTTGTCTATCTTCCAAGGACCTGGAGGGCGAGTATGACCAAGTGGGTTTACACCTTCGGCGACGGCGCCGCCGAAGGCCGTGCCGGCGACCGCAACCTTCTCGGCGGCAAAGGCGCCAACCTGGCCGAGATGTGCAGCCTCGGCCTGCCGGTGCCGCCGGGCTTCACCATCACCACCGATGTCTGCAACGCCTATTACGCCAACGGCCGCACCTATCCGGCAGCACTTGAGACGGATGTCCTGTCGGCGCTCGACCATATCGGCAAGATCACCGGGCGCTGTTTCGGCGACCCGTCCAAGCTGCTCCTGGTCTCCGTGCGCTCCGGCGCCCGCGCTTCGATGCCCGGCATGATGGATACTGTGCTCAATCTCGGCCTCAACGACGAGACGGTCGAGGCGCTGGCGGCCGATTCCGGCGATGCGCGCTTTGCCTATGACAGCTACCGCCGCTTCATCCAGATGTATTCCGACGTCGTCATGGGCCTCGACCACGAGGTTTTCGAGGAAATCCTCGAGGACCGGAAGGCGAGCCTCGGCCACGAGCTCGACACCGAGCTGACGGCCATCGAATGGCAGGGCGTGATCGCGCTCTACAAGGCGAAGGTCGAGGAAGAGCTCGGCAAGCCGTTTCCGCAGGACCCGCGCGAGCAGCTCTGGGGCGCCATCGGCGCCGTGTTTTCGAGCTGGATGAACAACCGCGCCATCACCTACCGGCGCCTGCACGACATCCCGGAAAGCTGGGGCACGGCGGTCAACGTCCAGGCCATGGTGTTCGGCAATATGGGCGACACCTCCGCCACCGGCGTTGCCTTCACCCGCAACCCCTCGACCGGCGAGAAGCAGCTCTATGGCGAATTCCTCGTCAACGCCCAGGGCGAGGACGTGGTGGCCGGCATCCGCACGCCGCAGAACATCACCGAGGCGGCGCGCATTAACGCTGGCTCCGACAAGCCGTCACTGCAGAAGCTGATGCCGGACGCCTTCCAGGCCTTCGTTGACATCTCCGACCGGCTGGAGAAGCACTACCGCGACATGCAGGACCTCGAATTCACCATCGAGCGCGGCAAGCTGTGGATGCTGCAGACCCGCTCCGGCAAGCGCACCGCCAAGGCGGCGCTGAAGATTGCCGTCGAGATGGCCAAGGACGGGCTGATCACGCAAGAGGAGGCGGTCGCCCGCATCGATCCCGCCTCGCTCGACCAGCTCCTGCACCCGACCATCGATCCGAAGGCCGCGCGCGATGTCATAGGCATGGGCCTGCCTGCCTCTCCCGGAGCCGCCACCGGCGAGATCGTCTTCTCCTCGAGTGACGCCGAGGACGCCAAGGCGCAAGGCCGCAAGGCGATCCTGGTGCGCATCGAGACCAGTCCCGAGGACATTCACGGCATGCATGCGGCGGAGGGCATCCTCACCACGCGCGGCGGTATGACCAGCCACGCCGCCGTGGTCGCGCGCGGCATGGGCAAGCCCTGCGTGTCGGGCGCCGGCTCGCTGCGCGTCGACTACAAGGCCGGCACGCTGATCTCGATGGGCCAGACCTTCCGCAAGGGCGACATCATCACCATCGACGGCGGCAACGGCCAGGTGCTGAAGGGCGCGGTCGCCATGCTGCAGCCGGAACTGTCGGGCGACTTCGCCGCCATCATGGAATGGGCCGACGCCGCCCGCCGCATGAAGGTGCGCACCAATGCCGAAACGCCGCTCGACGCGCGCATGGCGCGCTCCTTCGGCGCCGAAGGCATCGGGCTTTGCCGCACCGAGCACATGTTCTTCGAGGGCGACCGCATCGTCGCCATGCGCGAAATGATCCTGGCCGACACCGAGAAGGACCGGCGCTCGGCGCTCGACAAGCTCCTGCCGATGCAGCGCTCGGATTTCCTCGAGCTGTTCGAGATCATGGCCGGACTGCCGGTGACGATCCGCCTGCTCGACCCGCCGCTGCACGAGTTCCTGCCCAAGACGGAAGCCGAGCTCGCCGAGGTCGCTTCCGCCATGAACGTGTCGGCCGACAAGCTCAGGCAGCGCACCGAGGCGCTGCATGAGTTCAACCCGATGCTCGGCCATCGCGGCTGCCGGCTCGCCGTCTCCTATCCGGAGATCGCCGAGATGCAGGCGCGCGCCATTTTCGAGGCGGCGGTCGAAGCCGGCCGCAAAGCCGGCGCGCTTGTCGTGCCCGAAATCATGGTGCCGCTGGTCGGCCTGGTGAAGGAGCTGCAATACGTCAAGGCGCGCATCGATGCGGTCGCGCAAAGCGTCATGCAGGAAACCGGCACGAAGATCGACTACCTCACAGGTACGATGATTGAGCTCCCCCGCGCGGCCATCCGCGCCCATGTCATTGCCGAAGCAGCCGAATTCTTTTCCTTCGGCACCAACGATCTGACGCAGACGACCTTCGGCATCTCGCGCGACGACGCTGCCTCCTTCCTCGAGACCTACCGGCAGAAGGGCATCATCGAGCAGGATCCGTTCGTTTCGCTCGATGTCGACGGCGTCGGCGAGCTGGTGCGGATCGCGGCGGAAAAGGGCAAGGCGACGCGGCCCGGGATCAAGCTCGGCATCTGCGGTGAACATGGCGGCGACCCGGCATCGATCCGTTTTTGCGAGGAGGTCCGCCTCGACTATGTGTCGTGCTCGCCCTACCGGGTGCCGATTGCGCGGCTGGCCGCCGCACAGGCGGCTGTGGCGGCCGCGAAGGACAAGGCAAAGCGCGCCTGAGCGGCGCGCCGGCACCTTACGATTTTGTATGGAAACTCACGCGAACGTGCGCGTGACGGTTCCCAATCCAGACATCGTTCCGAAGCAGTTTCTGGTTCCGAATTCCTTGGTGCCAGAAACAGATGTTGCCGATTTCCCCCACCTCTTTCCGGTCGATCCTGATCCTGCAGACCAAATTCGTCGGCGACATCGTGCTCGCCTCGACATTGGCCAAGAACCTGCAGCTCGAATATCCTGGCGTCAGCATCGTCTTCCTCTGTGAGGCGCGCTTCGCTGGCTTCCTCACCGCGCACGGCATCGCGGCCGAAGTCGTCACCTTCCGCCGCGCCCAAATGCGCGGCACGCCGCTGCAGCGCGGGCGCGAGTTGCTCCAGATGGTGCGCGAGTTGCGGCAATACCGCTTCGACATGACCATCGACATAACCGACTCGAAAACGTCGCGGATTCTTTCCGGCCTGGTCGATGCTCCGGTCCGGCTGGGTTACCACCCGACGGAACGGCGCATGCGCTGGTATGAACGCCAGCCTGCCAATGTCAGGATGAGGCCCTTCGCTTTCGGCGAGCGGCACTATCTCCACCGTTATCTGTCGCCGCTCGAGGCGCTTGGCGTGGACCTGCGGGTCAGGGCGCCGGCCATCCGCCCGCTGCCCCTCGAAACGACGCGGGTCCTCGCCTTGCTGGGCAAATATCGTCTGCGGCCCCAAGGCTTCGTGGCGGTGCATGCCGGAGCAAGCTTCCCCGGGCGCCGCTGGCAGCCCGAGCGATTTGCCGCCGCGATCGACCGGATATCGACGGAAACCGGCATGGACGTCGTTTTGGTCGGCGGTCCCGACGAAAACGAGGCGACGGACAAGATCATGACGGCCGCGAAAACGTCGGTCGTCAATCTGGTCGGCGCGCTCCCGCTCGAAACGCTGCTGGCGCTGTTCAAGGAAGCGAGGCTGTTCGTCGGCAATGAGAGCGGCCCGATGCATATGGCGGCGGCGGCCGGTACTCCCGTCGTCGGCCTGTTCGGCCTGACCGATCCGGCTCAGTGGGGACCTGTCGGCGTTCCCAGCATCTCGTTGCGGCCGCCGATGCCTTGCGGTTGCGTCGGCGGCGACTTGTGCCGGCGCATCGATCCGAGCAAGGCATGCTGTGTCTGGCGCCTGGACGTGGATAGCGTGGTCGATGCGGTGCGCGAACTTCTGGCACGGACCGAGGTGGCGCTGGAGCAGGCAGTCTAATGCATGGCAACGACATGCATAAAAACAACCGGCCCGCGCAAATTGTCGCGTGGTTGGTTTTCGGATGCGAGCCGTCCCGATTTTCGCCTAGATGCGGGTCTTGTTGACGCAAGCTTGCGTTGAACGGTTGGGCATGCCGGGCTTGGGACGAATGACGGGTTTATTTCGGAAATCGCTTTGCGCGCTCGCTTTGTCGGTCGGGCTGGCCTCGGTTGGCAATGCCGCGGCGCTAGTCGAGCCGACATTGCATCTGAAGCAGCAACGGGACGGCGGGAGCGTAGCGCTCACGCTCGACGCCTGTGGCGGCAAGACCGATACGCGCATTCTCTCGGCGCTGGTCGAGAATAGCATCCCCGCGACCATCTTCGTCACCGGCATCTGGCTGAAGCGCAACGCCGCCGCTGTCGAGATCCTGCGCGCGCATCCGGACCTGTTCGAACTCGAAAATCACGGCGGCCGCCATATCCCGGCGGTCGACACGCCGCGCAAGATCTACGGCATCAGCAGCGCCGGCAGCCCCGATGCCGTCCAGGCCGAGGTCGAGTCCGGCGCCGCAGCGCTCGCCAGCGCCGGCGGCCCGGCGCCGAAATGGTTTCGCGGCGCCACCGCCGAGTACAGCCCGTCGGCGATCGCGATGATCCGCAAGTTGGGCTTCAAGATCGCCGGCTTTTCCCTCAACGGCGACGGCGGCTCGCTGCTCGGCGCCAAGGAAACCGCCCGGCGCATCGCCGCCGCCAGGGATGGCGACGTCATCATCGCCCACATCAACCAGCCGACCCATGCGGCGGGTGAGGGCGTCGTCCAGGGCCTGCTGGCCCTGAAGCAGAAGGGCATGACCTTCGTTCGCCTGGACGATGCTGAGGACGTAGGCAACGACGGCACGACGGATTGATCCGTGCGCGGACGGCTGGGAATTGTACTCTTCTGAAGCTCGCAAGCTTTCGAGATAGGCCGCTGTCCCGCCGGCATTTCGGATTCCTGCACCGCTGCGGCGCTCAGAAAATCACGGCAGGATCCCAGGTCCTCGCGACGAAGCTGACGCTCCTGCTACGCCTGGGACAAGCGCTTCGGCAATCTCGAATAGTTGCGATGGGTCCCCTGCCAACGGTGAAGCGCGTGTGATCGGCGATGCGTCCCCGCAACTTGCGATCAATCCGCCACGCCTTCGACCGTGACCTTGCTCGTATAGAACGCGCCGTGATCGCGGATTTCGGTCATTTCGTCGAAGGGCTGCTCATAGGCCCACATCGCGTCCTTGCCGCTTTCGCCGGCCGGCAGGACGCTCCAATAGCTCGCGTCGCCCTTGTAGGGACAATGCGTCGAATGATCGGTCCTGGCGAGCTTGGTGAAATCGATGTCGTCGAAGGGAATGTAGAAAACCGCCGGGTAGGGCGGTTCCGACAACAGCCTGGCGCGGGTCGACCTGGCGACGACGACATCGCCGGCGCGCACCGTGACGGCGCCGCGGTAAGGTTCGATCGTTATCACCTTGTCTGGATTGCGTTGAAAGCCGGGGGCGGGGTTGGCGCGCTTGTCCATGACGGTTCTCCTTACTCCACCATAAGGTGTGGCGGATGAGCGCCTCGCGCAAGACCGAGCCATGGCGCGAAATCGCGCCCAGACGAAATAATGTTCTAAGCGAAGCCGACAGTCAGGCGGCGGCCTTGAACGCGTCCATGAGGCCCGCATAGGCAGCGGCGATGCCGGCGACCGGATTGGTGCTTCTCGCTGCTGTCTCGACCTTCAGCGCGCCGCCCGAGGTCGGCAGCGTCAGCAGCAGAAACTGGCGGTTGCCGCCGTCTCCGACGCATGCAGCCGCGACATGCTGGGCCTCGCCTTCATTGTCGACGCACATTCTGAACAGCAGCGTTCCACCGACAGCCTCCAGTGCGCCGCCGACGACTTCGGCAAATTCATCGTCGGAAACGGTTTTGGAGTCCGGCGTCAGATCGTCCAGACTTTCGGCAAGCGTGCTTTCGAGGGCTTTGTCGTCGAGCTGCGCGTCCATGCGAACCTCTCCATCCGCCAATCTCACCCAGCCCATTAATCAAACTTAACGCTGACGATGGCCGGATTATGGCGGATTTCACGGTTCGTTCGATCCATCCACCGCCTTGGACTTATGGCGGCTGGACAATCCGCCGGATCATTCCACAATGCGTGAAACAATAACGCGAAAGCGCGAAAAAGGGGAGGAACCGAGATGCTCGGACTGATGCAGGAATGGCCGCTGCTCTGCCACAAGCTGATCGATCACGCCGAACGCCAGCACGGCGGGCGCGAGATCGTATCGCGCTCGATCGAAGGCCCGATCGTTCGCACGACTTTTGCTTGCATCCGTCACCGGTCGCTCAAGGTGGCGCAGCGGCTGGAGCGTGACGGCTTCGGGCTGGGCGACCGCATCGCCACGCTTGCCTGGAATACCGCCCGCCATATCGAGGCCTGGTACGGCATCATGGGCATCGGCGCGATCTACCACACGCTCAATCCGCGGCTCTTTCCCGAGCAGATCGCCTGGATCATGAACGACGCCGAGGACAGGGCGATCTTCGTCGACCTGACCTTCGTGCCGCTGCTGGAAAAAATCGCCCACGGGGTCAAGTCGCTCAGACAAGTGATCGTGCTGACCGATCGGGCGCATATGCCGCAAACCTCCTTGCCGAATGCTGTAGCCCATGAGGAATGGCTGGCCGAGGCCGACGGCGCCTTCGCCTGGAGGAGCTTCGACGAGAACACCGCCGCCGGCATGTGCTACACCTCCGGTACGACCGGCGACCCGAAAGGCGTCCTCTACAGCCACCGCTCGAACGTGCTGCACGCCATGATCGCCGCCATGCCCGATGCCATGGGTGTTTCGACGCGCGACGTCGTCCTGCCCGTGGTGCCGATGTTTCATGCCAATGCCTGGGGCCTCGGCCAGACCGCGCCGATGATCGGTGCCAAGCTGGTCATGCCCGGCTGCAAGATGGACGGCGCCTCGATCTATGAACTGCTCGACACCGAAAAGGTCACCTTCAGCGCGGCGGTGCCGACGGTGTGGATGA
The DNA here is from genome assembly GCF_033977165.1 of Mesorhizobium captivum. Classification (NCBI taxonomy): domain Bacteria; kingdom Pseudomonadati; phylum Pseudomonadota; class Alphaproteobacteria; order Hyphomicrobiales; family Phyllobacteriaceae; genus Mesorhizobium; species Mesorhizobium captivum. Next base: position 7,639 of record NZ_JAVIJB010000006.1, read on the forward strand.
TGCTGCTGCAATATCTCGAGGAGACTGGCAAGAAATTGCCCTATCTCAACAAGGTCGTCATCGGAGGCTCATCCTGCCCGCGCGCCATCACTGCAAAATTCCAGGACAAATACGAGGTTCAGGTCGTGCATGCCTGGGGCATGACCGAAATGTCGCCGCTCGGCACGCTGTGCACCATGAAGCCGGAATATGAAGGGCTGACGGGCGATGCCCGGCTCGATATCCAGGGCAAGCAGGGCCATCCTCCCTTCGGCGTCGAAATGAAGGTGACCGACGACGAGGACAATGCGCTGCCCTGGGACGGCAAGACCTTCGGGCGTCTCAAGGTGCGCGGCCCGGCAATCGCGCGCGCCTATTACGGCGGCGTCGGCGCCGGGCAGTTCGACGCCGACGGCTGGTTCGACACCGGCGACGTCGCCCATATCGACGCCAGCGGCTATATGCAGATCACCGACCGCTCCAAGGATGTCATCAAATCGGGCGGCGAATGGATCTCCACCATCGATCTCGAGAATCTCGCCGTCGGCCATCCCGATGTGGCGGAGGCCGCGGCCATCGGCGTGCCGCACTCCAAATGGGGCGAACGGCCTTTGCTGGTCGTCGTGCGCAAGCCGGGCAAGGAGCCGAGCAAGAGCGACATCCTCACCTTCATGAGCGGCAAGGTGGCCAAATGGTGGATGCCCGACGACGTCGCCTTCGTCGGCGAAATTCCCCACACGGCCACCGGCAAGATCCAGAAGACCACCTTGCGCCAGCAATTCAGGGAGTATCGGCTGCCGACGGATTGAGGAATATATTCAATCGGCGATTCCACCGAACGCTGAACTGCGCTAACTCTCGGCGCGGGTTGGGGTGATGCGGCAGATGATGGCTACAATTCCTGAACGGCAGACGTCGAGCGCGGCCGGCTGGTCGCGGCGGATCGGGGCATTCTCGCTCGTCCTTTTGCTGACCGTCGTTGCCGGCTACCGGCTCGACCTTGTCGACACGCCGCCTTTCCTGTGGGTGCTGGCGCTCGTCGCGCTGCTTGCGGCGCTCGCGCTGCTGCTCGCCGGGCTTGCCCTGTCGAAGCTTTGGAATTTCGGCGATCGCGGCGGCCGCGATCTCAGCATCGGCGCGCTGCTGGCGCTGCTGGTGCTTGCCCCTTTCGGCATCGCCGCCTACTGGGCGACGATCTATCCGCCGCTGCGCGACATCTCGACAGACCTCGACGACTTGCCGGTGCTGGACACCGGCGACCGGACGGGCGACATGAACGCGCTGTCGCCGCCGACCCCCGGCGAGCAGAGCCTGCAGGCGGAGGCCTATCCGCTGGTCACCGGGCGCAGTTACAACCTGCCCTTCGAAACCGTGGTCGATGCGGTCGAGACCGTTCTCGACCGGCGCGACTGGCAGCTGACCGCGCCCTATCCCGACATCAGCGGGCAGAGCGAGGCGACGATCAACGCGGTCGCCCGGGGCTTTGTGCTCGGGCTGCCGGCCGACGTCGCCATCCGTGTCGCCGACGACGGCGAGCAGGTCATCGTCGACATGCGCTCGGCTTCGCGCTACGGCCGCTACGACCTCGGCGACAATGCCGCCCGCATCACCGATTTCCTCGGCGAACTCGATCAGGAGGTCGCCGGCCAGGTCGGCGCGGCGCCGGCTGAGTGATTAACCGGCAGGGCTGAAAATGCCGTCGATCGCCGGGTCGCCTCCGGTGGCGACGAGGCCTCGGGCCACCAGGTCCTCGAGATGGGCAAGCACCGAGAGGCCGGCGGCGCCGTGCAGCCGCGGATCAGTGTCGCGATAGATCGCCGCGACCATTTCTTGAATCCTCCTGTCGCCGCTGCGGATGCGCTCCAGGATCGCCCGCTCGCGCATCTTGCGATGCGTCTTCAGCCCGCGCATGAACATTCGCGGCGCGGTGACCGGCCCGCCATGGCCGGGCAACAGCAAACGGTCGCCGCGCTCGATCAGCCTGTCGAGCGATTTCATGTAGTCGGCCATCGCGCCGTCTGGGGGCGCGACGATGGAGGTTGCCCAGGCCATGACATGGTCGGCCGAAAACAGGACGCCGGTCCCTTCGAGCGCAAAGGCCGCGTGGTTGGCGGTGTGACCGGGCGTCAGCACCGTGCGGATCGCCCAGCCGTCGCCATGGATAAGGCTGCCCTCCGCCAGCGCGACATCGGGCGCGAAGCCGAGGTCGGCGCTGGCGTCGAGCGGGTTGACCTCGCCGATGCGCAGTGGCCGTGCCGGCCGGTGTGGGCCCTCGGCGAGCACGGTGGCGCCGGTGCGCTCTTTCAGCCGCGCCGCGAGCGGCGAATGGTCGCGGTGGGTGTGGCTGACGAAGATGTGGCTGACTGGCTGGCCGCCGATCGCCGTGAGCAGCGTTTCGAGATGCTGATCGTCATCTGGCCCCGGATCGATCACGGCAAGCGTGTCGCGGCCGACGACATAGCTGTTGGTGCCGTGGAAGGTGAACGGGCTTGGATTTCTGGCGGTGATGCGCAGAACGTCGGGCGCAACAGCGACCGACTGGCCATAGGCGGGATCGAAGCGTGTGTCGAATTCAAGTGCCATGCCGGGCCCTGCTGCTCGCGCGGCAAAATGATTGCCGCGTCCTCCGGAAGCCAATATAGGAAAATCAATGCATGTCGCCCAAAAGTGCGCAGCGGTTTTGGGAGAACGACATGCATCAAGACAAAGTTTTTAAAGCGCGTCGCCTGAATCCGTTCTGCGCGACGCGTTTTAAAGCCAGCAAATCAGCCACAACGGGGAAGACCATGGCAACTGCAACCACGATGCGTCCGCTCGTTTCTCTCGCTCTGCCCGACCAGGGCGCGGCCCGGCTCGCCACGCAGCTCTTTCTGGCGCTTGTCGGAACTCTGCTCCTCACGCTATCGGCGAAGACGAAAGTGGTGCTCGGCCCGGTCGACATCTCGCTGCAGACGCTTGCCGTCCTGCTGATCGCCTCGGCCTTCGGCATGCGCCTCGCCGTCGCCACCCTCATCCTCTACCTCGCCGAAGGCGCGATCGGCCTGCCGGTCTTCCAGGGCACGCCGGAGAAGGGCATCGGCATCGCCTACATGCTGGGCTCCACCGGCGGCTATCTCGCCGGCTTCGTGGTGATGGCGGCGATCGCCGGCTGGGCCGCCGATCGCGGCTGGGACCGTCATCCGGTGAAGCTGTTCGGCGCCATGCTTGCCGCCGAGATCATCATGATGGCGATGGGCTTTGCCTGGCTGGCGGCCCTCATCGGGCCGGAAAAGTCGTGGCAGTTCGGCGTCGCGCCGTTCATCGCCGGCGATCTGATCAAGGTGGCTTTGGCCGCCAGCCTGGTGCCGGCCGTCTGGGCGCTGCTGCCGAAGCGGCCCTGAAAAATGCGTTCGAACGGAACCAGCAAAAAGCCGGCGCTCACCCGCCGGCTTTTTGTTTGGACGGCGTTGACGCATCGGTGCCCGCCATCTGGCCGAAATCAGCGGGACGGCTGTGCGCTGCCTCAGCCGGAGATTGACAAGCCAGTTCGCGAAACCTAAGCACGGGCAGCTTGCGGGGCCGGGGGGTTCGGCAACTCAAGGAGACCTTCTTGAAAGGAACTATCCTTGCTGGAGACAGGGGAACGCTCCTTTGTCCGGTAGTATTAGGGAAATCTAACGGAATACTCAGCCAGCCGTTTAAGTGGCTTTGCTCCGTAGGGGCGCGTTGTTCGATGCTCCACGCACGCACCACGCTGCCGCAGGCTGTGTAAATTGATGTCGGTTTGCCTGACTTGCGCCGGGCCGACTTTCTCCGGAAAGGATGGCCAAGCGTGACTTTGAAGTTCGGCACCAGTGGACTGCGCGGTCTCGTCAGCGAGCTTCGGGGGCCGCCGGCATTTATCTACACAGCCGCTTTCGTTCGCATGCTCCAGGATCGGGGCTCGTTGAAGGAAGGCTCGAAGGTCTATGTCGGGCGTGATCTTCGCGCCTCCAGTCCCGAGATCGCGCAGCTTGTTCATGCGGCGATAGCCGGGGCCGGGCTGGTGCCGGTCGACTGCGGAGCGTTGCCTACGCCCGCGCTCGCGCTTTACGCCAACAGCGAGAATGCGCCGGCAATCATGGTCACCGGCAGTCACATTCCCGAAGACAGAAACGGGCTCAAATTCTACCGGGCGGACGGCGAGATCGACAAGCGCGATGAGGGCGACATTGTCGAAATCCACGCGGGCATGAAGGATACGGTCCCCCCACGGTCGCCGGTTGAACCCGCGCGGTTGGGCGCCGAGCCGTCGCGCCGCTACGCCGAACGGTTTCTCGGCTTCTTTGAGAAGGGCAGCCTTTCTGGGCTGCGCGTCGGCGTCTACCAGCATTCGTCCGTGGCGAGAGACATCATTGTCGACATTCTTCGCGGGCTTGGGGCCGAAACGATACCCCTGGGCAGGGCCGACCATTTCATTCCGGTCGACACCGAAGCGCTCAGGCCGGAGGATGTGGCGCTACTCAAGGACTGGGCCGCGGCAGAGCGGTTCGACGCGATCGTGTCAACGGATGGCGACAGCGACAGGCCGCTCGTCGCCGACAACAGCGGCATTTTCGTGCGCGGCGATCTGGTCGGCGCAATCACCGCGCGTTTCCTGGGCGCCGACTGCGTCGTCACACCGGTCAGTTCCAATTCAGCCCTCGAACGTTGCGGGTATTTCGCGAGGGTTCTTCGCACACGCGTGGGATCGCCCTACGTCATCGAAGGTATCGGCACAGCTCTCGCCGAGGGCGCAAGACTTGTCGTGGGGTTCGAGGCGAATGGCGGCGTTCTCCTGGGTTCGACTGTCGAGAAGGACGGGCGCAGCCTTCCGGCCTTGCGAACGCGGGATTCGCTATTGCCAATTCTTTGCGTGCTTTCAGCGATTGCGACGACCGGCCGCCCGCTCGCGCGGATCGCGGCCGACTTTCGCTTTCTTGCCGGCGCAAGCGGCCGGCTCGAAGGTGTGCCGAGCGAGAACAGCGCGTCCTTTCTCGGCAAGCTGGCAACTGACGCGGCCTATGCCGACAAAATCTTCGCGGTTCTCGGCGGCGTCGCCAATATTGACAACCGTGACGGTGTGCGTATCACCGCCCGCAACGCAGAAGTTGTGCACTTCCGCGCGTCGGGCAATGCTCCCGAATTGCGGTGCTACGTCGAAGCAGAAGCGCAACCCCGCGCGGACGAATTGCTCGAGTGGGGCCTCGCTCTCGGCCGAGCTCAAATCTTGGAAAGTTGAAGTTTGATCAACATCGTTCCTGTCATCATAAGCGGCGGTGTCGGTTCCCGGCTCTGGCCGATTTCCCGCGCCCTGCACCCAAAACCCTTTATCCCGCTGCCGGAGGGCGGGACGCTCATCCGCAAGACCTTCGCCCGCGCCGTGGAACTCGAAGGCGTCGATCATGTCGTGACGGTCACCAACCGTGATCTGTTGTTTCTCACGGCGGATGAATATGCCGAGGTGGCCGCGCCAGGCGTGAAGAACACGTTCCTGCTGGAGCCGTTCGGCCGCGACACCGCGGCCGCGGTCGCGCTCGCGGCATTGCATGTCGCGCGTAAGAACCCGGACGCCATTCTCGTCGTGCTTCCCGCGGATCACCTGATATTGGATCAGGCCGGCTTCCGCGCCAGCGTGGCGAAAGCGGCGTCGCTTGCGGCTTCGGGCCGGATCGTCACGTTCGGCGTGAAGCCTGACCGCCCTGAAACAGGCTTTGGCTATGTCGAGGCCGAGGGGGATAAGGTCCTTCGGTTCGTGGAAAAGCCGAATGCGGCGACAGCCGCCCAATTCATCGCCAGCGGCCGTTTCTTCTGGAACTCGGGCATGTTCTGTTTTACGGCCCGCTCGATGCTCGAAGCCATGCAGGACCTGTGCCCGGATGTCTTGTCCAGTGCGCGCGCGGCACTCGAGAAAGGCAGGGCAAGCGATGCGAGGGATCGGCTTACCGTTGAAGTGGACAGGGACAGCTTCGCGGCTGTTCCCGCCGTTTCCATCGACTATGCGGTGATGGAGAAGGCAAGCAACGTGGGGTTCGTTCCCTGCGGTTTCGATTGGTCGGACATCGGCTCATGGTCCGTGCTGTCGGAGCTTGTTTCGGCCGACGACAGGGGCAACCGAGCTACCGGCGAAGCAATCCTGCACGACGCGGCGAACTGCTACGTGCACAGCGAGGACCGGCTGGTCGGTCTGGTCGGCGTCTCGGACCTTTTGATCGTCGACACGCCGGACGCGCTTCTGGTCGCGCACAAGGACAAGGCGCAGGAAGTGAAGGACCTCTATAACCGCCTCAAGGCGGACGGGCACGAGACCGCGACCCTGCATCGCACCGTGCACCGCCCGTGGGGCACCTACACCGTCCTGGAGGAGGGGCATCGCTTCAAGATCAAGCGGATCGAGGTGAAGCCGAACGCCCGCCTCAGCCTCCAGGCGCATCATCACCGCTCCGAACACTGGGTTGTGGTGAGCGGGACAGCGAAGGTCGTCAATGGCGAGAGCGAGATCCTGCTTACGACCAACCAGTCCACCTATATCCCCTGCGGCCACAAGCATCGCCTGGAAAACCCGGGTATACTGCCGCTCGTCATGATCGAGGTGCAAAGCGGGGAGTATCTGGGCGAGGACGACATCGTGCGTTTCGACGATGTTTATGGACGCGCCTGACGATTCATTGGCCGGCGAGGCCGGCAATCATCAGTTACATCGGAAGCATTAGATGACAAAGACAGCATTGATAACCGGCATCACCGGGCAAGACGGCGCCTATCTGGCGGAGCTTTTGCTTGAAAAGGGTTACGAGGTCCACGGACTTGCACGGCGGTCGAGCACGGCCGACGTCAACACGACGCGCCTGAAATGGCTGGGCATCGAGAAGGATGTCCGGATCGTCGACGGAAATCTGACGGACCTGTCTGGCCTGGCGCGGACGATGCGCGACGTAAGGCCGGATGAAGTCTACAATCTTGCCGCTCAATCCTTCGTCAAATCCTCATGGCAGCAGCCGATCCTGACCGGCAACGTCACCGGCATGGGCGTGACCAACGTGCTCGAAGCGCTGCGCCTCGAAATCCCCGAGGCGCGTTTCTATCAGGCCTCGTCGTCGGAAATGTACGGCCTTATCCAGGAGCCGATGCAGTCGGAGGCCACGCCCTTCTACCCGCGCTCCCCTTATGCGGTCGCGAAGCTTTATGGCCACTGGATCACCGTCAACTATCGCGAAAGCTTCGGCCTGCACGCTTCGAGCGGCATCCTGTTCAATCACGAATCGCCGCTTCGCGGCATCGAGTTCGTGACCCGCAAGGTCACCGACGCGGTCGCGCGTATCAAGAAGGGCATGGCCAGGGAATTGCGGCTCGGCAACATCGACGCCAAGCGCGACTGGGGCCATTCGAAGGACTATGTCCGCGCCATGTGGCTGATGCTGCAGCAGGACCAGCCGGACGACTATGTCGTCGCTACCGGCAGGACGACGACCGTGCGCGACATGTGCCGCATTGCCTTCGAGCATGTGGGGCTGAAGATGGACGACCACCTTGTGATCGATCCCGACCTGTTCAGGCCGGCGGAAGTCGAAGTGCTGCTTGGAAATCCGGCCAAGGCCAAGGCAAAGCTGGGCTGGGAGGCGACGATCTCGCTGGAAGAGATGATTTGCGAAATGGTGGATGCGGATCTTGAGCGGCATGCCAACCCGCCGAGACGCGGGTGATCGGAAAGCCCCTTGCCAACATGGTCGGTACGTTGACGCATCGCATCCTGGTAACCGGCGCCGGCGGGTTTGTCGGCACGGCGTTGTTGCAGTTGCTGGAGCGGGAGCACGCTGGCTGCAAGGTATTCGTGCTCGGTCATGGCGAGGGCCGGCGAAACCCGATCGATTTGCGGGACCGGGAGGCGATCGATGATGCCGTGCGCGAAATCCAACCCACCGCGCTTGTCCATTTGGCCGCGGTCGCGGCTCCTTCCGATGCACGCAACGAGCCGCGGCATGCCTGGGACGTCAATGTGACGGGGACGATGAATCTGGCCGAATCCGTGATGCGCCATGCTCCGGAGGCGAGGTTCGTCTACGTTGGCAGCTCGGAAGCCTACGGAGCCTCTTTCCAGAACGCGGCTGGTCCCCTGACGGAAAACGCCCCGCTCCGACCGGTGAACGTTTACGGCGCCACCAAAGCGGCAGCCGACCTGATGATCGGGCAGATGTCCTATGATGGCCTGCGCGCCATTCGCTTTCGCCCGTTCAACCACACCGGCCCTGGCCAGTCCGACACCTATGTGGTCTCCGATTTCGCGCGCCAGGTCGCCGAAATCCTATCGGGCAAGCGCGAGCCGGTCATTCATGTCGGAAATCTCGAAGCCGAGCGCGACTTTCTCGACGTTCGCGACGTCGTGCGCGCCTATGCGATCGCCGCGATCCAGGACACTAAGACCGGGGCTGACTGTGTCTATAACATCGCGTCCGGGCAGGCTCGCAAGATTCGCGCTATCCTGGACGCGCTTATTGCGCAGTCGGGCATCGAGATCGAAGTGCGCGCAGACCCGCAAAGGCTTCGACCGAACGAGATCCCCGTCGCTTGCGGTGATGCATCAAAAGCACGCGAAAGATTGAACTGGGCGCCTTTGGTATCGTTTGAGCAAACATTGGCCGACGTTTTGGGTTATTGGCGTCGAAATTGTACCCCCCGCTGACGACGCGCCACGCAAAAGGTCAAACCTATGTTCCGAAGCCTGTGGCAATACCGCCATTTCATCATGTCCTCCATCAGGGGCGAACTGCGCGGTCGTTTTGCGCGCTCGCGCCTGGGGGCGCTTTGGTTCATCCTTCACCCGCTCGCACAATCTCTGATTTTTTCGATCGTACTCGCGGAAGTCATGCGCGCCCGCATGCCCAACAGCGACAACACGGCCGCCTATCCGATCTATCTCCTTTCGGGCATGGCCGCCTGGGGTCTGTTCAGCGAGATATTGAACAGGAGCATCGGCATCTTCATCGAGCAGGCTTCGGCGATGAAGAAGATTGCTTTTCCGCGCCTTTGCCTTCCGGTGATCATTCTGGGGAGCGCGATCATCAATCATGTGCTCCTGCTTGCCGCGATTATGATCATATTCCTGTTTTTCGGCCATTTTCCCGGCTTGGCATGGCTGTATCTCGTTCCTGGAATGCTGGTGATTTCAGCCATGGCATTTGGTATCGGCGTTTTCCTGGGAGTGCTGAATGTGTTCGCGCGTGACGTCGCTCAGTTCATGAGCGTTTTCATGCAGCTTTGGTTCTGGTTCACGCCTATCGTTTACTTGAGAAGTGTCGTGCCGCAACACTTCCAGTGGCTGCTCGCGCTCAATCCGATGACGCCTCTGGTCGGGCTTTATCAGGACGCTCTTCTGCTCAACCAGGGTCCGCAATGGACAAGTCTGTTGCCTACGCTTCTGATCGGCGGCCTTGCGGTATTGCTCTCCTTCGCCGTGTTTCGTCGTGCTAGCCCTGAGTTGGTGGATGCCCTCTGATGTCGGTAGTTCTTGATGTCTCCCACGTGGGCAAGTCCTACACCACGTATCGGAGCAATCTGCAAAGATTTGCGAACTGGTTCGGCGCGTCTATTGCGCCGCAAAGCGAGTTCTGGGCAAACCGGGACGTCTCCTTTCAGGTCAGGCAGGGTGAGGCTGTTGCCCTGATCGGGCAGAACGGCGCCGGAAAAAGCACGCTGCTCAAGATGATCACAGGGACCGTTCGCCCGACGGTCGGCTCGGTCATAGTGACCGGGAGGGTCAGCGCCATCCTCGAACTCGGCCTCGGTTTCAACCCGGAGTTCACCGGGCGCCAGAACGTATACCAGGCAGGCGGGCTGATGGGCTTTTCCCAGCAGGAACTGACGGCCCTGATGCCCAGCATCGAGGAGTTTGCCGAAATCGGCGAATTCTTTGATGAACCCACCCGAATCTATTCGAGCGGTATGCAAGCGCGGCTGGCCTTCGCGCTCGCCACGGCGAGACGGCCCGATATCCTGATCGTCGACGAGGTTCTTTCCGTCGGCGACAGTTACTTCCAGCACAAGAGCTTCGACCGGATAAGGCAATTCAAGGCGCAAGGCGCTTCCATTATCCTGGTCACTCACGGCATGGGCGACGTTCGAGCGTTGAGCGACCGGGTGATCTTGCTCGACAAAGGCACGATCCTGAAGGATGGCGAACCGGACGAAGTCGTCGACTATTACAACGCCATGATCGCGGCCAGGGAGAACGACAAGCTGACCGTCGAGCAGCGGCGAGAAAAGGACCAGTGGCTCTACAGCCGCAGCGGGACAAAGGCGGTTGCGGTCGAATCGGTGGCGCTGACCGACGGCGACAGCGGAGCGCCGATCAAGACCGCCGTCTCCGGTCAGAGCGTGACGGTTCAAACCCGCATCGTCGCGAAGGAGGATATTCCGGAGCTCGTCATCGGTTTCATGCTGAGGGACCGAGCCGGCCATACCGTCTGGGGAACCAACACCTGGCACACGGGTCAGGTGCTTTCAAACATTGCAGCCGGAGACAAGGTCGAATGCCGCCTGCGCCTTGCCTGCGCTCTTGGCCAGGGTTCATATGGCCTCTCGGTCGCGCTGCATACGGGAGACGTGCACATCGACAACAATTACGACTGGATAGAGAACATCGAGGTTTTTGACGTCATCAATTCAGACCGTCCCTTCTTTGTCGGGACGAGCCGCCTTGAACACGCGTTCGAAATCGTCCGATGAACAAGAGCTTTGACGATCTGTATAAGGCCTTCGAGGACCGTTTTCGCGGATCGAGAGAACTCGTCAAGGAACGGCTCAAGATCTACCAACCCCTGTTGGCACGGGTGCCGCGGCATGCCGAGGGACCGACCCTTGCAATTGATCTTGGCTGCGGACGCGGCGAGTGGCTGGAGGTGCTCGCCGAGGCTGGGCTGGAAGCGGTGGGCGTGGACACGAACGCGCGCATGGCGCAGGAGGCCATCGACAACGGCCTCAAGGTCGAATTGCAGGGCGCGCTCGAACATCTCAAAGGCAGGCCGGACAAAAGTGTGGCAGTCGTTTCTGCCTTCCACATGGTCGAGCATGTGCCGACGGACTACCTGATCGGACTGCTGGATGAATGCAACAGAGTGCTGACTGACGATGGCTTGCTGATCCTGGAAACGCCCAACCCGGAAAACATCTCGGTCGGCACGCATACTTTCCATCTCGATCCCACTCACAAACGTCCCCTGCCGCCGGATCTGCTCGAATTCCTGGTGGGACAGGCCGGCTTTGCTGAAACGGCGATTCTGAGGCTGAATGGCGCGCCGATGATCGAGGCAGGGCCGATGGAGCGCAGTGTCCACCTCATGTTCGAGGTGGCGCGCGACTATGCCTGCCTGGCGAGAAAGCGTGCCGTCGACGGCCCCAATGCGCTTGCCACATTTGTCGGAACCGCATCGCAACAGGTGCCCTCGGATACGAACCAGATCAAGCAATGGCTCCGTTCGGCCGATGGCGAGATCGTCGGCATATCGGAAGAGGTCAAGGCAACCATATCCTCCAATGCGGACCAGCTTCGCCAATTGACCGACAATCTCGCGGCCCAATCGGAGCTCGTGCGCACCGCAAATATTGTGCTTCAGGACACGATGGCTTCGCTCGCCAGGCAATTGGAGAACGCCAAAGCAAAAGATAACGCTCTGGCTGAGCGAGATGCCGAAATAGCTCGCTTGGGCCAACGCACCGCGACTCTCAAGGAAGAGGTTCAACAACTGACAGATCAGGTAGCAGCGTTTCAGAATTCGACCTCGTGGAGAGTCACAGCGCCAATCCGTGGTATTGTCGATAGCTTCCGCGCTGTTGGTCGAGCTCCAAAGGCAAATATCAAACTTGTGATGCAGCATGGCCTTCTATGGTTGCGCCGAAGACCTCGCACGACCGCAATTGTCCAACGAGTGGTGCGGCTCGCTCCGCCACTCGAACGCCGCCTTCTGGGTTTCGCACGGGCAAACAGCGGTTTGGTCGCCATCGACACAGGCTGGAAGCTTGAGCCGGACCCCGTTGCGCTTGGTGCGTGGCATAAACGCCTCAGGGCTGGAAAGCAGATATGACCTCACAGCCATTGAGACTTTGGGTCGACGGCCAATGTCTGCAGACGCATAGCCGAAAACGCGGAATTGGGCGCTACGTGTTGGATCTGCTCCGCGCCCTTTCGGCCCATGAAAGCGGCATTGAACTCCTGGTTTCTCTTAATGCTGCGATGCCCGAGGCTACAATTGCCGCTCGATCCCTGCTTTCGGGAATCGTGCCGTCGGACCGCATCTATGTCTGGCACGGGAAAGTCGAAGGGGGGGAAGCCGACTATGGCCACACGGCGTGGCGCGGCCGCAGCGAATTAGCGCTCGTCCATCATGTCAATAAACTCGGTCCAGACGTCGCCCTGTCCGCGAGCCCGTTCGAAGGCGCCGTCGATGCGGCCGTTCCGTATCTCGGCGGTTCATTGGCGGCGGTCAGAACTGCAGCCATTTTTTATGATGCGATCCCGTTCAGATTTCCTGACAAATACATGCGCGATACCCGTCAACGGGAGTATTATCATCGGCGCCTTTCCAAATACAAGAATTTTGATCTGGCGTTCACCATCTCGGATTTCTCTTCTCGGGAATTTCGGCAATTCTCTGAATTGTCAAATGATATATGTATTGGTACCGGCATATCCGAGCGCTTTGTAGAGCTTATCAGAAAAAACGATGATAGTGACAACGATGGTATCGGCAGATACATTCTTTATGTTGGCGGCCTAGATTGGCGAAAGAATCTCGAGATAATACCAAAAGCTTTTGGAAAAATTTCAAAATCATTGCAGGAATCCTTGAAATTTGTTGTAGCTGGCGAGATTAACTTCGACGAAAAAGTCGAATACTCCAACATTTGGCAATCTCATGGTTTGCCGGTTGATCAGGTCGTATTCGCGGGCGCGGTCGATGACAGAACGCTGGTCCGCCTCTACAAAGGGGCGGTTGCACTAGTCCAGCCCTCGTTCATGGAGGGCTTCGGCCTGACGGCGCTAGAAGCAATCGCCTGCGGAACGCCTGCAATCGCGGCCAGAGCAGGCGCAGTTCCCGAGGTTGTCGGAGATGACGCTCTGCTCTTTGACCCCGCATCACCTTTGGACCTTGCGGAGAAGATCGAAACAGTAGCAGCGGGCAAACTCGACGCCAAAAAGCTGAAAGAACTCGCGCAGGATAGAATTGACACGTTCAGTTGGCGAAACGTCGCAGACCATGTCGTTCAGGGCCTGCACGGACTCGACCGGCGCATGGCTGCGCCGCAGGTCGACCTCGTCGAAGCGCTCGGCGCCATCAAGAGAGATGACGAGGAAGACGTGTCGACCTTGATGGCCCTCGCCGAGCCGGAGCCGACGAGGCCGCGGCTTCTGGTGGACGCCAGCGCGACACTGATAGATGACCACCGAACCGGCATTCAACGCGTCGTTCGACGAATCTGCGAAAGCATGTTCCCGAGCGGATCCAAAGACGAGAGCAAATACATCTCGTTCTGCGACGACCACACCGGCTGGTACTTTGCAAGGGAATGGACGGCGCGCCCGCCCTCGAAGCGACAGGAGAACCGGCTGCGGCCACAGGCCGGCGATACGGTCTTGATGCTCGACAGTTCCTGGCCTTTCCATACTCTTCATCCGGCGTTTCTCCGCCCGGTCTTGCTCAAAGGCGGCGATGTCATATCCTGCCTTTATGATACGGTCCCGCTGCGTTCGGCAGCCTTTTGCCATGAAGGCATGCCGCCTATTTTCAGCGCCTGGTTTCAAACAGCGCTCATCTATTCCACCGGCATTATCTGTATCTCTCGCGCGGTCGCCGACGAATTGCTGGATTTGCTCGCAGGCATCCGGTTTCCACGCCGAATGAAAATCGGCTACTGGCAGCTCGGCGCGGATTTCGCGGCGATGGAGCCTCCACCGAAACCAATTCGCCGCGGCAAGGACGCGGCCCGCCCTTGCTTCCTGATGGTGGGAACGCTGGAACCGCGCAAGGGCCACCGCGTGGCGCTGGAAGCCTTCGAGGCATTGTGGGCCGAGGGTGTCGATGCCGAGCTCGTCATCGTCGGAAAGATCGGCTGGGGCATCTCTCATCTCGTCCAGCGCATTCGCAGCCATGCCGAGTTTGGCAAGCGCCTGCATTTGCACGAAAAGGTCGGCGATAGCGAGCTGGGTGCTCTCTACGAGGCGTGCGACGCCTTGATCGCGTCCTCCTTTGCCGAAGGTTTCGGCTTGCCCATCGTCGAGGCAGGCCATTTCGGCAAGCCAGTGCTCGCCAGCGACATTCCGGTGTTCCGCGAAGTGGGCAAGGGTGCGGCCGCGGCGCATTTCTTCGAGGTCGGCTCTCCCACCGCGCTGGCCACGGAGGTCAAGCGCTTCCTGAAGAGCGCACCTGCCGAGTCCCGCGAGACGTTGTGGCCGACCTGGTCCGAGAGCGCGGCACAGCTTCAAGATGTCGTCGTCGGGCAGAAGTGGTACGAGGTCTATGAGCCGCAGTCCCCCAGGCCTTTCGCGCTGCCGACCGATCTTGGCGACACACGGATCGCGGCAGTCCTCAAGGGGCAGCAACGCGCCCACCGCCTCGAACTCGTGGAAGGCCCCCACGGGACCGATGACGGTAACGCGCTGAAGATCGTTGTCAGTGTGACCAACCTATCCGGGACAGTGTGGTCGAGCTTCGGCCCGACCGACAGGTACCTGGGGATTGCGCTGGGCTATCATGCGGTCGACATTGCGGGCGAGCGCTTCCAGTATGACAATGCGCGCTCTCACATCCCGTTTGTGCTGGCGCCGGGTGATACGCACTATATGGCCCTCAACATACCCGCCTCGTTAAAAGAGCGCGGGGGCGCGTTCGTCGACATCGAACTCCTGCAAGAGGGGGTGGGTTGGTTCGGCAGCCCGCTGCGCGTGGCTTTGTAGGCGGGTGGCTCGGATGTCTTGGTTGCGGTTCAAAACCGGATCGTCGGTGTCCCGGGGTGGACAGAAGGCAAGAGGCATGATCAGACGCGACGATGTGCGCTCTGTCGAGTTGGTGAAGACAAGAGCGAAGCGGATCGGCCACAAGGTCGGCGCGGTTCAAGGCAGCTTCGAGGGCATTCCCGGTGATGGGCTGCACGACGCCGTGCTCTACTATAAGAGCCTGCACCACGCCATAAACCGTGGGAGACGCTGTCGCTCGTCCACAGTCCGGGAGGCTGTTCTGCTCGTTTTGCTCGGCGAGCTCAGCTTCAGCCCGGTCATTTTCCTGGCGGTGGTGATTGGGCGGACGATCACCGTGCTGGGCGATCTTCTCTTTTTTGCCGGCGGGCTGATCGCCGGTCGATTCTATGGGGTGGGCGTTCCAGCGCCTCCAGGAGGCAACAACAATGCTTAAGACCGCTGCGCTCAAAATACCGCAGATCAGGAGGCTTTGGCAGGATCGCGCCAATCTTTTGGCGGAGCGTGATCTGCTTCAGCGGGAAAACCAACGGTTGCAATCGGAGGGTGCGCATTCAGACAGCGTATTCTTCCACTACAACTGCAGCTTCGACGCGATCGACACAATAAACAGGCACGCTCGGACCGAACTGACAGCACAACCATCCTACGTCACGAACTTTCTTGGGGTCAAAATTGCCCCTAAGTTTTTCCCGGGCATTCTGGACGGCAAGGCGGGAACCATCGAGCCCATACCGATCCCGGCCAACTGGCATGCCGACATTGCCGAGTGGGCGGCCGCACTCAGGGCCGTCGATTTGGCTTTGGAGCGTTTCCGCGTTGTGGAACTGGGCTGCGGCTGGGGATGTTGGTTGAACAATACCGGTGCTGCTGCACGCAACAAAGGACTCTCCGTTGACTTAATAGGAATCGAAGGGGATGCCGAGCATGTGGCCTACGCCCAGGAGGCAATGGCGGCCAATGGCTTTTCGGAAGACGAGTTTCGTATCATCCATGGCGTCGCCGCACCCGAAAAAGGTGTGGCGCTCTTTCCGGTAGTTGAAAATGCCGGCGCCTCCTGGGGCTCGGAACCGATCCTGAATGCAACGGCAGCGCAGATCAGGGAGGCCACGGCATCCGGGCACTATCAACAGATTAGCGCCTTTCCACTGTCAGAAATCGTTCGGGGCGAGCCGGTAGACCTCTTGCACATCGATATCCAGGGCGGCGAGGCAGACTTCATCGATGCTGCCGTAGCCGACCTTAACAGATTTGTCCGCTACATTGTTATCGGCACGCACTCACGCCAGATCGAGGGACGGATCATGGGCACCCTCTTGAGCCAAGGCTGGAAGATCGAGATGGAACGTCCGGCAATCATCGGATTGCCCGATGGGCGACCGCAGATTCTAGTGGATGGTGTCCAAGGCTGGCGGAACGCTGCCCTACGTTAGACAGAGGCAAATGGCGAATTGCTAAGTCGTTCCTACCAGGGCTCGTGCTGTCGCAGATTTTTCAAATAGAATCTAAGGTGTTGCCTGCAACGACGGTTCGGCTCGTCGGCTATTGACGACCGGTTTCAATTTTCCCACCGATGCTTTTGTCTCTCGCAAGCCTTGATATTCCGTTGGACGGCCTGCCCGCACCTTCGTGCTCGCGGTGCCCCACGTCCCGGATGGGCTCACCATAAGGTCGTTCCAAAGCAGGGACAGCAGGACATGCAGGCACCGCAGATCACATACCGGACAACGGCGAGGCCGAGCGCTTCATCCAGACCGCGCCCAGGGAATGGGCCTATGCCGTCGCATATCCGACTTCAGACCGTCGCGCCGCCGAGCTGCCTGCCTGGTTTCATCGCTACAATTGGCACAGGCCGCACGGCAGCCTAAAGTCGCAAACGCCAATCAGCAGACTCGGCCTGTCCGGGGACAACCTGTTGAGGCTCCACAGCTAGCGCACCGCTCCAGATCAGTCCACCAACAGTTGACCCAACCAAACTCGTCTCGGGGTGGGTGAAAATGTCTCAGTTCAGGGACACGCGTCAATGCGGACCGAACGCAGCGCGAACGCGACCTGCCTTGGATCGTCCGGCGGAATCTGCGGGTTTGAATAGGTTAGCGTTATCGTTGTATCTCCCTCCTTTTTGCCGAGAGGCACCACAAGCTCCGTCTCTCCGTTGGCGGCCTGTTCCATTGCTTGTTTGCCATCCACAGACGCCCCGATAGTCTGTGGACCATAGGTGCCCCCCCTTATGGCCGCGCAAAGCGCAACGGAGTTGGGCGAAGGGAGGCGCAACTCGATCGCGTTCGATGGTCCGAGGCTCCAACGATGTGTCGGCTCAACTGAAGACCATCCGATTAACCGAATCCCCGCACCTGATGTGTCGAATGCATAATCCTTTGCAATCATAATCGGAACCAGTGCTTTGACGACCGACGGATTTCTTGGATCAATGCGAGAATAACGAGGGGAGGTCAGCCCCAACTGACTCTTTGCCACCCAGTCTGCGATTTGTGCGGATTGGTAGGAGCAGCCGTCAGGAACAAAAATCGCAGAGTCGCTCGACGGCGGTAGGATCAGTATTTTGTGACAATCCGGGCCGACGACGGCCGCGACCTGCGCCAATCCATCCACTCCCGAATAGCGTGCGCCAAATACCTCATAGGGCGGATTGTAAAATCCGGGCGCGTAAGTTTGGATCAGTTTGGAGATTGTCGATGGACTAACGTATCGCTCTTGCACTATGCTTAGATGAGTGGCCGCAGTGGCCAAGACTCCGATGGCAAGTGTCCCTATCGCTGCGCGCTGCTGCAAGCCATGATCGCTGCCTTCCAATGCCGTAAGGAGCGCAAGGCCGCACGGGTAGAAAAGCGGAATATACCATAGCGCGTATCGCGCCAGTCCGGGGGTTGCGCCAGAGTTGATGTGCGGCGTCGAAATATGGCTGATCAGCGCTGCGAAGAAGAACACCACGATAAACGTCCAGAAGGGAAGCCCCCACTCAAGGGAGATGGACGAGTCCTTACGAATGCTCGGACGCCAATAATAATAAATGCCTGCGACGAGCAGAACTATTCCTAGCGGCCAGTTGGGCAACAAACCGATATCTGGATCGAGAAACCATGCGTAAGCGGTGCCGACACCGACGCCGATATCTGCACCTCCGGCGAACAGTTGAGGCGTGATCACCCCATACCGCAGAAGATAGTAAGTCGGATGAGCCGCGAGCAAAAGAACCGTAGCAACGATTGAGACAACCTCCCAGCGTGAATATGGAATACTCCAGTTGCCAAATCCTCTAATGGCAAGCAGGGCGATTGGAACCAATGATAAACCGGGATTTTGTGTTGCAGCCAAGGACACCATGAGCGCGCCTGCTACCAGCTGATTTCGGCCGGTGAGAATGAGGCCCATGAGACAGATACAAACGGTAAAAAACTCTGTGTGCGCCTTGTTGAAGTACCAAATCACTGGCGACCCAATCAGCAGGATCACAGCTGTCCAATAGCCGCGCCAGCCATTGCTTGCCTGGGCCACAGCGAGCGTGGCGACAAAAATTAGGGCATGCAAGAGCAGGAAGCTGGACTGCGGTCCTATTGGAATTCCGACGAATTTGAGGGGCGAGGCGACGATCGCAGCCAGTAGGCTATAAAACCAAAAGTGGTTGAAGTCGGCGGTAGCACCAATGCGGAGCGCGGGAAACATATTCTTGACTGTTGATGCATCGAGCATCCCGCCAATGGTCTGGCTTTGAAATAGTTTCTGGTAGAAAGCCCAGCTTTGTTCCGTCATCCACGGGCGAGAGGTATCGCTCCATGCCAGAAACATCGCATAATATTCCATCCCATCGCCCACGCGTATCGTAGGCAGGATGATTGCCGCTGCGATACCGCAACAGACGAATGCAAAGGTAATGAGCGACCAACGGCCCCAGAAAGGTGGTGCCGCTTGATTGTAGACGAATCTAGGGTCCGAACTTTCGGCGGTCGTCGAGCCCACTATGCTGCTGCTCCTGTCATATCTTCCACTACCTCGAGACCCTCGCGGATCGCATAGTTTGTGCCACGATCCTCGGGATATACCTGTGCCATCGTCGAAATGAAGGCGTTGCTAAAGGGTGTCCTTCGTCCCGGCACATAGTCCGAGTAGCCGCGCTCTGTCACTGGTTGAGCATAGCTCGAGCGCCACATGCGATATTCGATGACCCACGAGCGATCAAGGTCAGGGAACATCCGCTTCAGGTGTTCAAGTGCGAAATCTGCATATTCATCCTCGGAATAATTCCAGACCGGATCTTTGACTGGCAGGTACTTGGACAGGAACGCGATGTGCGACCCCTTGTAGTTTTCGGGCGGGTCGAAGTTGGTGTGTTCGATGACGCCGACAAACGGAAATCCGGGATCGTTGACGTTGAGCCAATAGGTTTCCGAGAGGCTCCGCTTGAGCCTGAGCACGAGGCACATATTGCCGAGATATTTGACGCGTCTCAGTTTCGCGACATAGGCCGGGTCGGCCTTGCCTTCGAAGATGTCCGCGACGATCGGAAAGGCCGGCGTGAACAGAAACTGCTTTGCGGAAATCGGCCCGTCCTTGGTCTCAAGTGCGGTGATCTTGTTGTCTTTGGTCTTGAGGCCCGCCACCGGCGTACCGAACGTCACCTCGCCGCCCTTGGCGCGGATTGCCTCGACCATAATGTCGGCCAGACGGCCGAAGCCGCCGCGGAAATAGGCCAATTCCTCGCCGCCCTGGCTGTCGCGGGTGCTGCCGCGCAACACCAGCTTCTTCCAGAACCACACCGCATTGATGTCCTCGGCATGGACCGAGAATTTCGACTTGATCAGCGGCTCCCAGACGACCCGATAGACGTTTTTGCCGACAATAGGCTCCAGCCATTCGCGCACTGACAGGTTTTCGATGCCCTTCCAGTCCTTGACGCCCCGAACGCGGAACACCATCAGCCCAAGCCTGATGCGGTCCCAGAACGGCAGCGCCGTAAAGCGCAGAAGATCGAGCGGCGTCGTCAGCCGCCAATGGCGACCTGCATAATACATGCCATTGCGCGAGGGATGGACGACAATGTCCTTTTCGTAGCCCAGCTCGCGCACAAGCCTGGGAACGTACAGATCGTTGTTGAACCAGTGATGGTAAAACTTCTCTACCCGCAGGCCGTCCGAAAACTCGAAGGTGCCGGCCAACCCGCCAGCGTCTTCATCTGCCTCGACGACGCGCACGCGCAGGCCCTTCTTGGCGAGGTCGTAAGCGGCTGCCAGGCCGGTGTAGCCGGCGCCAACGACGACGACATCATAGACTGGACTAGGCATGTATATTCCTTTCCTATGCGCCGCGCGACCGCTCAGCCGCCGCGACGCGGAAGATCTCTGGCCTCAGCAGCATCGCGATGGCGCCGGCCACGGTAGTTGGAACCCAAAGCATCAGATGGGATATCACCGCGAAACTAGTCGCTACATCCTCACGCGCTCCGAGCAGTGTCATGATCGAGAATGCAGCGAGATGGAACGGGCCCACATAGCCCGGCGACGAGGGCACCAAGGTCGAAAGTGTGACGAACGCCATCACGAGCAGCGCCGCAACCGGCGGGTAGGTCAAACCGAACCCAAGCATGACGAAATAGAAGCAAGTTGCTTCACCCAGCCAAGCGAGGAGCGACAGGACAAGTACGGCAAACAGCGGCCTGGGCGCCGACATCTGGCGAAATCCGTCGAGCATCGAAGCGCCCGCCCGCAATAGCTTGGCCACCAGATCGTCGGCGCTGCGCGCCTTGGCGGCCTGCGATAAACGCCTGGCGATCGGCCCGCTGAAAAGCAGGACAGCCAGAAGGATGAGCCCGCCAACAACGACAAGCAGGACCGTCCCGTCGACAAGCCAGGTCGGCAGCTTGACGCCGCCAAGGACGGTCGCCCCGACCGTCAGGCAAAACGCGAGTGTCAATAGGTCTAGTAACCGTTCGAGTACGATTGAACTGATCGCGGCGGTGCGCGGCACGCCAATCGCAGCCGGGAAAACGGTCGCGCGCACGATATCGCCGGCGCGCAAGGGCAGCACGTTGTTGAGAGTGATCGATCCAAGGAACGGCGCAGCGCAACGCGACGGATTGACGGCCTCGCCGGCGGAGCTCAGCATGACCGCCCAGCGGATCACGCGCTGGCAATACCCGAAGGCAAGGCCGGCTAAGGCGGGCACGAGGTAGGGCCAGGAATAGGCCTGCAAGGCCCGCGTCGCCTGGCCGAGATCAACCTTCGAAGCGATGAAGGCAAGGCAGGCAATCGAAATCACCCAGCCGACAGCCGAGCGTCCGAGCCTGCGCGCCGGCGGCGCGGTTTGTTGTCCGGTCACCGAGCCGCCTACCAGACGCGCCAAGGCGCATTGCCCTGAGCCCACAGCTTCTCAAGTTCGCGCTTGTCGCGCAGCGTGTCGCAGGGCTGCCAGAAGCCGGTATGCTCAAAGGCCGCCAACTGGCCGTCGGCAGTCAGGCCCTTCAGCGGTTCCTGTTCGAACGAGGTGGCGTCGCCGGCGATGTAGTCGATAGCCCTCGGCTCGAGGACAAAGAAGCCGCCATTGATCCAGCCGATCTCGTCGCTCGGCTTCTCCTGGAAGGAGGAAACGCTGTGGTCGTCTTCGACGGCCAGCACGCCGAAACGTCCGGGCGGCTGCACCGCGGCCACCGTCGCCAGCTTGCCGTGCTTGCGGTGGAAGGCGAGTTCGGCAGAAATATCGACATTGGCCAGGCCGTCGCCATAGGTCATGCAGAACGTTTCATTGCCGAGGTAGGGCGCGACTCGCTTCAGGCGGCCGCCAGTCATCGTCGCCTCGCCCGTTTCGATCAGCGTGACCTTCCAATCTTCAGCCGGGCTCTCGAGCACGCGGTTCGATCCGTCCTTGAGATCGATCTCGAGATTGGACAGGTGGCGCTGGTAGTTGATGAAGAATTCCTTGATGACGTAGCCCTTATAGCCGAGGCAGATCACGAACTCCCGTATGCCGTGGCTGGCATAGATCTTCATGATGTGCCAAAGCAGCGGCCGCCCGCCAACCTCGACCATCGGCTTTGGCTTGGTTTCCGACTCTTCGGATATGCGCGTTCCCAGGCCGCCGGCCAGAATTACAAGCTTCATCTTCTTCGATCTCTACAGGACGCGCTCCGATGGCGCGATGTTCAGGGAGCGATCGATGATCGCCAACGGTTCCGAGCGCAGCATGAGATAGATGCGCAGGATGTATTCGCCGATGATGCCCAGCAGCAGCGACTGCAGGCCAATGCCGAAGAGGACCAGGACGTGAATGCTTGCCAGACCCTGCGGCAGGCCAGGCTGCAAGAATTTCAGCAGGATGAAATAGAGCGCTCCAAGCGAGGCCACGACTAACATGGCGATGCCAATGATCGAAGCCATGCGCAGCGGAACGGAGGAGTGGTTCAAGACGGCAGTCAGGCCCAGGCGCACGAGGCGGGAGAGCCCAAACTTGCTCTGGCCCGCCACGCGCGCGTCACGCTCATATTCGATGCCGGTCTGGCGAAAACCGATACTGGCGATCATCCCACGCAGGTAGGGATTTGGTGTCTTCATGTGCGCCAGCGCGCGAATGACCTTGCGGTCGACAAGCCTGAAATCGCCGACATCGCGGGGGATGTCGTGCTCGCTCAGCGCATTGATGAACCAGTAGCCGAGGCGGCGGAAATTGTTGAGCCAAGGGGCTTCCTGACGCCGTCGCCTGATCCCGTAGACCACGTCATAGCCTTCACGCCATTTGGCGAAGAACTCGGTGAGCATCTCGGGCGGATCTTGCAGGTCGGCGTCGATCTGCATGACCGCGTCGCCCCGCGTGTGGAGGTAATTTGCCATGATCGAACGCTGAAACCCAACGTTCTTCGAAAAGCGGATAGCGCGCACACGAGGGTCTTTCTCGGCGAGCTTTTCCAGAAGGCTCCAGGTATCGTCCGTCGAGCTGTTGTCGGAGAACACGAACTCCAGACGGCAGCGATCTGTCATGCTTTTCCCAACGGCGGTCAATCGGCCATAGAGAGCATCAATATTGTCGGCCTCGTTGAGCACCGGAATAGAGATAGAAACCAGCGGCAGATCCGCCTTGGCTTTGGTAGCGCGTTTCATCCGGCACCGCCTGGCTGCCCAAGGATCGATCTGACGGCCATGGCGATCGTGATCGAAGCCGCAGGCCCGATCAGATCGTCGAGGCGGCGCGTATCGGCAACAATGTAAGGCAAGTCGTCGGGCCGCATCGCAAGTTCACCAAAGGCAAGTAACTGGCGGTCCGCGCCGATTGCATCGGCGATCGCCACCGCAAACTCCCGCACCGACACAGCCCTGCCACTTGCCAGATTATAGACCCCTGCAACAGGAGGGTTTTCGGGGAGGGCACGTATCATCCTGGCGATTGCGAGGCAAGCATCGTCAACGTAGAGGAAGTCCCGGACCTGCGAACCGGCAGACAGCGGCACGCGCTCCCCACGCGAAAGCCGCCCCAGCAACGACGGAAACAGCCGGTGGGCCTTCTCGCCTGGTCCGTAGATGTTGAAGAGGCGCAAGACGCATGCCCTCAGGCCGACTTCTGCGGCCACGGTCCTGAGCAGCACCGAACCGGCAGCCTTCGTCCCGCCATAAAGCTTGTCTTGTGTCAGCGGGGCTTCTTCGGGGATATAGCCTTTCCCCTGAAGTGGCGCATATTCGGCGCTGGAGCCAATCTGTATGAAATTGGTGGCCCCTGCGCTGGCGACGGCTGCGGCTAGCAGCGCCGGAAATACCGAGTTGACGCGAACCAGCAGGCCGATATCGCGTTCGCGGGGATCGACACCGGCCGCCAGCGCGTTGATAGTTGTCTCGATGCCGTTTTGGCCCACGATATTTGCGTACCGCTCGGGCTCTAGCGGGTCATCCAGCACGAGGTCGTAGTCGGATTGCGCAGCTCTTGAGCGCCGCGTAACGCCCCAGACATCATGGCCCTGCGCCCTAAGGACCGAGACAAGACGCTGGCCGAGAAAGCCGCCGGCGCCGGTGACCAGGATCTTCATCGGCCGGTGGGGTCTCCGTCGTTACGCTGACGCCAATCGTCTATCTGGGCGTCGGTAAAACCGCGCATATTGCCGCGATTTGCATGTTCGCGATACCAGTGCGCTGTCTCCTGAACCATCTGCTCTACGCTCCAGGGTTGCCGCCACCCGATCGCGTTATAGGCGAGCCGGCTATCGAGCTGCAGTGCGCCGGCCTCCGGCAGCGGTTCGTCCAGATAACGCAGCGTTGGCCTTTCCCAAGCCGACGACATCAGCTCGAGAACGTGCCGCACGGAATACTGCGCCGGATCGTTGGGGCCAAGGTTCCAGGCTCTGGCGAAGCGGCGAGGATCGTTTGATAGCAAACCCGCTGCCAAAGTTCCGTAGCCTTGAACGAGCGCCAGCACGTGCTGCCATGGCCGCGTCGCGTCGGGATAGCGCAACGTTAGTGCCTCGCCGCTGGCGACGGCGCGGACGAAATCGGGGATCAGCCGGTCGGCGGAAAAGTCGCCGCCGCCGATGATATTGCCGCCGCGCGCCGTGGCGATGGACGGCATGCCCGGAAGGCTGCGATAACCCTGAATGACCATCTCGGCTGCCGCCTTGGAAGCACTGTAGGGGTCCTTGCCTCCCAACGGATCGTTTTCGCGGTAGGCCCAGCCCCATTCGCGATTCTCGTAGACCTTGTCGGTGGTGATGGCGACGATGCCCTTGACCGATGGGGTCAGTCGAGCTGCTTCTAGCACATTTGCCGTGCCCTGCGCGTTGACCGAGAAGGTACGTAGCGGTTCTGTGTAGGATTTGCGCACCAGCGGCTGGGCAGCCAGGTGAATGACCACGTCGGGCGCCGCGTCGCGCATCGCATCTTTGAGGGTCTCGAGATCGAGAATGTCGGCCCAGGTCGAATTCACATCGGCTGCGAGATCGAGCTGACCAAACAGCACTTCATGCGGCTCAGGCACGAGCGAATAGCCGGACACGGCAATGCCAGCGCGCCGGAACCACGCGCACAGCCAACTTCCACTGAAACCGGAATGGCCTGTTACAAAGACGCGCTTTCCGGTGAGAAGCCGTTCAAAATCGGGCATCGCCCACCCCAAAAGTGAATCCGACCGCTCCTTACGGGAAACCGAGTATGCGGACAAGGGCGGTCATGCGTGCAACCGCAGATGTTGCGTAGTCATCAAATTCGGCAACCCAGGCGTTCGTATGAATTCAGCGGCCATTCCATCAGCCCTGAACCCCGTCGACCTGAATCTGCGGGCGTCCTTGATTGTAGCAAGCGATTGGTGTTCCTCGAAGCAAACCACGCGCATGTTCTTGCGACCGGCCTGAATGATGGTTTCCAACGTGTAGGTATAGCTGTTGAACACGATCAGCCGCTGCGCCGCGTCTTTCGAGATAGCGCGAAAGCCACTCGGAGCATCCCGGACGTCGTTGCTGCTGGTCACACGAACTACCCAGCTACCCAACTTCTGCAGCAGCTTTTTTAGCGGGGAGAAGTGCTCGATCTCCGATATCGGCCGCGCCGACAACCATATCCGCGCGGCCACCGAGAACTGGCCCGTAAGCAAGGGAATGTGATCCACGCCATGTTCCTGGGCGACCTTGATGGTAGCGTCGACGCTTCCTGTACGCGGCGGGTCACTCAGCGTCGTCGCGAGCGTCTCCGCCTCGCTGTAGCAAGGTATCTGGATAATCAGTTTCGGCAGGCCGCGGACTTTTCGATTTTCGGGGGTGGACACTTCCCGTGCAACTAATTTTAGCATCCTCAGGGCATTGTGCGAGAAGTTTTCCGACCACCGGATCGTATTTCCAACTTGGAGTTTAGTGAATTGACGGGAGGTATGGAATGGTTTCACAACGAGGACAAATGTCCGGGATCCTTTGCCTAATTCATTTCCGGAGACACCATTGAAAATAGGGATCGATGGCAGGAATCTTGGATCGGCCACCGACGGGATCGGCCGATTCGTCCACAAGTCGATCAAGGCGCTTTCGGCGCTCGGTGCTGAGGTTTGCGTTTACGCTCCGGCAAAGATCAATGCCAATTACGAGCTACCCCATGACGTAACCCTGCGGACAGGCACATTTCATGCCCTCCCTGCGCGAGCGCTGTGGGGGCAGGCCATGCTGCCGTCCTGGGCCGCGCGTGACAAGGTGGAGGTGTTCTGGGGGCCGTCCCATCGCCTGCCGCTCGTGCTTGATAGCCGAATCGCACAGGTGGTCACCATTCACGATCTCGTCTGGGTGCACGCGCCCGAGACCATGCGTGCGCGGACCTTGATCGGCGAGCGCCTCCTGATGAAACCCGCCTTGCGCAAGGCCGATGTCGTGGTCGCCGATTCGACGGCCACGGCGAGCGCGTTGACGCGCGCATTTCCCTGGCTGAAATCGCCGGTCGCCACCGTCGCCCCCGGCACGGCCGCGCTGCCGGTTCCGGGCGATGTTTCGAGTCTCGAGCCGCTCGGCATAACCAGGCCCTACGCGCTTTTCGTCGGCACGCTCGAGCCCCGCAAGAATCTCGCCAATCTGATCACGGCCTATGGCCTGCTGCCGGCCGGCACCCGCTCGTCCTGCGACCTGGTCATCGTCGGCGGCAAGGGATGGAAACAGACGCGCCTGGCCGATCAGGTGCGCGGCGGCGGCTTGCAGACCAACATCAAGTTCACCGGGTTCGTCGACGATCGTGTGCTTGCCACGCTTTATGCGAATTGTCTGTTTCTGGCGATGCCGTCGCTCTATGAAGGCTTCGGCTTCCCGATCGTCGAGGCGCAGTCGTTCGGCAAACCGGTGCTGACGTCGAACACGTCGTCGATGCCTGAAGTCGCTGGAGACAATGCCGTGCTCGCCGACCCGAACGATCCCGCGGCGATCTCCGCTGCATTCGACCGCCTCTGCAGCGATGCGGAATTCCGCAACGGAATCGCCGTCGGCGCGCGCGAGAATGCCGCGCGATTTACCTGGGAGAATCACGCCAGGGGCATGCTGCGGATCTTCGAGCAGGCCATCCGGCAAAGACGAAAGACCCTCGTTTGAAAGTCCTGCATTTCTTCAAGACATACTGGCCGGATAGCTTCGGCGGGGTGGAGCGCACGATCCATGCCATCGCTCAAGGCACGGCTGCTTATGGCGTCGAAACCGAAGTGCTGTCGCTGAGCCCGGCTCCGGACGAAAACACGAAACGCCTGGACGGCCACATGGCGCGGAAAGCCAGGCTGGATTTCGAGCTGGCGTCGACCGGGTTTTCGCGCGAGGTCTTTCGCAAGTTCGGCGCGCTCGCCCGACAGGCCGACCTTGTCCATTACCACTTTCCATGGCCGGTCATGGACATGGTGCATTTCCAGTCCCGTCACGGCAAGCCGGCCGTCGTCACCTATCATTCCGACATCGTCAAACAAAGGCTCATCCTGCCTTTCTACCGGCCTTTGATGATGCGCTTCCTGGGGGATGTCGACGCGATCGTGGCGACGTCGCCGAACTATCTCGAGTCGAGCCCGGTTCTCAGGGCATTCAGGGCCAAATCGAAGGTTATTCCCATCGGCATCGACGAGGGCGCCTATCCCTCGCCGGGCGAGGCCGACGACAATTGGTGCCGGTCGACGGTAGCGGAGCCGTTCGTGCTGTTCGTCGGCGTGCTGCGTTACTACAAGGGGCTGGATGTTTTGATCCAGGCAGCCTCCCGGGCGCGGTGCAAGATCGTCATTGCCGGCGCCGGGCCGGTCGAGCGGGAACTAAGGCAACAGGCCGAGACACTGGGCCTCGACAATGTGATTTTTCTCGGCGAGGTGGCCGAGCCGCGCAAGATGGCGCTGCTGCACAATTGCCGCGGCCTGGTTTTTCCCTCGAACCAAAGGTCGGAGGCCTATGGGCTTTCGCTGGTCGAGGCGGCGATGTGCGGCAAGCCGATGATTTCTTGCGAGATCGGAACGGGCACAAGCTACGTCAACAAAGCCGGCCAGACCGGGCTCGTGGTCCCTCCGTCGGATCCGGCGCTCCTTGCCGAAGCGATCAACCGGCTGATCGACCAGCCGACCGTGGCGGCGAATTGGGGACGGGCCGCGCGCGATCGATATGTCCGCCTGTTCACCGCCGAAAGGATGGGGAAATCCTATGCCGAGCTCTACCGTCAGCTCGAGGGTCGTATTCACTGACAGGAGCGCCACGGCCTTTCCGGCCTGGACGAGGAGCTCAGCCGTTTTGCGATATCCGCCGCCGATAGGGTTTTCATGGACACTTGGCGGACCCTGCGATCTCCAAAAAACCTCTGGCGGTCCCCCCAACTCCGCGCTAATGCGATAACCGGGTGACGGGGCTGGGATTTTGCAATCCGGAGTGGTGGCGGGCGCTGGCCGGTCCGGAGCCGTTCTGGTAATTGTATCCCCACGCCTGGAGTTCAGTACTACCCAATGACCGCCTACGCAGAAGCCGTATCGGGAATCCGACCGAAGATGCGGCGCGCCATCATCATGGTTCAGGACCTTATCATGGTCCTGATCGCGGTGGCGCTTAGCCTAACTCTCTCGCAGTCGCGGCTTTCCTTCGACGCGTTCTCCTCCGGCGGGCTTGCCTGCTGGGCGCTCATCGTGCTCGCCGCCCATGTGCTGTTTCGCTATAGCGGC
This sequence comes from Mesorhizobium captivum, assembly GCF_033977165.1. Classification (NCBI taxonomy): domain Bacteria; kingdom Pseudomonadati; phylum Pseudomonadota; class Alphaproteobacteria; order Hyphomicrobiales; family Phyllobacteriaceae; genus Mesorhizobium; species Mesorhizobium captivum. The sequence continues at coordinate 36,203 of NZ_JAVIJB010000006.1, forward strand.
CTTTACAGCACGGTCTGGCGCTTTGCTTCCACGCCCGATTTCTTCAACATCCTGAAGGGCTGCGGCAGCCTGACGGTGGTCCTCTATTTGGCCGCGGTTGCCTTCCGCTCCTTCTTCCAGCCGGTTTCCGGCCTCAACGAGCGCCAGTTCATCGTCTTTTTCCTGGTCTCCTTCACCATCATTTCTGCGCCCAGGCTTTACTATCGCTTCCTTCGCGACGGCGCGAGCTGGCGCATCCTGCGCCGCGCGGCCAGCGACGCCTCGGTCAAGCAGGCGCTGTTCATCGGCCGGTTGAGCGAGGCCGACGTGATCGTCCGCTTCACGCGCACGGCTGTGCCGGCCGAATACGCCATCGCCGGCATCATGGCGACCGAGAGCGACGCGCCGCTCGGCACCCAGATCCAGGGCGTTCCGGTCGTGGCGCTCAGGCCGCGCCTGGTCGAGGTGCTGGAGGAGTATGTCAAGGGCACGGAAAACCTCGACCTCCTGATCTTCGGCAAAGGCATCGAGCGCGAGATCGAGGACTATGCCGAGCTGGTGCGCGTCGCCCGCCACAGCGGCATCGCCGTCGTCCAGTTCTCCGGCCTTTCGGAACTGGGGCAGGGCGGCAAGCTGGTTCTCGATGCCGTCGAGATGGAAACCATCATGCGCCGCTCGGCGGTCGCCACCGACACGACGCGCATCGGCGCCTTCGTCGGCGGCAAGCGCGTGCTGGTCACCGGCGGCGCCGGCTCCATAGGCCGTGTCCTGGTCAAGCGCGCGCTGGAGCTCGGCGCCGAGGCGGTGCTGGTGGCCGACAATTCCGAGTTCGGCATTTTCCAGCTCGATCAGCTGATCGACGAGAAAGACCGCGGCCGGCTGACCAGCCGCATCGTCGACGTCACCGACCGGTCTCACATGATGCGCCTCGTCGGCGAGTTCAAACCCGCGATCATCTTTCACGCCGCGGCGCTGAAGCACGTGCCGCTGCTCGAAGAGAACTGGGAAGCGGCGATCGAGACGAATGTCTTCGGCACGCTCGCCTGCGCCGAGGTCGCCGCCGAATGCGGGGTGCCGCAATTCCTGCTGATTTCCAGTGACAAGGCCGTCGACCCGACTTCGGTGCTCGGCGTCACCAAGCGGGCGGCCGAGCAGATCGTCTCCTCGCTGCATGAAACCCATGCCGCGCCCTCGCTTATCCATGCCGGCGGGCTGAACGGCCATCAGGCCGGCGCGCATCACGCCCATCGCGTGGGCGCGCATCGTCCCGGCACCAAATTCATCGCCGTGCGCTTCGGCAATGTCTTCGGCTCCAACGGCTCGGTGGCGACCGTCTTCCAGGCGCAGATCGAGGCCGGCGGGCCGGTCACCATCACCGACCGGCGCATGACCCGCTATTTCATGACGGTGGCCGAAGCGGTCGACCTCGTCATCATGTCGGCAGCCGATGCCGAGCAGCGCCAGGGCAGCGACGACTACGCCATCTACATGCTCGACATGGGCAAGCCCGTGCCGATCCTCGAAGTCGCCGAAACCATGATCCGCATGGCCGGCAAAAGCCCCCACACCGACATTGCGATCCGCTTCACCGGCATCAGGCCCGGCGAGAAGCTGCATGAGACGCTGCATGGCGAGAACGAAGAGGTCGTCAAGCTCGATACCGCCAAGCTCTTCGGCCTCAGGAGCGACGTCGTGGAATGGCCGAGGATCGAGGCCGCGCTGCCGGCGCTGGTGGCCGCGATGAACGATCGGGACAAGGCAGCCGCGCTTGCCATCCTGGCGGGGCTCTACCGGGCGGAGCAAAGCGCCGTCGGCGCGCCCGAGCAGACGGCGCCGAAAACGGTCGGACAGATCGGCTGACACATGTTGCCCCAAGTCCGCTACGTTGGCGCCGGATCCGAGCCGTGACGGCAAAGCGGGCTTTCGATCTCATTGTCGCGGCCGTGATGCTGGCGGTGACGTCGCCTATCGTGCTCACCGCCATGCTGGCGATTCGGGCGACGTCGCCTGGGCCCGCCATCTTCTCGCAGCCGCGCGTCGGGCGGGGGGGCGCTGTCTTTGCCTGCCACAAGCTGCGCACGATGCATCGCAACACCCCCTCCTTGCCCACGCATGAGGCGCCGGCCAGTTCGATCACCGCGGTCGGCAAGGTGCTGCGCCGGACCAAGATCGACGAGCTGCCGCAGCTCTGGAACGTGCTGAAAGGCGAGATGAGCCTTGTCGGGCCCCGTCCGTGCCTGCCGACACAGACGGAGCTGATCGGGCACCGTCAGCGGCTGGGCGTGCTGCCGGCGCTTCCGGGCATCACCGGGCTCGCGCAGATCAAGGGCATCGACATGTCCGACCCAAGTCTCTGCGCCGAGACCGACGCCGCCTACCTCAAGGCTGCCTCCATCGGCCTCGACGTCAAAATCCTTATTGGCACATTTTACCGGGCCTGACCGGCCTGTCGCGCCAGTTCGCGAAGCCGGTCGAACGTGTCGGCCTCCGGCGCCCAGCCTTCCGATGCCAGCAGCGACGGATCGCAGATCTGGGTCGCGCTCAAGGCCTGCCAGGCCGCCTGCTTGCCAAGCAACGTCGCCGCTAGGCGGAGCGATATCGCCGGCACGGGCAAAAGACGCCGCGGACGGCCGAAACCCTGCCGGAACGCGGTGATGATTTCGGACATGGCAAGAGGAGTGGCGTTGCCCGCGACATAGGCCGGGCGAAGCGGTCCGGGACGGCTAAGTAGGTGCAGCACCACGTCCGCTGCCGTCTCGGGCGCGATCAGGGAACGCACGCCCACAAGCGCGCCGGTCGGCAGCGGCAGGGCTGAGTCGGCAAGCCGCATCAGCGACGCCAAGTTGCCCTTCATGCCCTCGCCATAAACCGGCGGCAGGCGCAGCGCCGTGGCATCCGCACGCCCGGTGGACGCGTAGGCCTCGAGCGTCCCGACCTCGCCTTCACGCTTGGAGCGGCCATAGGCGCATTGCGGGGCGGGGGGCGTCGCCTCATTGATCGTGCCGCTGAAGCCGGGACCGGCTACGGCCCGGATCGAGGAAAGATAGATGAAACGCCCGCCGGTACCAATGGCCGCAGCTTTGGCCAGCCGCCCGGTCAACGCCGCATTGGCAGCCCGGTAGTCGGCTTCGCTGGCGTTCCGGTCGTTGTTGAGCGCGGCGCAGTGGACGACATGCGTCACATCGCGCATCAGTGCCGGGAAGGCCTCGTCGGGCGCATCAACGCCAGGCAGCAGAACGTCATGGTCTGCGGCCGACAGTCTTTCCAGTCGGCGTGAGGCGACCCGTACCTCGAATCCAGCCCCTTGCAACCGGCCGACGACCTTGCGCCCAATGAAGCCTGTCGCGCCGGTGACCAGAACCTTCATGAATGGTGGCTGGTGTTCGGCGCCATTGCGGCGGCGCCCTTGACGATCGGCGGCACCGTTCGACCGCAGGCCAGATAGGTACCGCAGACCAGGAACACCATCAGCGTCGAATCGAAAATGTCGTGGCCGACGATGATGCCGGTCAGCCCGCCGATCAGGTAGGTGATGACCGTGACGATGATCATCGTTGCGCCGAACCGTTCCACCGGGTCGGCGCTGAGGCGCAGCGTCCTTGCCGCATTCCGGGCCGCGACCACGAATATGGCAGCAAGCGCCAGCGCCCCCAACAAACCGGCCTGCACCGCCGCGGTGAGGAAGCCGTCGTGATAGTGGTTGTAACCTGCGGTCATGCCGAATTGATCGTGGAAACCCTGTTTCATCAGCGCCCGGCTGCCCGAGATGCCATGGCCGAAAATCGGCATCTCGCGAAAGGCGCCGACGCCGATTTCCCACATCGCAACGCGCAGGCCGATCGCCGTCGAGTGATCGCCTTTGGTGGTAAGTGCATCCCAGTCGCTGAACAGAAAGTCGGCGCGGTCCATGATGACGGGGAAGCCGATGGCCGCGACCAGCAGGCAGGCCGCGCCTGCGATCAACGCCCCGCGCGTCAGGTTGGCTCTGTTGAACCTTCGGCGGTTGATCAGGAGGACGGCGATGGCGGCGATCGGCAGGGCAAGCCAGATGATGCGCGATCCGGAAAGAAGGATCGCCACCACCCCGGCGAGTGTCGCGCCGGCCAGCGGCTTCCAGCCCTTCACGATCCCCGAGAGCGCGCCGGCAAGGCACATCATGGCGGCAAGACAGGTGACCGTCGCGAACACGATCGCATTTCCGGCCCCGCCCTCGGCCCGCATGCCGACCCAGTGATACTGAACGACGGCGATGACCAGCGCGCCGCAACATGCCGCGGCACTTGCAAGCACGACGATGCGCGCAAGGGTGAGCTTCTCAGTGATGCTCCAGGTCGAATAGGAAAACGGGAAGAACAGCAAGGTGATCAGCGCCAGGAAATATTTCAAATCCGCCCCGAGCGCACCATTGACGATTGAAGCAAGGACCATGGCCACGCAATAGGCATAGATCGCCACCGTCATGGCAAGCATCGGCCCGTCGATGTTGAATCGCCGCCGCCTGAAGGCGAGCAGGAAAACGGACCACAGCCCGCCGCCGTTGAAGACGAAGCTCACCACCGATCCCAGCACGGGCGGCGAGAAGAAGCAGATGATCGAGAAGTAGATGTTGATCTGTGTCGGCGTGAGGTGGCGCCGGAGCGATGTAAACGGGTTCAATGCCTTGCTTCGCAATCTTCCAGGTTGTGCGCAGACCCGCGGCGGTGGCAGTTGCCCTCGACCCCGTTCTGTCGCGCCTCGCCCCGTTTCCCGCGCCGGTATAGCGTTTGGCTCCGATCTCCGATAGGGCAGCCGAAGGATGTTCAGCCAAAAATCGCCGACGTGGTCGAAAGCCGTTGGAAGTCAATCTAGCCGATCGAGGCAATAGGTTTGTTCGGTGCCTCTCTATTGCTCAGCTTGCCTGGGAGGATTTTCCGTCTTATCTGGCTTACTTGGAAAATTCATTCCCGAACCGCAGTGCTCGGCGCGCGTCTTGCATTGTTATGGATAATGGCGATCTGCTAGAACGCCCGCCAGAATGTCCAGGGCTTGACGGGCTGTTTGAGGGAAACCGCGCCAATCGCCTGCAGCAAGGTTCTGGCCGGCACGAAAGAACGCTCAACAGTCCATGAACATCGCGCTCACCCATCTGCAGCGGCTTGAGGCCGAGTCCATCCACATATTCCGTGAGGTTGCGGCCTCTTTCTCCAAGCCGGTGATGCTCTATTCGGTCGGCAAGGATTCCTCGGTGCTGATGCATCTGGCCATGAAGGCCTTCTATCCGGCCAAGCCGCCATTTCCCTTCCTGCATGTCGACACGACCTGGAAGTTCCGCGAGATGATCGCCTTTCGCGACCAGATGGCGCAGAAGCTAGGCTTCGACCTGCTCGTCCATGTCAACGAGGACGGCGTACGCGACAACATCAATCCGTTCGATCACGGCTCCAACACCCACACCCATGTGATGAAGACGGTGGCGCTGCGCCAGGCGCTCGACAAATACGGCTTCGACGCGGCTTTCGGCGGCGCCCGCCGTGACGAGGAGAAGTCGCGCGCCAAGGAGCGTATCTTTTCCTTCCGCAACGCGCAGCACGCCTGGGACCCGAAGAACCAGCGGCCGGAGATGTGGAAGATATTCAACACCCGCATCGCGCCGGGCGAGTCGATCCGCGTCTTTCCGCTGTCCAACTGGACCGAGCTCGACATCTGGCAGTATATTTTGCAGGAAAATATCCCGATCGTGCCGCTCTATTTCGCCAAGGAACGGCCGGTTGTCGAACGCGACGGCATGCTCATCATGAAGGATGACGATCGCATGCAACTGCGCCCCGGCGAGACGGTCGAGAACCGTCTCGTGCGTTTCCGCACGCTGGGCTGCTATCCGCTGACGGGGGCCATCGAATCCGATGCCGACACGCTGGAAGCCATTGTCGGCGAGATGCTGACCGCCCGCACGTCCGAGCGCCAGGGCCGCCTCATCGACCGCGACGAGGCCGGCTCCATGGAAAAAAAGAAGCGCGAGGGGTATTTCTGAGCATGCGTCACATCCTGGCCAAGAGCCTCGCCGCGACCGACTCGATCCGCGACTACATGACCGCGCAGGAAAAGAAGTCGCTGCTGCGCTTCCTCACCTGCGGCTCGGTCGACGACGGCAAGTCGACGCTGATCGGCCGGCTGCTTTCCGACACCAAGCAGATTTTCGAGGACCAGCTCGCCGCGCTCGAGCGCGATTCGCGCAAGCATGGCACCACCGGCGAAGACGTCGACTTCGCGCTCCTGGTCGACGGGCTGGAGGCCGAGCGCGAACAGGGCATCACCATCGACGTCGCCTACCGCTTCTTCGCCACGCCGAAGCGCAAGTTCATCGTCGCCGACACGCCCGGCCACGAGCAGTACACGCGCAACATGGCGACCGGCGCCTCGACCGCCGATCTCGCCATCGTGCTGATCGACGCGCGCCAAGGCGTTCTGCGCCAGACGCGTCGCCATTCGATCATCGCTTCGCTGCTCGGCATCCGCCACATCGTGCTTGCCGTCAATAAGATCGACCTCGTCGGCTTCGACAAGACCGTCTTCGACAGCATCGTGGCGGATTACACCGACTTCGCGAAAGGGCTGGGCTTCACAAGCATCATGCCGATCCCGATGTCGGCGCGTTTTGGCGACAACGTCACCACGCGCTCCGAGCGCACGCCCTGGTATTCCGGGCCGTCGCTGATCGAACACCTGGAAACCGTGTCGGTCGACGAGGCGGCCGTCGAACTGCCGTTCCGCTTCCCGGTGCAGTATGTAAACCGTCCGAACCTCGATTTTCGCGGCTTTGCCGGCACCATCGCCTCTGGCACGGTTTCTGAAGGTGACGAGGTCGTGGTCGCCAAGTCGGGCAGGGCTTCCCGCGTCAAGCGCATCGTCGCGCATGGGGGCGATCTTGAGCGGGCGGTTGCCGGCCAGGCCATCACGCTCGTCCTGGAGGACGAGGTCGAGGTGTCGCGCGGCAACATGCTGGTGTCGCCCGCGACGCGTCCGCAGGTCGCCGACCAGTTCGCCGCCAACATCGTCTGGTTCGACGAACAGGCGCTGCTGCCGGGCCGATCCTATATCCTGCGAACTGAAACCGACCAGGTCAGCGCCACCGTCACCGAACTGAAGTACCGGGTCAACGTCAACGATTTCGCGCATGAGGCGGCGAAGTCGCTCGACCTTAATGAGGTCGGCGTCTGCAATCTCTCGACGCGGGCGCCGATCGCCTTTGATCCCTTCGCCGAGAACCGCACCACCGGCGCCTTCATCCTGATCGATCGCATCAGCAATGCCACCGTCGGCGCCGGTATGATCCTGCATTCGCTGCGCCGTGCCGAAAACATCCACTGGCAGTCGCTCGATGTCGGCAAGCGCGGCCGCAGCGACCTGAAGAACCAGCGCTCGGCCGTGTTCTGGTTCACCGGCCTGTCCGGCTCGGGCAAGTCGACCATCGCAAATCTCTTCGAGAAGAAGCTGTTCGCGTCCGGCCGTCACACCTATATTCTCGACGGCGACAATGTCCGCCACGGCCTAAACCGCGATCTCGGCTTCACCGATGCCGACCGCGTGGAGAACATCCGCCGCGTCGCCGAAGTGGCCAAGCTGATGGCCGATGCCGGCCTGATCGTCATCGTCTCCTTCATCTCGCCCTTCAGCGCCGAGCGGCGCATGGCGCGTGAGCTGATGGGCGAGGGCGAATTCGTCGAAGTGTTCGTCGACACGCCGTTCGAGGAATGCGCCCGCCGTGATCCGAAGGGCCTTTACGCGCGCGCTTTGAGCGGCGAGATCAAGAATTTCACCGGCGTCGATTCCCCCTATGAGGCGCCGGAGAATCCCGAAATCCATCTCGAGACTCTCGGCAAGAGCCCGCAGGAGATGGCGGAAGCCCTGGAACACTGGCTGGACGAGCGCGACATTGCCGAAGAGCAGTATGACAATGGCGGCGGTATCTGACGACGAGGCGATGCTCGGCGTCTTCGAGCGCCTGGCGCTCGATGCCGGGCGCGAGGTCATGCGCGTCTTCCACGAGGGCTGCGCGGTCGAGAAGAAGTCCGACTCTTCGCCTGTGACCGAAGCCGATCGCGAAAGCGAGAAGATCATCCTCGCCGGCCTTCGCTCCGCTTATCCGGACATCCCTTGCGTGGCCGAGGAGGAGGTTGCGGCGGGCATCGCCATGCCCGACCTCGACGGCACTTTCTTCCTGATCGATCCGCTCGACGGCACCAAGGAATTCGTCAACCGCCGCACCGATTTCACCGTCAACATCGCGCTCGTGCGCCATGGCGTGCCGGAAGTCGGCGTCGTCTTCGCGCCCTGCACCGGGCGTTTTTTCTCCGGCCGGCCGGGCAAGGCGGAAGCGATCGAAGTGGATGGCGACTATCGCATCGTCGGCCGACGTCCGATTGCCGTGCGGGCAGGGGGCACGCCGCTCGCCGTCGTCGCCAGCCGCTCGCACAACACGCCTGAGACCGACGCCTTTATCCGCGATCTCGGCGCCGCCGAGATCGTCTCCATAGGATCGTCGCTGAAATTCTGCCTGCTCGCCGCCGCCGAGGCCGACGTCTATCCGCGTTTCGGCCGCACCATGGAATGGGACACCGCGGCGGGCGATGCAGTGCTGCGCGCCGCCGGCGGCATGACGCGCACGCTGGACGGCGAGCCGCTCGTCTACGGCAAGCGCAACCAGGCCAGCGACACCGATTTCGCCAACCCGCATTTCATCGCGACGGGGAAGAGCGGGGCTATCGTTTCGTCATCCTAGGGCGGAGCAAGGAGCGAAGCGACGCGGCGCAGACCCTAGGATCCATGCCGTGACGCTAAAGCGTTGCAACGGTTGCAGAATTCTGCTCCGCCGCGCGCTGCATGTAGGTCACGGCATGGATCCTCGGGTCAAGCCCGAGGATGACGAAGGAACCGGCTACGCCGCCGCTACATGCGCCGAGTTCGACCCGACGTAATTCCTGATAGTCTCGATGATCTTGTCCTGGTCGGCTTCGCTCAGATAGGCGTGCATCGGCAGGCACAGGATCTGTTTCGGCAGCTTTTCCGAAACGGCGAGGCCGGTCGGCGTGCGCGGATAGTCGCGATAGGCGACCTGCTCATGCAGCGGCTTCACATAGTAGATCACCGACGGAATGCCCTTCTCGCCGAGATGGGCCTTCAACCCGTCGCGCTTCGGCGTCTCGATCGCATACTGCGCCCAGGCCGAGCGGCCGTGGCCGAGGTTGCGCGATGCCTTGACGATGTCGCCAAGCCCTTTGGCATAGCGGTCGGCGACTGCTTGCCGGGCCACCATCTCTTCCTCGAGGATGGAGAGCTTCTCGATCAGGATCGCTGCCTGCAGCGTGTCGAGGCGCGAATTGATGCCGACGCGGACGTTGTCGTATTGCGTCTCGCCCTTGCCGTGGAAGGCGAAGGATCTGAGCTTGTCGGCCAGCGCAGCATCATTGGTGAACATCGCGCCGCCGTCGCCATAGCAGCCGAGGGGCTTCGCCGGGTAAAAGCTCGTCGAGCCGACATGGCCGAAGGCGCCGCACATTGTGCCGTCGGCGGAGCCGCCCATCGACTGGGCCGCGTCCTCGATCACCAGCAGGTTTTCGCGCTTGGCGATCGCCATGATCGCCTCGTAGTCGGCCGAAAGCCCGAACAGGTCGACCGGGATGATCGCCTTCGGCGTCAAGTGGCCTTCCTTCCTGATCATCTCGATCGCCGCCTCGAGGCTGGCGATGTCGATGTTGTAGGTGTCGGGATCGACGTCGACGAAGACCGGCTCGGCCTTGGCGAGCGCCACCACTTCGGCCGTCGCGGCGAAGGTGAAGCTCGGCACGAACACGGCGTCGCCCGGGCCGATGCCGGCGGCAAACAGCGGCAGAAGCAGCGCATCGGTGCCGTTGGCGCAGGCCACCACATGCTTGACGCCGACGTAGGCCGCGAGCTTGTTCTCGAATTCGGTAACCTGGGGCCCGAGGATGTAACGCCCGTCTTCGACCACACGGTCGATCGCGGCCTTCAACCGGTCGCGGATTCGTTCGCGCTGCGCGCCAAGATCGATGAACTGCATGTCGGCCTCAATGGCTTCAAAATGCTGGAGCGTGCTTTCCGGCTGGACGCACGTCGCTGCTATCAATAACCGGCCCGCTGGTACCAGACTTGGCACGGCTGAAAAAGCCGGCCACGGCCGAGGCGAATTGCGCAAGTGTCGCAGTCTGTTACCGTCTTTTGCCGGCGTACTGCCCGAAGAAGCCGGAAAATCCGGGCTTCCGGGTGCATTCTCGGAGCCTTCTATCGCGCTGTTCCGGTCCTTGGAAACATAAAGTGATCGGTCGGGAAGGGCCTCGTGGACAGCCGATCAGGCGATTTCCTGCCGCCAGGGCGGGTTGGCGCCGGCCCGCGACACAGTCACTGCGGCCGCCTTGGCGCCGAGCTCCAGCGCCTTGCGGATCGCGTCTTCCGAGAGACCGCCGATCGCCGCCTTGGTGAGCAGGCCCTGTTCGTGCAGCGAGGCGAGGATGCCGGCATTGAAGGTGTCGCCGGCGCCGACCGTGTCGACCACCTTCACCTTCTGCGGCACGACTGTGACCTTGTGTTCCCGGCTGTAGCCGACCGCGCCTGCGCTGCCATGGGTGACGACGATCAGCTTGGGGCCGCGGTCCAGCCAGTTGCGCACGACGTCCTCATGCGAGCCTGCTTCGTCGAACCAGTTGAGGTCTTCGTCCGAGAGCTTGACGATGTCGGCCATCGCCATCATCTCGCGGATGCGCCGCAGATGCTTGGCCTTGTCCGGGATGAAGTTCGGCCGGATGTTGGGGTCGAGCATCATCACCCGGCTCTTGTGCTCGCGCCGCATGAACTCCTCATAGGCGGATCCCGCAGGTTCCGAAATCAGGCTGATGGCGCCGAACAGCATCGCCTCGATTTCGGCCCCGAGCTTCGGCAGGTCCTCGATGGTCAGCATCCGCCCGGCGGTGTTCTCGTCATAGAAGGTGTAGGTCGCCTGGCCGTTGGTGAGCCGCACGAAGGCAAGCGTCGTGGGTTTTGGCGAGGTGTGGGCATAGGTCGAGCTCACCTTGCTTGCTCCGAGCGCCTCGCGGAGCTGGCCGCCGAACAGGTCGGAGGAAAGGCCGCAGAAGAAGCCCGCCGGCGCGCCGAGCCGCCCAAGCGCGATCGCGCTGTTGAACACCGCGCCGCCGACATAAGGCGCGAAGGCCGCTTCGCCTTCCGTCGTCATGCGCGGCAGCATGTCGATCAGGGCTTCGCCACAGCAAAGGATCATTTCTTGTCGGTCTCCGGCGGCTGGATCACGCCCTTGCGGATGATGATGTTGGCATAGAGCCTGGGTTCGCTGGTCGCGACGATCGCGTGCGCGGCCTTGACCCGTGCATAGAAGTCGGCGCCGGCCAGCGCAATCACCTTGTGGCCCGGCGCGCGCCTCGCGCAGACCGCTTCCATCTCGCGATGCACGGGATCGGCGAGCACCGGATCGCCTTTGACCGAGGCGCGAAACAAAGCCTCCGGCGCCGTCTCGTCTACCGGAAGCACGCTCAAAACGGCATCGAGCACCGGAATGACGTGATGGCCGTCGGCGCGGATCAGCCTGCGTGCCTGTTCCTCGGCGGGATAATTTCCGTCGACGATGGCGATCTCGTCACCGTGACCCATGGCTCGCAGCGTCGCCAGAAGCTGCGGGCCGAGCAGCGGCGGGATGCCGATCAGCATGGTCAGGCGCTCCTGGAAATCGTGGTCGGTCCGATCAGGAAGCGCTCCGAAAGCGGCAGGCTGGCGCCGCCCAGCGCCCGCGCATGGATGCCGACCGTTCCTTCGCGCACGACGGGCAGCTTCAACCCTTCGGCGTCGATGCCGGCAATCGCATCCGTGACCGCATCGACAAGCCGCCGCCGCACCTTAAGCGGCATCCAGCCGTCGATCACCGCCGCTTCGAAATCGATGACCGAGGAGGCGGCGACGATCGCATAGGCCAGCGCCTGCGAAGCGCTGGCGATCCAGTCATCGAGCTCGGTGCCGATCTCGCCCCATTCCTGCGGCGAGGTCCAAAGATATGAGCCGTCGATGCCCTTGGCGCTGAGCGCCTTTTCCAGAATCGCGATCGAGGCGACGTCGATGAGCTGCGTCGGCTTGCCGTCCGGCCCCGGCACCGGCATCGAGCCCAGTGCGCCTGCGTTTCCGGTCGGCCCGCCGAACAGGCGGCCGTTGAGCACGATGCCGCCGCCGGCAAAGGCGCCGATGTAGAAATAGACGAAGTCGCGCGCGGCGCCCGCCTGGCCGAAGACGAGCTCCGCCCCGCAAGCGGAAGTGGCGTCGTTTTGCAGATAGACCGGAAACTCGCACTGTGCCTGGATGTCGGCGCGAATGTCGCGGTGGCGCCATTCGTCCATGATCTCGCGCGGCGCGCCGGCGGTGTCGGCCCAGCTCCAGAGCTCGAACGGCATGGCGATGCCGAGTCCGGCGATGCGCTTGTCCTGCGCCGGCGTCAGTTCGCCGCGCATCTTTCCGATCCCCGCGGTGACGAACTCGACAGTCTCGCGCGGCGCCGGATAGCGGTAGGAATTCTGCAGCATCGCGCGCACATTGCCGAGGAAGTCGATCAGCACCAGCTCCGCGCTGCGGCGGCCGATCTTGAGGCCGATGAAGAAGGCGCCTTCCGGGTTGAGCGCCATCGGGATCGACGGCTGGCCGATCTTGCCGCGCAGCGGGGCCTGGCGGACGAGCAGCTTGTCTTCCTCGAGTTCCCGCATGATGACCGACACCGTCTGCGCCGACAGCCCGGTCATGCGCGCAATGTCGGATTTGGCAAGGCTGCCATGCTGGCGCACCAGCGACAGCACGAGCCGTTCATTGTGGTCGCGCATACCGCTCTGGTTGGTGCCGCGATGCAGGCGGCTCTCCAGAGCCTCGGGCGAACCGTGCCTCGCAATGCCGGTCTCCACCCCTGTTCCTCCCGTCGGTTTTCCCCAAACTGCTTTTCGTTCAGAATGAGTGAACGGCGCAAGCCTGTCAATAATAAATAAGAGTGATTTAATTATTGACAGACGCGCTGGACTGGTGTCTTTTGAGGTGGCGTCCACGCTGGGAGAATGGTTGGATGCGCTTGAGGCGCCGGGTTGGCCGGCGTCCCGAATGGTTCCATTGGGAGGAAATCGTGACCAAGAAATCGCTGCTGAAGTCCACCGTGTTCGCGGCGGCCGGGCTGGGCCTGCTCGCATTCGCCTCGTCCGCGTCGGCCGCTGGTGTCGGCGCCTGCCTGATCACCAAGACCGACACCAATCCCTTCTTCGTCAAGATGAAGGAGGGCGCGACCGCCAAGGCAAAAGAACTCGGCGTCGACCTCAAGACCTATGCCGGTAAGATCGACGGCGACAGCGAGAGCCAGGTCGCGGCGATCGAAAGCTGCATCGCCGACGGCGCCAAGGGCATCCTGATCACCGCCTCCGACACCAAGGGCATCGTGCCGACGGTGAAGAAGGCGCGCGATGCCGGCCTGCTGGTGATCGCGCTCGACACGCCGCTCGATCCGATCGATGCCGCCGACGCCACTTTCGCCACCGACAATCTGGAGGCCGGCAAGCTGATCGGCGCCTGGGCCGCCGCCACGCTCGGCGACAAGGCCAAGGACGCCAAGATCGGCTTCCTCGACCTGACGCCGTCGCAGCCGACGGTGGACGTGCTGCGCGACCAGGGCTTCATGATGGGCTACGGCATCGACGTGAAGGATCCGAACAAGATCGGCGACGAGGACGATCCGCGCATCGTTGGTCACGACGTCACCAACGGCAACGAGGAAGGCGGCCGCAAGGCGATGGAGAACCTCCTGCAGAAGGACAACACCATCAACGTCATCCACACCATCAACGAGCCCGCCGCCGTCGGCGCCTATCAGGCGCTCAAGGCCGTCGGCCTCGAGAAGCAGGTGCTGATCGTCTCCGTCGACGGCGGCTGCCCGGGCGTCAAGTCGGTGACCGAAGGCGTGATCGGCGCCACCTCGCAGCAATATCCGCTGCAGATGGCCGCGCTCGGTATCGAGGCGATCGCCGCCTTCGCCAAGGACGGCACCAAGCCGAAGCCGACCGAAGGCAAGAACTTCTTCGACACCGGCGTCAACCTCGTCACCGACAAGCCGGCCAACGGCGTGAAGTCGATCGACACCAAGGAAGGCCTCGCCAAGTGCTGGGGCTGATGCTGGCCTGACCGGCAACAAACCTTGCGGCCGGGGCTTGATCCCCGGCCGCATCGGGTGGACGATGCGCTTTCGTAAGCGCTGACATTCCTGGCGACAGACCGGATAGCGTGGACGGCGTGTGGGGCAGTGAGCAGGCTCCGCACAGACGGGAGGAGACATGTCTCAGATTCAGGAATTCGAGAAAGTACTCTCGGGCAGCGACACAAATGTCGCTGCCTTCGAGGAGCACGGCAAGTCGTTCGTCAAGCGCGCCCAGCACTTCCTGCACTCCACGCCGGCGGCAGTGCCGCTGATCGTGCTGGTGCTGTCGGTCATCATCTTCGGCATTGCCATCGGCGGACGTTTCTTCTCGTCCTACACGCTGACGCTGATCCTGCAGCAGATCGCCATCGTCGGTATTCTGGGCGCCGCCCAGACGCTGGTCATTCTGACCGCCGGCATCGATCTCTCGATCGGCGTGATCATGGTGATTTCAGCCGTGATCATGGGCAACTGTGCCCTCACTTACGGGATGCCGACCCTTCTCGCGGTGGTCGTAGGGCTTGCCGCTGGCGGCGCCTGCGGCCTGCTCAACGGTCTGCTGGTCGCTTACATGAAGCTGCCGCCCTTTATCGTCACGCTCGGCACCTGGAACATCGTCATGGCCACGAATTTCATCTATTCGGCCAATGAGACGATCCGCGACGCCGACGTCGATGCCCAGGCGCCGCTGCTTCACCTGTTCGCGATGAGCTTCAGGGTCGGTTCCGCCGTCCTGACGGCCGGCGTCATTGCCACGGTCGTGCTGGTGGCGGTGCTTTGGTATGTGCTCAATCACACGGCCTGGGGCCGCCATGTCTACGCCGTCGGCGACGATCCGGAGGCGGCCAAGCTCTCCGGCATCCAGACCAAGAAGGTGCTGATGGCCGTTTACACGCTTGCCGGCCTGATCGCCGCCTTCGCGGCCTGGGTCTCGATCGGCCGCAACGGCTCGATTTCGCCGTCCGCCGCCGTCACCGACTACAATCTGCAGGCGATCACCGCGACGGTGATCGGCGGCATCTCGCTCTTCGGCGGCCGCGGCTCGATCCTCGGCACGCTGTTCGGCGCCATGATCGTCGGCGTCGTCTCGATGGGCCTCAACATGCTGGGCGCCGATCCGCAATGGAAAGTGCTGCTCACCGGCGTGCTGATCATCGGCGCCGTGGCGATCGACCAATGGATCAGAAAGGTTTCGGTGTGACCATGACTGAGCAGGCTGTCCTCACCGCGCGCGGCCTCACCAAGCGCTATGGCCGCGTGACCGCGCTCAACAACTGCGACTTCGATCTCTATCCGGGCGAAATCCTGGCGGTGATCGGCGATAACGGCGCCGGCAAGTCGACGCTGATCAAGGCGATCTCTGGTGCTGTGCATGCCGACGAGGGGGTGATCGAGCTGGATGGCAAGCAGGTGCAGTTCAAATCGCCCATCGAGGCCCGCGAGGCAGGCATCGAGACCGTCTACCAGAACCTGGCGCTGTCACCGGCGCTGTCGATCGCCGACAACATGTTCCTCGGCCGCGAGATCCGCAAGGCGGGCCCGCTCGGCAGCTGGTTCCGCATGCTCGACCGTCCGGCAATGGAGAAGCGCGCCCGCGACAAGCTCACCGAACTCGGCCTGATGACCATCCAGAACATCAGCCAGGCGGTGGAAACGCTCTCGGGCGGCCAGCGCCAGGGCGTCGCGGTGGCGCGCGCCGCCGCCTTCGGCTCCAAGGTGGTGATCATGGACGAGCCGACGGCTGCGCTCGGCGTCAAGGAAAGCCGCCGCGTGCTGGAGCTGATCCTCGACGTCAAGAAGCGCGGCCTGCCGATCGTGCTCATTTCGCACAACATGCCGCATGTCTTCGAGGTGGCCGATCGCATCCACATCCACCGGCTTGGACGGCGCCTCTGTGTCGTCGATCCGAAGCAGATTTCGATGTCGGATGCCGTCGCGCTGATGACCGGCGCCAAGAAGCCGCCGGAGGACGCGCTGGCCGCCTGATCCCCATCAACCACGGTAAATAGCCGCAGGGACACAGCATGGACATCGTAGCCTAAATCGATTTAACATATGCTGCAATGCGGCAAAGTGGGGTGGGAGGAACGGTGAAAGTCGGTATGATCAGGCCAACCGAACGAGAGGCGATATGACATCCGCCATGACCATCGAAGCCCCCGCTCTCGACAATCCCGATCCCAAGACGCTCGCCGAGGAAGTCTTGCTGTCCCTGAAATACAGGGTCGGCAAGGACACCACAGTCGCCACGCCCTATGACTGGCTGACCGCCTCGATCAAGGTGGTGCGCGACCGCGTCGTCGATCACTGGATGCAGGCGACCAAGGAAGCTTACGACCAGCAGGAAAAGCGCGTCTATTATTTGTCGCTCGAATTCCTGATCGGCCGACTTATGCGCGACGCCTTCTCCAATCTCGGCCTGATGGAGAATATGCGCGAGGCGCTGGCCTCGCTCGGCGTGGACCTCGACCTGATCGCCGGCCTCGAGCCGGACGCAGCCCTCGGCAATGGCGGCCTCGGCCGGCTCGCCGCCTGCTTCATGGAAAGCATGGCGACCGTCGATATCCCGGCGCACGGCTACGGCATCCGCTACGCCAACGGCATGTTCCGCCAGGAGATCCATGACGGCTGGCAGGTCGAGCTGCCGGAAACCTGGCTCGACCACGGCAATCCGTGGGAGTTCGAGCGCCGCGAGCGTTCCTTCGAGGTCGGCTTCGGCGGCTCGGTGGAATCGATCACCTCCAAGGACGGCCGGCTCGAGCGCCATGTCTGGAAGCCGACCGAGCATGTGCTGGCCGTCGCCTACGACACGCCGGTCGCCGGCTGGCGCGCCAAGCGCGTCAACACGCTGCGGCTGTGGTCCGGCATGCCGATCGACCCGATCCTGCTCGACAAGTTCAACGCCGGCGACCACATCGGCGCGCTCGCCGAAAGCAACAAGGCCGACGCGCTGTCGCGCGTGCTTTATCCCGCTGATTCCCACATGGCCGGGCAGGAACTCAGGCTGAGGCAGGAATATTTCTTCTCGACCGCCTCGCTGCAGGACATCGTCCAGCGCCATCTCAGCCAATATGGCGACCTGAAGTCGCTGCCCGACAAGGCAGCGATCCATTTGAACGACACCCATCCCGCGGTCGCCGTGCCGGAGCTGATGCGGCTCTTGATGGATGTCCACGGCATGGATTTCGACCTTGCCTGGGATATCACCACGCGCACCTTCGCCTACACCAACCACACGCTTCTTCCCGAAGCGCTGGAAAGCTGGCCGGTGCCGTTGTTCGAGCGGCTGCTGCCGCGTCATATGCAGATCGTCTACGCCATTAACGCCCAGGTGCTTCTGGAGGCACGCACGACCAACCAGTTCTCCGGCGAGCAGATCGCTCGCATCTCACTGATCCAGGAAAACGGCGACCGTCGCGTGCGCATGGGCAATCTCGCCTTCGTCGGCTCGCATTCGATCAACGGCGTCTCGGCGCTGCACACGGAACTGATGAAGGAGACGGTGTTCGCCGATCTCCACAAGCTCTATGCGGACCGCATCAACAACAAGACCAACGGCATCACGCCGCGGCGCTGGCTGATCCAGTGCAATCCCGGCCTGACCGCGCTTGCCCGCGAGGCGATCGGCGGCCGCTTCATGGACGACATCGAGGCGATCAAGGATCTCGATCCTCTCGCCGACGATGCCGTTTTCCGAGAGAAGTTCGCCGCCGTGAAGCGGCAGAACAAGGCGAGGCTTGCGAACCTCGTCGCCGACCGGCTCGGCATCAAGCTCGACCCGTCGGCGCTGTTCGACATCCAGGTCAAGCGCATCCACGAATACAAGCGCCAGCTGCTCAATATCCTGGAGGCGATCGCGCTTTACGACCAGATCCGCTCGCATCCCGAGCGGGACTGGATGCCGCGGGTAAAATTCTTCGGCGGCAAGGCGGCGCCGAGCTACCACAACGCAAAGCTGATCATCAAACTGGCCAACGACGTCGCTAGGGTCATCAACCGCGATCCGGCGGTGCGCGGCCTGCTGAAGGTGGTGTTCGTGCCGAACTACAATGTCAGCCTGGCCGAGCTGATGATGCCGGCCGCCGATCTTTCCGAGCAGATCTCGACCGCCGGCATGGAAGCGTCCGGCACCGGCAACATGAAGTTCGCGCTGAACGGCGCCCTGACCATCGGCACGCTCGACGGCGCCAACGTAGAGATCAAGGAGCATGTCGGCGACGACAACATCTTCATCTTCGGCCTCACCACCGCCGAGGTCGCCGAACGGCGCAACAATGGCTACAATCCGCGGGGCGTGATCGAGGCTTCGCCGGAGCTGGCGCAGGCGGTGGCCGCGATCTCGTCCGGCGTCTTTTCGCCCGACGACCCCGACCGCTATCGCGATCTCATGAACGGCCTCTATCAGAGCGACTGGTTCATGGTGGCGGCTGATTTCGATTCCTACGCCGCCTGTCAGCGCGAGGTCGATGCCGTGTGGCGCAACAGTCCCGACTGGTACGCGCGCGCCATTCGCAACGTCGCCCGCGTCGGCTGGTTCTCGTCCGATCGCACCATCCGCCAATATGCGAAAGAAATCTGGAACGTACCTGCCTGATGTGATTGCATGAGGTCACGAACGATGCGGCCCCGGTGCATGCCGCCCAAAAGTGCATAGCGGTTTTGGGATTACGGCATGCACCAAAACAAGGACTGGTGCATGCCGCCCAAAAATGCATAGCGGTTTTGGGACTACGGCATGCACCAAAACAAAGACTGGTGCATGCCGCCCAAAAGTGCACAGCGGTTTTGGGATTACGGCATGCACCAAAACAAAGATCAGTGCATGTCACCCAAAAGTGCGAAGCGGTTTTGGGACAACGACATGCACCAAAACAAAGACTGGTGCCCGGGGAGGGCGACCGCCTGATGAGGAAGCCGCGCGCGACCGCTGCGACAAGCGGGCCGGACGGACTGGCGCCAGCCGGCGATGTCGCGGCGATTGTCGCCGGAACGCATGGCGATCCCTTTGCCGTCCTGGGCCTGCATGAAGCCGGCAAAGGCTTCGTCGCCCGCTGCTTCGTGCCCGATGCCGAATTCGTCACCGCCTACACGCTGACCGGCAGGGAGGTCGGGGACCTCATCCGCAGCAATGATGCCGGCTTCTTCGAAGGCAGGCTCTCGATCCGCAAGCGCCAGCCGCTGCGCTATCACGCCAGAAATGCCGGCGGCGATTGGTGGCTGACCGATCCCTATTCCTTCGGCCCGGTGCTGGGGCCGATGGACGACTACTACATGGCCGAGGGCTCGCATCTAAGGCTCTTCGACAAGCTCGGCGCCCATATCATCGAGCATGAGGGCGCGACCGGCGTGCATTTCGCCGTCTGGGCGCCCAATGCCCGGCGCGTCTCGGTGGTTGGCGCCTTCAACGACTGGGACGGCCGCCGGCACACCATGCGCTACCGCAAGGACACCGGCATCTGGGAGCTGTTCATTCCGGACCTCCGCGCCGGCCAGCCCTACAAGTTTGAGATCATTGGCCCCGACGGCGTCCGGCTGCCGCTCAAGGCCGACCCGTTCGCCTTCGAATCCGAGCTGCGACCTGCGACTGCCTCGGTAACGGCGCCGCCGATAGCGCATCAATGGGGCGACGAGGCGCACCGCAGCTTCTGGCAGAAGGCCGATCCCAGACGCGAGGCGATCTCGATCTACGAGGTCCATGCCGGCTCGTGGCAGCGCCGCGACGACGGCACGTTCCTGACCTGGGACGAGCTCGCCGCACGGCTGATCCCTTACGTGGTCGACACCGGCTTCACCCATATCGAGTTCCTGCCGATCTCCGAGCATCCTTACGACCCGTCCTGGGGCTACCAGACCACCGGCCTCTACGCGCCGACCGCGCGTTTCGGCGATCCCGACGGCTTCGCCCGCTTCGTCGACGGCGCCCATCGCGCCGGCGTCGGCGTCGTCCTCGACTGGGTGCCGGCGCATTTCCCGGTCGACGAGCATGGGCTGGTGCAATTCGACGGCACCGCTCTCTACGAGCATGCCGATCCGCGCCAGGGTTTTCATCCCGACTGGAACACCGCGATCTACAATTTCGGCCGCCGCGAGGTGGTGTCGTTCCTCGTCAACAACGCGCTGTTCTGGGCCGAAAAATATCATGTCGACGGTCTGCGCGTCGACGCGGTCGCCTCGATGCTCTACCTCGATTATTCGCGCAAGGCGGGCGAATGGATCCCCAACGAGAAGGGCGGGCGTGAGAACCTGCAGGCGGTCAGCTTCCTGCAGAAGATGAACAAGGAGCTTTACGGCCACCATCCCGGCGTGATGACGATCGCCGAGGAATCGACCTCATGGCCGAAGGTCTCGCGGCCGGTGCATGAGGACGGGCTCGGCTTCGGCTTCAAGTGGAACATGGGCTTCATGCACGACACGCTGGAGTATCTCTCCAAGGAGCCGATCTATCGCAAGCACCACCACAACGACGTCACCTTCGGCCTTGTCTACGCCTTCTCCGAGAATTTCGTCTTGCCGCTCTCCCATGACGAGGTCGTGCACGGCAAGGGCACGCTGCTTCACAAGATGGCCGGCGACGACTGGCAGAAGTTCGCGACGCTGCGCGCCTATTACGCCTTCATGTGGGGATATCCCGGCAAGAAGCTTCTGTTCATGGGGCAGGAATTCGCCCAGCGCCGCGAGTGGAGCGAGGAACGCGCGCTCGACTGGAACCTGCTGGACTTCGCACCGCATCGCGGCGTCTGGCAGGTGGTGCGGGATTTGAACTACCTCTACCGGTCGCGCCCGGCGCTGCATGCGCGCGACTGCGAGCCGGAAGGCTTCTCCTGGCTGATCGTCGACGATCGCAACAACTCGGTCTTTGCCTGGCTGCGCAGCGCGCCGGACGGCAATCCGATCGCCGTCATCTCCAATTTCACGCCGGTGCCGCGCGAGAACTATCGTGTGCCGCTGCCGAAGGCAGGCGAGTGGCGCGAGATCATCAACACTGACGCCGCCGATTATGGCGGCTCCGGCATGGGCAATGGCGGCATGGTCATAGCCAGCGGGGAAGGGGGCGGCACCTCGGCGCCGATGCTTCTGCCGCCGCTGTCGACGATCATGCTGGAATTCGTCGCGGACTGAAGCAGATGATAGCTCATCTTGCTGAAGCAAATTTCCGGACAGCTTAGGAGGGAGGCAAACAATGGCAGAGATCAAGAGACCCCAGCCGCTGGCGCGCGATGCCATGGCCTATGTGCTGGCCGGTGGCCGCGGCAGCCGCCTCAAGGAGCTGACCGACCGGCGCGCCAAGCCCGCGGTATATTTCGGCGGCAAGACGCGCATCATCGATTTTGCGCTGTCCAACGCGTTGAACTCCGGCATACGCCGTCTCGGCGTCGCCACCCAGTACAAGGCGCACTCGCTGATCCGCCACCTGCAGCGCGGCTGGAATTTCCTGCGGCCCGAACGAAACGAGAGCTTCGACATCCTTCCCGCCTCGCAGCGCGTGTCCGAAACGCAGTGGTATGAGGGCACGGCGGACGCCGTCTACCAGAACATCGACATCATCGAGGCCTACGGCCCCGAATACATGGTCATCCTCGCCGGCGACCACATCTACAAGATGGACTACGAGCTGATGCTGCGCCAGCACGTCGACGCCGGCGCCGACGTCACCGTCGGCTGCCTCGAAGTGCCGCGCATGGAGGCGACTGGCTTCGGCGTCATGCATGTCGACAAGAAGGACACCATCATCGCCTTCGTCGAAAAACCAGCCGATCCGCCCGGCATCCCCGACAAACCGGAGTTCGCCCTGGCATCGATGGGCATCTACGTCTTCAAGACCAAGTTCCTGATGGAGCAGCTGCGCCGCGACGCGGCCGAGCCAGGGTCCAGCCGCGACTTTGGCAAGGACATCATCCCTTACATCGTCGAGCACGGTAAGGCGATCGCCCACCGTTTCGCCAAATCCTGCGTGCGCTCCTCGCATGAGGCCGAGCCCTACTGGCGCGATGTCGGAACGGTCGACGCCTATTGGGAGGCCAATATCGACCTCACCGACATCACCCCGGAGCTCGACCTCTACGACCGCGACTGGCCGATCTGGACCTATGCCGAATTGAAGCCGCCGGCCAAGTTCGTGCATGACGAGGACGGCCGCCGCGGCGAGGCGATCTCCTCGCTGGTGTCCGGCGACTGCATCGTTTCCGGCGCATCGCTGCGCCGCAGCTTGATCTTCACCGGCGCGCGCATCAATTCCTACTCGAAGCTCGAGGAGGTGGTGATGCTGCCCGACGTCCAGGTAGGCCGCAACGCGCGCCTCAAGCGCGTCGTCATCGACCACGGCGTCCATATCCCCGAAGGACTGGTGGTGGGCGAGGATCCGGCGCTCGACGCCAAGCGCTTCCGCGTTTCGGAAAAGGGCATCTGCCTGATCACCCAGGACATGATCAACAAGCTGTCAACCTGATCAGCAAGTTGTCGACCTGATAAGATTGATCAACAAGCTGTCACTTTAAGTTCGGAATGTGGAGCGCATGCAGGTTCTGTCGGTCACGCCCGAAATCTTCCCGCTGATCAAGACCGGCGGGCTTGCCGACGTGACCGGCGCGCTGCCGATCGCGCTCGCCGGCAACGGCGTGGCGATGCGCACGCTTATTCC
Organism: Mesorhizobium captivum; assembly: GCF_033977165.1. NCBI lineage: Bacteria > Pseudomonadati > Pseudomonadota > Alphaproteobacteria > Hyphomicrobiales > Phyllobacteriaceae > Mesorhizobium > Mesorhizobium captivum. Next base: position 59,032 of record NZ_JAVIJB010000006.1, read on the forward strand.
CGGCTATCCGGTGGTGAAGGAGGCTTTCAAGAAAAAGAAGGCCGTCTACCAGTATCCGCTGCTGCAGGGTGGCAAGGCTTCTGTCCACGCCGTAAAGGTCGGCGAGCTCGATCTCTTCGTGCTCGACGCGCCGCATCTCTTCGACCGCCAGGGCGGGCCTTACGGTACTGCCTCCGGCTCCGACTGGCCGGACAACTGGCGGCGCTTCGCGGCGCTCAGCCAGGTCGGCGGCGACATCGCCGGCGGCGCGATCTCCGGCTACCAGCCCGACATCGTGCATGCCCATGACTGGCAGTCGGCAATGACGCTCGCCTACATGCGCTACGGCAAGGCGGTCGGCGTGCCGTCGCTGATCACCGTGCACAACCTTGCCTTCCAAGGCCAGTTCGGCGCCGGCATCTTTGGCGAGCTCGGCCTGCCGAGCGTGGCGATGCAGCTCGACGGCGTCGAATATTATGGGGGCGTCGGTTTTCTCAAGGCCGGCCTGCAGGCCGCCTGGGCGATCACCACGGTGAGCCCGACCTATGCGCAGGAGATCCGCTCGCCGGAATTCGGCATGGGCCTCGACGGCCTGATCAACATGCGCGCCACCGACCTCCACGGCATCGTCAACGGCATCGACGTCGACATCTGGAACCCGGCGACCGACAAGCATATGGTGGCCAACTATTCTGCCGAGACGCTGGAGGCGCGGGGCCTTAATCGCAAGGCCGTCGAGGATCGCTTCAATTTAGAGAATGACGACAGCCCGATCGTCTGCGTCGTCAGCCGGCTGACCTGGCAGAAGGGCATGGACATTCTGGCCGCGGTCGTCGACGGCATCGTTCAGCGCGGCGCGCGGCTGGCGATCCTCGGCTCCGGCGATGCCGGCCTCGAAGGCTCGCTGCTTGCCGCCGCCGCGCGGCATCGCGGCCGCGTCGGCGTCGTCATCGGCTATGACGAAGCGCTTTCCCACATCATGCAGGGCGGCTGCGACGCCATCGTCATCCCCTCGCGCTTCGAGCCCTGCGGCCTGACCCAGCTCTACGGCCTGCGCTATGGTTGCGTGCCGGTCGTCGCCCGCACCGGCGGCCTCGCCGACACCATCATCGACGCCAACGAGGCGGCCCTTTCGGCGGGCGTCGCCACCGGCTTCCAGTTTGCGCCGAACAATGGCGGCGCGCTGCTGCATGCCATTCGCCGGCTGGTCGAGGCTCATGCCAGGCCCGCGACCTGGGCCTCGATCCAGCGCCAGGGCATGAAGGCCGATGTCTCCTGGGACAAGAGCGCCGAGAAATACGTCGAACTCTATCGCTTGCTGCTTTCGAAAAGGGCTGCCTGAGGCATGATCAAAACCGTCCCCACCAAACCCTATACCGACCAGAAGCCCGGCACGTCCGGCCTGCGCAAGAAAGTGCCCGTCTTCCAGCAGGAGCACTATGCGGAAAATTTCATCCAGTCGATCTTCGATGCGCTGGAAGGTTTTGAAGGCAAGACGCTGGTGATCGGCGGCGACGGCCGCTTCTACAATCGCGAGGTCATCCAGAAGGCCATCGCCATGGCCGCCGCCAACGGCTTCGGCAAGGTGATGGTAGGCCAAGGCGGCATTCTGTCCACGCCCGCCGCCTCCAACATCATCCGCAAATACAAGACTTTCGGCGGCATCATCCTGTCGGCCAGCCACAATCCGGGCGGCCCGCACGAGGATTTCGGCATCAAGTACAATGCCGGCAATGGCGGCCCGGCGCCGGAGAAGATCACCGACGCGATCTTCGAGAAGACCAAGACGATATCGAGCTTCAAGATCGCCGATATCGGTGCGATCGACATCGACACGATCGGCACCGTCAAGGCCGGCGGCATAACGGTGGAGATCATCGATCCGGTCAAGGACTATGCCGAGTTGATGGAAAGCCTGTTCGACTTCGACGCCATCCGCGCCAACTTCAAATATGGCTTCCGCATGCGCTTCGACGCCATGCATGCGGTGACCGGTCCCTATGCCAAGGAGATCCTTGAGCGCCGGCTCGGCGCGCCGAACGGCACCTGCCGCAACTTCAAGCCGCTGCCGGATTTCGGCGGCCATCATCCCGATCCGAATCTGGTGCATGCAAAACATCTCTATGACGAGATGATGGGCCCTGACGCGCCGGACTTCGGCGCCGCCTCCGACGGCGACGGCGACCGCAATTTGATCATCGGCAAGGGCATTTTCGTCACGCCTTCGGATTCTGTGGCGATGCTTGCCGCCAATGCGCATTTGGCGCCTGGTTACAAGGAAGGCCTAAAGGGCATCGCCCGGTCGATGCCGACCAGCGGTGCCGCCGACCGCGTCGCCGAGAAACTCGGCATCGGCATCTACGAGACGCCGACCGGCTGGAAGTTCTTCGGCAACCTGCTCGACGCCGGCATGGCGACGATCTGCGGCGAGGAAAGCGCCGGCACCGGCTCCAACCACGTGCGCGAGAAGGACGGGCTGTGGGCCGTGCTTCTGTGGCTCAACATCCTCGCCGTCCGCGGCGAGAGCTGCATGGACATCGTCACCAAGCACTGGGAAACCTATGGCCGCAACTATTACTCGCGCCACGACTATGAGGAGGTCGAGACCGACCGCGCCAACGCGCTGGTCGACGAGTTGCGCGCCAAACTCGGATCGCTGCCCGGCACCACCCTGCGCGGCATGAAGATCGCCAGCGCCGACGACTTCGCCTACCACGATCCGGTCGACGGTTCGGTGAGCAAGAACCAGGGCATCCGGATACTGTTCGAGGGCGGCTCGCGCGTCGTCTTCCGGCTCTCCGGCACCGGCACTTCCGGAGCCACGTTGCGCGTCTACATCGAGCGCTACGAGCCGGACAAGGCGAGGCACGATCTCGACACACAGGAAGCGCTCGCCGATCTGATCGCCGCCGCCGACGACATCGCCGGCATCAAGAGCCACACCGGCCGCAACAAGCCGAGCGTGATTACTTGAGGGTGGTAGCGGCCTTACCCTCCCCCTTGTGGGGAGGGTCGATCCGCGCAGCGGATCGGGGTGGGGGTGCTCGTAAAGCGCTTTGCTGGCGCCGACCCCCACCCCGCTCACTTCGTTCGCGACCCTCCCCACAAGGGGGAGGGTGGAGGCCGCGTCCTTGACCCAGCTCGGCGCAACCGTCACCCCCGAAGGCATCCGCTTTGCCGTCTGGTCGTCGTCGGCGAGACGCTTGTGGGTCTCGATCTTCGACGGCAACGGCGCACGCGAACTCGACCGGTTGGAACTGAAACCGGAAGGCGAAGACGTGCATGCCCTCTTCGTCTCCGGTCTTGCCGACGGCACGCGCTACGGTTTTCGCGCCGACGGCGACTACGCGCCGGAGCGCGGCCTCTGGTTCGATCCGGACAAGCTCCTCACCGACCCCTACGCGGTCGAGATCGACCGGCCTTACCAATTCCACTGGCGGCTTGCTGCCAAACGCAACGAAGGCGCTGACACTGCCCCGTCGATGCCGAAGGCGATAGCGCGTCCGCTGCCTAAACCCCTGGCAGTCAAACCGCTGCTGTTCCAGCCCGGCGGCCTCATCTACGAGCTCAACGTTGGCTCCTTCACCAAACTGCATCCGGACATCCCGGAGGCACAGCGCGGTACCATCGCGGCACTCGCCCATCCTGCAGTCATCGAGCACCTGAAGCGTCTCGGCGTCTCCGCCGTCGAGCTGATGCCGATCACCGCCTCGATTGACGAGCGGCATCTACCGCCGCTGGGGCTGAGCAACGCCTGGGGCTACAACCCCGTCACCTTCATGGCGCTCGACCCGCGGCTGGCACCTGGCGGTCTCAAGGAACTGCGCGACACCGTCGCGGCGCTGCGCGAAGCGCGCATCGGCACCATCCTCGACCTCGTCTTCAACCACACCGGCGAAAGCGATCGGCTGGGGCCGACGCTGTCGCTGCGCGGCCTCGATGCGCAGGCCTACTACAGGCACCTGCCGGAGGGCAGGCTGGCCAACGACACCGGCACCGGCAATACGGTCGCTTGCGATCATCCGGTCGTGCGGGAAATGGTGCTCGACACGCTCCGCCATTTCGTCCGTCTCGCCAGTGTCGACGGCTTCCGCTTCGACCTGGCGCCGGTGCTCGGCCGCGTCGACGGCGTGTTCGATCCCGATGCGCCGCTGCTCCAGGCCATCGCCGGCGATCCCGTGCTCGCCGACCGCGTGCTGATCGCTGAGCCGTGGGACATCGGTCCGAATGGCTATCAGCTCGGCAATTTCTGGCAGCCATACCTGGAATGGAACGACCGTTACCGCGACGATGTCAGGCGCTTCTGGCGCGGTGACGCGGGTATGGTCGGCGCTTTGGCCACCCGGCTTGCCGGGTCCTCCGATGTGTTCGGCACGGCAGGGCAGCCGGTGAGCCGCAGCGTCAACTTCGTCGCCGCGCATGATGGCATGACGCTGGCCGATCTCGTCACGTACGAGCGCAAGCACAACACGGCAAATGGCGAGCAGAACCGCGACGGCCACAACGACAATCTGTCGTGGAACAACGGCGTCGAGGGCGAGACGGATGACGCGGAAATCGCCAAGGCCCGCTTCGGCGATCAATGCGCGCTGCTAGCGACGCTCTTTGCCTCGCGCGGCACGATCATGCTGACCGCAGGCGACGAATTCGGCCGCACGCAGCAAGGCAACAACAACGCCTATGCGCAGGACAACGCCATCACCTGGCTCGACTGGGCCGGTCGCGATGAGGCGCTCGAGCGATACACTTCGGCTCTCTCCGCGATGCGCCGTGCCTTTCCGGCGCTGTCGGACACGCATTTCCTGACCGGAAAGCCGTCCAACGCCTCAGCCATTCCGGACGTCGAATGGCTGACGGAGACGGGCGCGCCGCTCGGCGAGGCCGACTGGAACGATCCCGGGCGACATCGCCTCGTCATGATGCTCGGCCATAGCGGAGACGGTCGCCTTGCCGTCATGGTCAATGGCGACCGCCGCCAATGCTTATTCACCTTGCCCGCGCGGGAAGGCTTCGAGTGGCGCCCGGCAACCGCGACGCAGGCGGTCGATCTTGCGCGGCCGCTGCCTGGCCGCAGCGTGACATTTATGATCGAGCGGCGTGCGATGCAGACACGCGCCGGAAAGGCTTCGTGATGGCTGACGGCAATTCGGAATGGTGGCGCGGCTGCGTGATCTACCAGATCTATCCGCGCTCCTTCCAGGACACGACCGGCGACGGCAGCGGCGATCTCAAGGGCATCACCGCGCGTCTCGCTCACGTCGCCTCGCTCGGTGTCGATGCGATTTGGCTGTCCCCCTTCTTCAAGTCGCCGATGGCCGATATGGGCTATGACGTGTCGGACTATCGCGACGTCGATCCGATGTTCGGCCGCATAGAGGATTTCGACGCGCTGGTCGCCGAGGCGCACCGGCTCGGCCTGAAGCTCATCATCGATCAGGTGATCTCGCATTCGTCCGACAAGCACGAATGGTTCATCGAGAGCCGTGCCAGCCGCGACAATGCCAAAGCCGAATGGTATGTCTGGGCCGACGCCAAGCCCGACGGCAGCGCGCCCAACAACTGGCAATCGCTGTTCGGTGGTCCCGCCTGGGAATGGGACGCCACGCGACGGCAGTATTACATGCACAATTTCCTCGCCGCGCAGCCGGACCTAAATTTTCATACGCCGCAGGTGCAGGACACGGTCCTCGACACCGTACGCTTCTGGCTGGAGCGCGGCGTCGACGGTTTTCGGCTGGACACCGTCAACTACTATGTTCACGACCGCTGGCTGCGCGACAACCCGCCCTTGGCCTCAAGCGTCGCCGGCACCAATGAGGCGACCACCACCTATGCCTTCCAGGAGCATCTCTTCGACAAGACGCGTCCCGAAAACCTCGACTTCCTCCGTCGGTTCCGCACGTTGCTCAACGAGTACCCGGACCGCGCCGCGGTCGGCGAGGTGGGCGACGAGGACCGTTCGCTACAGACGCTGGCCGCCTACACATCGGGCGGCGACAAGCTGCAGATGTGCTACACCTTCGATCTGCTCGGTCAGCAATTCTCGGCCGCCCATGTGCGCGCCTGCGTCGAGGCGTTCGAGAATGCCGTTGCCGATGGCTGGGTCTGCTGGGCCTTCTCCAACCACGACGTCATGCGCCATGTCAGCCGCTGGACGCGGCCCGGCGAGAATCCGGATACGGTGGCGAAATTCGCGATCGCGCTGCTTTGCTGCCTGCGCGGCTCGATCTGCCTCTACCAGGGCGAGGAGCTTGGGCTGGAGGAGGCCGAGCTTGCCTATGAGGATCTGCGCGATCCTCTGGGCATCCGCTTCTGGCCGGGCGTGAAGGGCAGGGACGGCTGCCGCACGCCGATGGTCTGGGAGGCCGAGGCCGAGAATGGCGGCTTCTCCACCGCCAGGCCGTGGTTGCCGGTGCCGCAGCCGCATCGCGGCCGTGCAGTGGATATACAGAACCGCGAAGATGGTTCGGTGCTTGCCGCCTATCGCTCGATCCTGGCCTTGCGCAAGCGCCACCCGGCGCTGATCGCCGGCTCGATCCGGTTTCTCGAGGCCGAGGGCGACGTGCTGGCCTTCATCCGCCAGCACGAAGACGAGAAATTGTTATGCGTCTTCAACTTCGCCGGTGAGCCGGCGAACTGGACGCTGCCGGCGGAGATCAGGGATGTCGAGATAACGGCTCTTGCCGTTGACGTCGCCGGCGTTCTTGGCGGTGTTCTCGAAGAGATTGCGCTGGCACTGCCGCCTGTGGGTTGCTTCGTCGGGAGAATTGGCTGACGGTCTGCTATTGGACGAGAACCGAGCGTCCGCAAGTCGCGCCGGTGACCCGCACATCGGCCTCGCCGACATGGACGCCAAGTGTGGCAAGCACGTTGTAGACGAGATCGTCGACTGGCGCGGTCACGCCGTTGAGCAGGCTCGTCACTGCCGGCTTTACCGTGCCGAGCAAGGCGGTCACGTCGAGACCGAGGCCGAGCGCGTTGACGGTCAGCGACAGGTTGTTCATCAGCGACGTGGTGAGCGACTGCGTCAGGTTCTTCGTCGCCACGGTTTTGGCCGCCTTGCTGGCTATATCGGTGGCGCTGAAGGTGAGGCTCGTCGGCGCCATGTTGGTGACCGAAAAGGCCGACGACCCTTTGATCTGCAACAGGTTGAGGTTGATCAGGAGCAGCTTGATGCTGACATCGGCGATCTCGGCGTCGCTGAAGGATTGCGGCTTGGTGAAATCCGCGAAGCCGCTGGCGTTGCTGTTGGCAAGATGCGCGGCGACGACGCCGGGTTGCGCGGCGATGGTAACCTTGATGCTGGATGGGCCGGTCGGGCAGCTTATGTCGGTCAGCTTGGCCTCGGCATAGGCCACCTCGACATTGAGCGGCAGGTTGACGGCAAGCAGCTTGATGCCGCCGCTAAGGTTGGGAGTGCCGACCGTGACGCTGGCATTGAGCTTGATGCGGGTCTGCGCGGTGCGAACCACCGTGCCCAATTCTCCTACGGCCAGCCAGGGCGAAGCTTGCGGCGGCTCGCCAATGGCGATTGAAAGCGTCGTCGACGTCAGCCCCGGTATGGTGGCCCCCAGATCGACCGTGACCTGGTTCGTGCCGTTGGCGAGGGCGGCTGCCGCGGTCAGCATGCTCATGGCGCTTGCGCCGACCGAAAGCCCGGCGGGCTTCTGTCCGAGGCCGAGTTTGCCGACCGAGCCGAGGTCGATGAACTGGCTGAGCGGGATTTTGACCGAGTTGGTGGCGCTTGAAGCCATGGTCTGCAGCGCGAGCTTGGCGGTGCGGTCGAGGCCGGGCACGTTGGCCATGGCGGTGGCGATCTGCCCGACCGTTGCCTTCGAGGCCAGCACGTCCGAATAGGTCACGCCGGTCAGATGCAGTTGCGTCGCCAACGCATCGGTGAAGGAGAGCACGTCGACATCGGCCGGGATCAACGAATTGTAGTCCATCACGCTGAGCGAGATATTGCCGCCGAGAAGTCCGCCGAGCAGGGCGTTGAGAATGCCGCCATTGACACTGGCAAGGCGCGACCCGACCGAGAACGCCGCTTCGGGCTGGGCGCTGGCGGTGGCCGTCGTGCCGATTACCGGCGGCGCCATCACCGAGCCGGCGAAATAAAGCGTTCCCTGCTTCTTCAGCGACACCTGTACGGCATTGTAGGGCAGCTTGCCTGCCTCGAAACGGCTGCCGGCCGCAATCGAACTGACCCCGGAATAGCGCCCGGGCACGACCTGCACGACGGCTTTGCTGGCGGTTGGCGCAACAGTCGTGCCTTCTTGCTGCACGGCGACCGATGTGATTCCGTTGTCCTTCAGCGTCGTCAGCACCGCTTGCTCGGCATTGTTGATGTGGCCGGCGGCGGTGATCGCGGCGAGGTCGACGATCGATTGCGCGGCGCGGCGTTCGTTGTAGAGCGAGCCCTCATCGACCGCGAACGCGGTCAACGCCAGCGCCACCGGCGTGCAGAGCGCGGTCATGACCGCGAAATTGGCGCGCCGGTCGGCAATCAGCCGTCGGGTCGCGCCCATCAGTCCCCCAGCGGAATTGCGCATCATATGCCTCCGACCCGGATCGTCGACTGACGCTGGATCGTGGTGCCCGGCAACGGTAGCGTCCGGAACAGGCTCCAGATCGGCAGGTTGCGCGCATCATAGCTGACCGAGACGACGAACTGGCTGCCGTCGACGGCACTGTCCTTGGCGTCGACCGTCAGCTTCTTCGGGTCGACAAAGGCATAGCCCGAGACGTCGTGGGTGATGAAATCGGTGACCAGCGCCTGGCGCTCGGTCTGGTTGAGGCCGGCAATCGCCGTTCGGGCCGCATCGGCTGCGATCTGCTGGACCGAATGGCTGGCGCCGAAATAGATTCCGTATGCAACCATTCCGAGCAGAAGCAGGATGAAGATCGGCGCCAGCATGGCAAATTCGACCGCTGACGTGCCTGCGGCGTCAGCCCGGAAACGAGACCAAGGAGCAAGGAATTTACGGTTCTTCAGCATGGTCCGGAGAATGCCAAGACCTGCCTGCAAAAACAGAAAACGGCTGGAACAACCGAAAGGTGCACCAAGTTGAACGGCGCGCTAAAGCTTTAGATTTCGCTGTTTTAGCAGGGGCCTGCTCACTCAACGTCAAGCAGTGGGCAGTTGAAATAAGATTTCGCTCTGTCTAGTCTCCCGCCACCAAGCTGCCGGAAGGGACCGGCAGCACGCTCAAAAGGAGCCCGTTGGACGGTTCCGGGGCGTCAACACTCAAGGCGTGGTTGAGGGGCCGCGTCCAAAGGGAGAAACTTCATGCTGAAAAATCTGCTGAAGGCGACCGTGTTCGCCACCACCATGGCCTTGGCGACCGGGGCCTTCTACACGCCGGCCTTCGCCGAGACCGTCTACAACCGCGGAGCCGCCGCCGAGGCGGAGACGGTCGATCCGCACAAGACGTCGACGGTCTACGAAGCCGATATTATACGCGACCTGTTCCAGGGCCTCGTCATGCATGACCAGAAGACGAACCTCATTCCGGGCGCCGCCGAAAGCTGGACGGTGTCCGACGATGGCACCGTCTATACCTTCAAGCTGCGCAAGGACGGTGTCTGGTCGGATGGCAGCCCGGTGACGGCGGACGACTTCGTCTATTCGTTCCATCGGCTGGAAGATCCGGCCACCGCTGCCGAATACGCTTCCATGCTCTATCCGGTGAAAGGCGCTGAGGACTTCAACACCAAGAAAGGCAAGGCCGAGGATATGGGCGTGAAGGCGGTCGACGCCAACACGCTGCAAGTCACGCTGAAGGCTCCGACGCCCTACTTCCTGGAGATGCTGACCCACCAGGCGACCTATCCGGTCAACAAGGCTTCCATAGACAAGCTCGGCGCCGACTGGATCAAGCCGGGCAAGCTGGTCTCCAACGGCGCCTATACGTTGGCGGAGTGGGTTCCCAACGACCACATGAAATTGGTCAAGAACCCGAAGTTCTGGGACGCTGCGAGCGTCAAGCTCGACGTGGTCAACTACATCCCGACCGAGGATCGCTCGTCGGCGATGAAGCGCTTCGAGGCCGGCGAACTCGACAGTTATGGTGACCTGCCGACCGAACAGCTCGCCGATCTCAAAACCAAATTCGGCGACCAGGTCCGTGTCGGGCCATATCTCGGCACCTATTATTATGCGATCAAGACCGACAAGGCGCCGTGGGACAATGTCGAGCTACGCAACGCCATCTCGATGGCGATCGATCGCGACTTCCTCGCCGAGAAGGTCTGGCAGAACTCGATGCTGCCCGGCTATTCGATGGTGCCTCCGGGCATCGAGGGCTACACGCCGGCACTGGCCAAATACGCCGACATGCCGCAGATCGACCGCGAGGACGAGGCCAAGAAAATCCTGGAGAAGCTCGGCTACACGCCCGAGCATCCGCTGAAGATGGAGATCCGCTACAACACCTCGGAGAACCATAAGAACACGGCGGTCGCCATCCAGGAACAGCTGAAGCCGCTCGGCATCGAGGTGACGCTGCTCAACACCGACACCAAGACCCACTATGGCTTCCTCGAGCAGAAGGGCAACTACGACGTCGCCCGCGCCGCCTGGATCGCCGACTACAAGGATCCGGAGACCTTCCTCGGCATCTCGCGCAAGGCAAGCGGCAACAACTACTCGAACTACGACAGCCCGGCCTATGAGGCCGCGATGGACAAGGCGGCCGCCGCCGGCGGCAAGCCTGAGGAGCGCATGAAGGACCTCGCCGAGGCCGAGCGCGTCCTCGTCGACGACGTCGGCCAGATCCCGCTTCTCTACTATAGCTACCACGACATCGTTTCCTCGAAGCTGCATGGCTTCGACGACAATGTGATGGACATCCATCCGTCCCGCTTCATCTCCAAGGACTGACAAGAAACCTTGGCCGTGCCGCCGCTCCTCTTTTTGGGGGCGGCGGCCGCGGTCTGTCGTCGTACCGGGCCGAAAGTCGGATTGGATTTTCATTCACCCCGGTGCGAAGATCAGAGATGCCAGCGCGCCACGGTCTCGTCTGGAGAGCTGTCGCCCTGGCTGAAGCGGGGCACCGATGCTGCGTTATGTCTTCCGGCGGCTATTGACCGCCATCCCGACGCTATTCGTCATCGTGACGGTGGCGTTCTTCCTGATCCGGGTCGCGCCAGGCGGCCCGTTCAATCAGGAGCGGGGCTTGAGCCCCGAGATCAGGGCCAATCTCGAAGCCCAGTTCGGCCTCAACGATCCGCTCTGGCTGCAATATGTCCACTATCTCGGCAATCTTTTGCGCGGCAATTTCGGCCCGAGCTACAATCTGCCGGATTTCACCGTTACCGAACTCTTCGCCAAGGGCCTGCCGATTTCGGTGCAGATCGGCACATCGGCATTGGTGCTGGCGCTGATTCTGGGCTCTATCTTGGGCACCATCGCGGCGCTCAATCAGAACAAAATCGCAGACTATTCGGTGATCGCTTTAGCCACCGCCGGCAGCACCATCCCGACCTTCGTCATCGCGCCGGTGATCCAGCTCGTCTTCGGGCTGTCTTGGAAGCTTTTGCCGATCGGCGGCTGGGGCGATGGCGCTTTCATCAACAAGGTCGGGCCGGTGCTGACGCTGGCCCTGCCGCAGATCGCCATTGTCGCGCGCCTGATGCGCGGCTCGATGATCGAAAGCCTGCGCTCGCATCATATCCGCACCGCCCGAGCGCTCGGCCTGTCCGACTGGTCGGTGGTGGTGAAACACGCGCTGCGCGGCGCCGTCCTGCCGATCGTCTCCTTCACCGGCCCGGCGGCGGCGGCGCTGTTGACCGGCTCGATCATCGTCGAGACCATCTTCTCGATCCCCGGTGTCGGCCGCTATTTCGTCGATGCGGCCCTCAACCGCGACTACACGCTGGTCATGGGAACCGTGGTGGTGATCGCGCTCTTCACCATCGTCTTCAACCTGATCGTCGATCTCCTTTACGCGGTCGTCGACCCGAGGGTGCGCTATGACTGACCTCGCCGTCGCCGTCCCGGAGCCGATCGTCGGCCGCTCGCTTTGGGGCAATGCCTGGGCGCGGCTGAAGCGCAACCGCGCCGCCATGTTCAGCCTCTATTATCTGGCATTCATTGCCGTCACCAGCGTATTCGGCCCGATGGTCGTGCCGCATGAATACACGGCCATCTACGGCGACTATGTGCGCACGCCGCCGAGCCTCTCGGCATACCCCAGGCCCGACATGATCCAGACAGCGCTGACCGACGCCATCAAGCGCATGCGCGTCGACATCAAGGAATGGCATCAGGACGGCAGCCGCGTGATCGTGACTGTCACGTCCAAGAAGCCGATCGACGACCGCTACATCCGCTATCTCGATCGTTCCGACGCCTTCGACGACACCAGGATCGAGAGCAAGTCGCCCGACGGGCTCGAAGTGACGATGAGTTCCGCCATCAAGCAGCAATATTTCCTCTTCGGCACCGACAACACCGGACGCGACCTCTTGTCCCGCACGCTGATGGCCGGGCGTATTTCTTTGGCCATCGGCCTGCTTGCCGGCGTCGTCGCCGGCGTCATCGGCGTGATCTATGGCGCGACCGCCGGCTTTGCCGGCGGCAGGGTCGATGAGGTGATGATGCGCATCGTCGACGTGCTCTATTCGCTGCCCTTCATCTTCTTCGTCATCATGCTGGTGGTGTTCTTCGGCCGCAACTTCGTGCTGATGTTCCTGGCGGTCGGCGCTGTGCTGTGGCTCGACATGGCACGCATCGTGCGCGGCCAGGCGCTGTCGATCCGCAGGCAGGAATATGTCCAGGCGGCGGAAGCGATGGGTGTCGGCCATCGCGGCATTCTCGTGCGCCACGTCATCCCCAACCTGCTCGGGCCGGTGGTCATCTACATGACGCTGCTGGTGCCGCAGGTGATCATCCTGGAGAGCTTTCTTTCCTTCCTCGGCCTTGGCGTGCAGGAGCCGATGACCAGCTGGGGCGTGCTGATCTCGGTCGGCGCCAAGAACATCGGCTATGCCAACTGGCTGCTGTTGTTCCCGGCCTTCTTCCTCGTCTCGACGCTGTTCGCGCTGAACTTCGTCGGCGACGGCCTGCGCGACGCGCTCGACCCGAAGGACCGCTGAGATGACCGCTTCCGAAACGATCCTCAGCGTCAGGGACCTGCGCGTCCGCTTCCAGACCCTCGACGGCACGGTCGAGGCGGTGAAGGGCATCAATATCAAGGTCAATGCCGGCGAAACGGTCGCCGTCGTCGGCGAATCCGGGTCCGGCAAGAGCCAGACGATGATGGCCGCGATGAGCCTGCTCTCCTCCAATGGCGAGGCCACCGGCCAGGTCGACTATCGCGGCCGCAATCTCCTGGAGATGACCAAGAGCGAGCTCAACAAGGTCAGAGGCCGCAAGATCAGCATGATCTTCCAGGAGCCGATGACCTCGCTCGATCCGCTCTACACCATCGGCAACCAGCTGATCGAGCCGATCCGCCGTCATCGCGGCCTGAATGCCCACGCGGCGCGCGAAGAGGCGCTGAAGCTCTTGCGCCTGGTGCACATCCCCGATCCCGAACGGCGGATGAAATCCTATCCGCACGAAATGTCGGGTGGCCAGCGCCAGCGCGTCATGATCGCCATGGCACTGGCCAACGATCCCGATATCCTGATCGCCGACGAGCCGACGACGGCGCTCGACGTCACCATCCAGGCGCAGATCCTGATGCTGCTTGCCGAACTGCAGCGCAAGCTCGGCATGGCGATCGTCTTCATCACCCACGATCTCGGCATCGTGCGGCGCTTCGCCGATCGCGTCTATGTCATGCGCCAGGGTGAGGTCGTGGAGGAGGGCAACGCCGAGGCGCTCTTCGCCAACCCGCAGCACGCCTATACCAAGATGCTGCTTGCGGCCGAGCCGACCGGTATCAAGGCGGCGCCGCCCGCCAATGCGCCCGTGCTGCTCGAAGGCCGCAATGTCGAAGTGGTCTTCAGGATCGGCGGCGGCTTCCTTGGCGGCGAGCCGCTGATGCTGCGCGCCGTCGACAAGATCTCGATCCGGCTGAAGCGCAACCAGACCATCGGCATCGTCGGCGAGTCGGGCTCCGGCAAGTCGACGCTTGGCCGCGCGCTGCTGAGGCTCTTGCCCAGCGACGGTGTGATCCGCTTCGGCGACCGAGACATCTCCGAAGCGGACCGCCAGGCGATGCGGCCGCTCAGACGCGAATTGCAGCTCGTCTTCCAGGATCCGTTCGGCTCGCTGTCGCCGCGCATGACCGTCGGCCAGGTCATCACCGAAGGACTTTTGGTGCACGAACCGTCGCTGACCGGCAAGCAGCGCGACCATCGCGCCGTCGAGGCGCTGCGCGAGGTCGGCCTCGACCCCAATGCGCGCAACCGCTACCCGCATGAATTCTCCGGTGGCCAGCGCCAGCGCATCGCTATTGCCCGCGCCATGATCCTGAAGCCGAAGGTGGTGGTGCTCGACGAACCGACTTCGGCACTTGACCGCTCCGTGCAGAAGCAGATCGTCGAGCTGTTGCGCAAGCTGCAGGCCGACCATGGGCTCTCCTACCTCTTCATCAGCCACGATCTCGCGGTGGTGCGCGCCATGGCCGACTACATCATCGTCATGAAGCAGGGAAAGATCGTCGAGGAAGGGCCGACAGAGGAGATCTTCGACAATCCGCGCGAATCTTACACGCAGACGCTGATGAACGCCGCGATCGATACGACACGGTTCAGGATGAGCGCTTGAGGGTGGCCGCTGTTCGCGGCGCGCAACTCATTGCGACGACGGGCAACGGCGTTTTCGCGCCGCGACAATGGCCTGCTGCTGTTGCTGCAGCCGCTCGATCCTGGCCGTATCTCGATTGGCCACCACTGTCTTGACGCGCTCGCCGCCGAGCAGCCAGCTCGGCACACTGGTGTTGGCGACCTTGCCGCGGCTGATGGCGGTCCGTGAAATATCGGTGGCGGTATCGCCAAGCGCGCTGTTGAGCTCGGCGCAGCTCATCTCGTCGTACTTCGCCGGGCTGATCGATGCCACGGTCGACGAGCAGCCGGCCACGAAAAGCAGGATCGCGATTGCCGGCAAAATGGCCGTCGGCGTGAACTTCATTCTCTTACGTCGCCGCTCCGATGGTCTCCGCTCCGTCGAACGAGGGCAGGGCTCCATTAGGTCAAAATAAGAGCGCGCTGTCGAGCACTATGGGCGGCGGCTGCCGTTCAAGATCGCCATTCGGCGCTCAAAGGTTAATGCGGGATGCAGGGAGCACAAGCACCCAAGTGCTTGTTTTTTCTGGTCGGAGTGGCAGGATTTGAACCTGCGACCCCATCGTCCCGAACGATGTGCGCTACCAGACTGCGCTACACTCCGTGACCAGACCGCGGGCTTATAGCCGCCACTTTCCGATCCTGCAAGCGGCAATGGCTGCACTTGTGTCGCATTTCGTCTGCTTTCACCGCGAGTCCCGGATGGATGAGATTTTTCTCCCGGAAAAACAGGGGCCGAAATAGGGGAAGCGGACTGGCGGCGAGGAGATCGCCGGGGACCGCCTCCCGATTTTTCATAGACCCATGATGTTTATCGGAATTCAGGCGGCCGAGGATGTCCGGCCAAGGACGCTCCAGTCGAACGCTTTCGCCCAGTCGGCAAAACTGTGCCAGCGCACCTCCGGAAAATCCTTGTGCATGGCGGCGATATCGGCGTCATAGCCGGTCCGATCGAACCATTCGAACATCAGCGCCGCATCCTCGCTCTGCTGGCGGGCGACAGCGATCGGGATTTCCTGATAGCGGATCGGACGACCGATGGCTTCCGACAGAATTTTCGCCTGCTCTTCGCCGGTCAACTCGTCGCCGGCGAAATCGAAGCGCCTGCTGAACACGCTCTCGCGCCGCTCGACCAAGGCGGCGACGAAGGCGCCGATATCCGTAAGCGCAACCAGTTGCAGGGGCCGTTTGGCCGGCAGCGCGAAGGCATGGGTGCCTTGGGCGAGCGCGCCGACCGACCATGGCGCGACGGCATTCTCCATAAAGGCGACCGGCGCGCTGATCGTAAACGGAACGCCGAGCCCGGAGACATGCTGCTCGACCAGATACTTGCTTTCGAAATGCGGAATGCCAGTCTTCTTGTCGGCGTCGGCAACGGACGAATAGATGAGATGCCCGACGCCGGCCGCCTTTGCCGCGTCGGCGGCAATGATCCCCTGACGGGTTTCCTCCTCGAAGCCGGCTTCATAGCTGTTGCCCATCAGGAACATGGTGTCGACATCCTTTGCGGCCTTCACGACGGAGGCTGCGTCAGCGAGGTCGCCGGCCACGACATCGGCGCCCGCCGACGCCAGTTGCCGCGCGCCATCGCTGTCCGGCTTGCGGGTCAATGCCTTGACGCGATGTCCCTTCGACAACAGGGCACGCGCTACAGCGCCGCCTTGCTGGCCGGTGGCGCCGGTCACCAGGATGCTTCGTTTGCTGGTCATTGTGTCTGCTCCTTGTTGTTTTGCTGGAGCAAACTTAGGGTCTGTCGCATTGATGCATAATTGCCTATAATTGGAAAAGTTTGTCCCAATGCTAGCTACAATGTTCGACCTCAACGATATCGTCGTGTTTGCTCGTGTCGTCGAGGCCGGCAGTTTCACCGCCGCCGCGCGCCTGCTCGCCATGCCCAAGACGACGGTCAGCCGCCGCGTCGCCGCTCTCGAGCGCGAAGTGGGGGTACGCCTTCTGCAACGTACGACCCGCAGCCTCAACATGACCGACGCTGGCCGCCTCTATTACGAGCAGAGCAGCCAGGCGTTGCGGGTGATCGAGCAGGCAAATCTGCGCCTTGCCGAGGCGAGGGCGGAGCCATCGGGCACCATCCGCATTTCGGCACCTGTCGGCTTCGGCTCCTATTTCCTCAACCGTATCGTGGTCGACTTTCTCGACATGTATCCGAAGACCAAGGTCGAGCTCCGCCTGACCGATGACAGGCTCAATCTGGTCGAGGACGGGATCGACCTCGCTTTCCGCACCGGCGTCCTTGAGGATTCGACGCTGATCGCCCGCAAGCTCGGCTCCACGCACAGGCTGCTTTGCGCCAGCCCGGACTATCTCGAGCGCCACGGCATGCCGGCAGAACCCGCGGATCTCGCTCGCCATGCCTGCGTCATCGCCGGCGCCTCGGCCGCCGGCGCCCACTGGGTGCTGGAGGGGCCGCGCGGCCAGGAAACGGTCGCGGTGGCCGGACGCTTCGCTGCCAACGAGATGCAGGCGGTCGTTTCAGCGACACTTGCCGGCTTCGGCATCGCCCAATTGCCCCAGGCGATAGCCGAGGGGCTGATCAATGAAGGAAAGTTGCGGCGCGTTCTTGGGGAGCACACGACGCCGGCCGGTGGCCTTCACGTCGTCTATCCAAGCAGCCGGCACCTTTCACCCTTGGTCAAGACCTTCATCGAGCTGGCATCCGCGCGGATTTCGAATCGGGTAAACACCGCATAGGCATATATGCTGCCCAAACCGACCAACTTCCGAGCGAGACCCAAATGAGCCAGCGCATTGTCAGTTTCGTCATGAGCGGCGGCGTCGGCTCGCGGCTCTGGCCGCTGTCGCGCGAGGACAATCCCAAACAGTTCCACGATTTTTCCGGCGACGGCTCGATGCTGGCCAAGACCTTGCGCCGGCTGGCATCCAGGCCGGAAGGTGAGACGCCGATCTTCCTGATCGCTTCCGAGCGCCATGCCGAACGCGTTCATGCCGATCTTGCCGGCCTCGATCTCGCTGGCGGCGGCCCGCTGTTCGAGCCGACGGGCCGCAACACAGCCGCGGCCGTGGCGCTGGCCAGCCTGCGCACGCTCTCCGAATATGGCGACGAACTGGTGCTCGTGGTGCCCTCCGACCACGAGATCTCCACCGCGCGCCAGTTCTGGCAGAGCATCGAGGCGGGCGCTGCCGCGGCCAGCGCCGGCCGGCTGGTGGTGTTTGGCATCAAGCCGACGCAGCCCGAGACCGGCTATGGCTATATCGAGGTCGCGGCCGAGCGGGACGGTGTGTTCGACGTCTCGCGCTTTGTCGAGAAGCCCGATCCCGCCACGGCGCAGACCTATTTCGACGCCGGCAGTTTCTACTGGAACACCGGCATCTTCCTGTTTCGCGCCGGCGCCATGCGCGATGCCTTCGCCGCCTTCGAGCCGGAGATCTGGCAAGCGGCGGAAGCCGCCTATCACGCGGCGACCAGCGACCTTTCCGGCCTCTATATGCCGCTGGAGCTTTACGCGGCCATCCCCTCGACCTCGATCGACTACGCCATCATGGAGCGCGCCAGGGACATCGTCATGGTGCCTGCCGGCTTCCGCTGGAACGACCTCGGCTCCTGGCAGTCGCTGCTCGATGTCGGCCCGTCCGACAGGCAAGGCAACGTCATCCTCGGCGATGTCGTCGCCATCGATTGCGAGAACTCTTATATCCGCGGTGACGGCCGTCTGCTTTCGGCGATCGGCATGAAGGATGTGGCGATCGTCTCCACCGCCGACGCCACTTTCGTCGCGCCGGTCAGCCACAGCCAGCACGTCAAGAAGATCGTCGAGCAGCTGGAGAAATCCGGCCGCCTGGAAACCAGGTTCACGCCGGCGCCCGACCGGGTGATCGAGAGCGGCGCCTGGCGGCGGCGGGTGCATCATTGGCTGTTCGACGAGACGCTGCCGCTGTGGTCGACATCAGGCGTCGACGAGCGCCATGGCGGCTTTCACGAGGCGCTGGGCTTCGACGCCTCGCCGCTGATGAAGCCCAAGCGCATGCGCACGCAGGCCCGCCAGGTCTATGCCTTCGCGGTCGCCAAGGAGCGTGGCTGGACCGGCCCGGCCGACCGGCTGATCGCGCACGGCATCGACTTCATGGCCGGCAAGGGCCGCACGGAAACGGGCGGCTGGGTGCGCACGCTCAATGTCGATGGCTCCGTCGCCGATCCTGTGGAGGACGCCTACGATCATTCCTGCGTGCTGCTGGCGCTGGCGCATGCCCACATGTCCGGCCATCCCGATGCTTTGCGGCTAGGGGAGGAGACCTTTGCGTTCCTCGACGCTCATCTCGAGGACAGCCGCATGACCGGTTTCCTCGAGACGTCGGACGGCGCCGGCGAGCGCCGCTCCAATCCCCACATGCATCTGCTCGAGGCGTTCCTCGCCTGGCACCAGGCGACCGGGGAGCGCGCCTATCTGCGCCGCGCTTCGCGCATCATTGACCTGTTCCGCAGCCATTTCTTCGATGCCGACAGCTGGACGCTGGGCGAATATTTCGACGACGGCTGGAAGCCCGTGGCGGGTGACAAGGGCACCTGGACCGAGCCGGGCCACCACTTCGAGTGGGCCTCGCTGGTTGTCGATTTCGCCGCTCGCAGCGGCCAGACCGAGCTCACCGCCTTCGCTCGCAAGCTCTATGCCTCGGCGGTCGCCAACGGCCTCAATCGCGCCACCGGCCTTTCCTACGGCGCGGTCTCGCGCCAAGGCCTGCCGCTCGACACGGTCTCGCGCAGCTGGCCGCAGGCGGAAGCGGTGAAGGCGGCGATCGCGCTCGACGGTTCGGGCGGGCCCGACCTCAAGCCCGAGATCGAGGCGCGCGTCGGCCGCCTCTTCCGCTGGCACATCGATCCGGCGCCGCTTGGCCTGTGGATTGACCGCATCGACGAGCGCGGCCGCTCGCTGGCGACCGATGTGCCGGCCAGCATCTTCTACCATCTGGTCTATGCCCTGACGCAGTATTTGGATGGGACGGCGGAGAAGGGGTGAGGTCGACGCCTGCGCGCTAAGCGTCGTCGTCCGCCTCGAAAATCGCATCGATATCGCGAGCGCCGTGTACGACTCGTTCAATTCGCACATCGTCACCTCCGGCCACGTAGAAGATTACATAATGCTGGAACGGGACAGACCGTAGGTCCGGTGACAAGGAATATCGGGGCGCACCGCCACGTGGCGCGTTGGCGATGCGGTCGCACCGCGCTCTGAGTGCCGCCACAAAGCGTCGGGCAGCCGCTGGATTTTCGCTATGGATGTAGTCGCCGATTTCCTCGACATCTCTGGCGGCGGCGGGCGAGAACGTGACAGCCATTACTTGTCGCTTTTATCGCGGTACTTCGCCTCCAGCCGGTCAAGAACCTCCGACGCTGGGATGCCAGGGCCGCTTTCCTTCCCTTTGCGGATATCCTCACGCAAGGCGGCAAGCTTCGCCTGCCGCTGCTCCTCGCGTTCCTCAAGCAGACGCAAGCTGTCACGTACGACTTCGCTGGCGCTCGCGTAGCGGCCACTTTCAACAAGCTCGCGTACCAGTGCCTCGTAACGGGAGCCGATATTGTAGCTGGCAGGCATGGCAATCACCCTTTGGATATTATCCATTCTTATCAATTTATGATAAGATGGCCAAGCCCGGTTGCCAAGTCAGTAAGGCGCCGCCACGTCTCCCGTCTCGACATAGACCGCCTTCAGCTGCGAATAGTGCGCCAGCGCCGCCAGCGAATTCTCGCGCCCGATGCCGGACTGCTTGACGCCGCCGAAGGGCATTTCCACTGGCGTCAGATTGTAGGCGTTGATCCAGCAGGTGCCGGCCTGCAGTTCGGCGATCACCCGGTGGGCGCGCGGCAGGTCGCGTGTGAACACGCCTGCGGCCAGGCCGAATTCTGTATCGTTGGCGCGCTCGATCACCTCGTCCTCGCTGTCGAATTTCAAGACGCTCATCACCGGCCCGAAGATTTCCTCGCGGGCAATGCGCATGGTGTCGGTGACGCCAGTGAACACGGTCGGCTCGATGAAGAAGCCGCCTTCGAAACCCTGCAGCGACGGCACGTTGCCGCCGCAGGCGAGCGTCGCGCCCTCCTGTTTGCCGGCCGCGATGTAGGAAACGACCTTGTCCTGCTGCGCCTTGTTGACCAGCGGGCCCATCTGCGTTTCCGGATCGAGCGGATCGCCGATGCGGATTTTCTTCGTCCGCTCGACCAGCCGCTCGACGAAGCGGTCATGCAGGCCCTTCTGCACGAAGACGCGCGTGCCGTTGGAGCAGATCTGGCCGGTCGAATAGAAATTGCCGAGCATGGCGCCGCCGATGGCGTTCTCGAGGTCGGCGTCGTCGAAGACGATCAGCGGCGACTTGCCGCCGAGTTCCATCGTCGCGTGCTTCATCTTCGAGCCGGCGAGCGACAATACCTTGCGGCCGGTCGGCACCGAGCCGGTCACGGAAACTTTGGCCACGACATCGTGGCCGACAAGGCCGGCGCCGACGTCGCCGTAACCCTGCACGACGTTGAACAGCCCGTCGGGCAGGCCCGCCTCGCTATAGATCTCGGCCAGCGCCAGCGCCGAAAGCGGCGTGTTCTCCGAAGGTTTGAACACCATGGCATTGCCCATGGCTAAAGCCGGCGCCGATTTCCAGCCGGCGATCTGGATCGGATAGTTCCAGGCGCCGATGCCGACGCACACACCGAGCGGCTCGCGCCTTGTGTAGGCAAACGGTCCGCCGAGATCGATCATCTCGCCGTTGAGGGCGGCAATCGCGCCGGCGAAAAATTCAAGGCAATCGGCGGCCGATGGGGCATCCGCCACCAGCGTCTCCTGGATCGCCTTGCCGGTATCGAGCGTCTCGATGCGGGCGAGGTCGGCATTGCGCGCGCGAAGAATATCGGCGGCGCGGCGCAGGATGCGGCCGCGCTCGATCGGCTTCAGCCGCGCCCAGGCGAGCTGCGCCGCGCGTGCGGCCTCGATCGCCAACTCAAGCACGTTCGGCGTCGCCGAATGCAGCGTGGCGATGGTCTCGCCGGTTCCCGGATAGATCACTGGCAAGGGCGCGCCGCCTTCGTCCTCGATGTAGCGGCCGTTGACATAATGCGATGCCGTTGGCTGGGCGCGCATGGCGGTTCTCCAGTTCTCTTCGAGGGCGGAGCGATCCGCCCGGATCATGCGCTATCTGTCGGCCACCTGCCAGCGCGGATTGATCCAGGGTTCCTGGTTGGACGGCGCAAGCGGCGTGCGGCCAAGAATGTGGTCGGACGCCTTCTCGCCGGTCATGATCGACGGGGCATTGAGATTGCCGTTGGTCACCCGCGGGAAAATCGAGGAGTCGGCGACGCGCAGGCCCTCGATGCCGATGACCCGGCATTCTGGATCGACGACGCTGGTCAGGTCGTCGGCGCGGCCCATCCTGCAGGTGCCGCAAGGATGGTAGGCGCTTTCAGCATGGTCGCGGATGAAGGCGTCGAGTTCGTCGTCGGTCTGCACGTGGCTGCCTGGCGAAATCTCTTTGCCGCGGAAACCGTCGAAAGCCTGCTGGCCAAAAATCTCGCGCGTCAGCCGGATGCAGTGGCGGAACTCGCTCCAATCGTCCGGATGCGACATGTAGTTGAAGCGGATCACTGGCTTCGCTCTCGGGTCGGGCGAGCGCAGGCTGACCGAGCCGCGCGACTTGGAGCGCATCGGCCCGACATGCGCCTGGAAGCCATGCGACTTCGCTGCCTTTTTGCCGTCATAGCGCACCGCAGCCGGGATGAAGTGGTACTGGATATCGGGATAGTCGACGCCGGCCTGCGAGCGCACGAAGGCGGCCGCCTCGAAATGGTTGGTCGCGCCGAGGCCGGTCTTGAAGAACAGCCACTGCGCGCCGATCATCGCCTTGGAGAACGGGTTGAGCACCGAATTCAACGTGATCGGCTTGGTCGCTTCCTGCTGGATGTAGAGCTCCAGATGGTCCTGCAGATTGCCGCCGACGCCCGCCCGGTCGGCAATCACCTTTATGCCGTTCTCCTGGAGATGCGCGCCCGGGCCGATGCCGGACAGCATCAGGATCTTCGGCGAATTGATCGACGATGCCGCAACGATCACCTCACGTCGCGCCTTAACGACCTGAATCTGTTTGTTAGCTTCGATTTCGACGCCGATGGCGCGTTGATTCTCGATCACCACACGTCGGGCGAAGCCCTTGACCAGACTCACATTCTTTCGCCTGAGCGCCGGCTTCAGATAGGCGTTGGCCGCCGACCAGCGGCGGCCGCCCAAAATGGTCTGCTCCATCGGGCCGAAGCCTTCCTGCTTCGATCCGTTATAGTCGTCGGTCAGCTCGAAACCGGCCTGGCGGCCGGCCTCCATGAAGGCGCCGTAGAGCGGGTTCTTGCGCGTGCCGCGCTGCACATGCAGCGGGCCGCTCTTGCCCCGCCAGCCGTCCTCGCCGCCGTTGGAATCCTCCATGCGCTTGAAATAGGGAAGCACGTCTGCAAAACCCCAGCCGACAGCGCCCTGTTCAGCCCAATGGTCGAAGTCGCGCGCATGGCCGCGCACATAGACCATGCCGTTGATCGAGGACGAGCCGCCGATCACCTTGCCGCGCGGCGTGGCGAGCACCCGGCCGCCGAGATGCGGCTCGGGCTCGCTGGCAAAACCCCAGTCATAGA
The DNA here is from genome assembly GCF_033977165.1 of Mesorhizobium captivum. Taxonomy (NCBI): domain Bacteria; kingdom Pseudomonadati; phylum Pseudomonadota; class Alphaproteobacteria; order Hyphomicrobiales; family Phyllobacteriaceae; genus Mesorhizobium; species Mesorhizobium captivum. The sequence goes on from NZ_JAVIJB010000006.1 coordinate 82,376, forward strand.
GGCTCATGTTGAGCGGGATCGACAGCGCCGACGGCATCTGGATCAGCGGTCCGATATCCGTGCCGCCGAACTCGATGACGATCACCGAATGCCTGCTGTCTTCCGACAGCCGGTAGGCCATGGCCGAGCCGGCCGAGCCGGAGCCGATGATGACGAAATCCGCTTCAAGCATTGTTCATATGCGCCCATCGTTCATATGCGAGATGAAATCGGCGAGCGAGACATTGCCGCCGGTTGCCACTACGAGGACGGTTTTGCCCGCCACATCCACCTTGCCGCTCAGCAGTGCCGCCAGCGACGCCGCGCCGGACGGTTCGAACACCAGCTTCATCCGCTCGAAGGCGATCTTCATTGCCCGCCGCACCGCGGTATCGTCGACGGTCACGCCGCGAACGCCGGCTTCGCTGACCGCCGCGAAGGGCGCATCGCCGGGTTTGCGCGCCATCAACCCGTCGCAGATCGATTTCGGTCCGATCGGCATGGTCTCGATCGCGCCATGCGCCAGCGACGAGCCCATGCCGTTGAAGCCTTCAGGTTCGACGGCAATGATTTCCGTGTTCGGCGACAGATAGTGGAACGCGAGCGCGACGCCGCCGATCAGCCCGCCGCCGCCGACCGAGCAGAACACCAGATCGGCATGGGTCTTCTTCGCCGCCAACTGGTCGAGCGCTTCCAGCCCTGCGCCGGCCTGGCCGGCGACGATCTCGGGGTCGTCGAAGGGATGGAGCAAAGTGAGATGCTCGGTCTCGGCGATCTCGCGCGCCTTGGCGGCGGCTACTTCCTCACGGGCGCGATCGCCATGGTCGGTGAGCACGACGCGCGCGCCATAGCCGGCGGTGGCATCGCGCTTGGCGGCCGGCGCATCGATCGGCATGACGATGGTGACTGGAATGCCGAGCGCGTGGCCTGCGGCCGCGAGCCCCTGCGCGAAATTACCGGAAGAATAGGCGACGACGCCCTTCTTCGCCTCATCGGGCGACAGCCGTTTCAGCCGCCAATAGGCGCCGCGCACCTTGAAGGAGCCAGCCCATTGCAGCGATTCCGGCTTGACGAAAACGCGCGCGGCGCCGGTCTCCCTGGCAAGTGCCGTCGACTCTAGCAGCGGCGTCATCTGCGTCGCCGTCGAGGTCACGGCATAGGCCTGTTTCAGATGGTCGAGGGTGGGAACGAGAACGTCTGCCATCATTCGCCTCGCGGATACCTTTTGCTCTCTTCGAGATTGTCGAGGTTCATGTGATTGCGCATGTAGCGCTCCGAGGCCTTCTGCAGCGGCTGGAAGTCCCACGGGTAGTAGGCGCCGTTCCGCAGCGCCGGGTAGACGACCCAGCGGCGCGCCTGGCTTTCGCGGACCGCGGCGTCGAAGCCGGCCATGTCCCAGCGGGCCCGGACCTTCTCCTTGAACGCGGCAACCAAGGTAGCATTCGCGGGATCGCCGGCGAGGTTGTCGCGCTCGAGCGGGTCGGCTTCGAGGTCGAACAGTTGCGGCGCATCGAGCTCGCAATGGACGAACTTGTATTTGCCGTCGCGGATGGCGACCAGCGGCGCGTAGGAGCCTTCGGCCGCATATTCCATCAGCACCGGCGCGGTGCGCGCCTCGCCGCCCAGCAGCGGCAGCAGCGACTGGCCGTCGGTCCACGGTGCGATTGCCACGATGTCGATGCCGGCGAGGTCGCAGAGCGTCGGCGTCACGTCGAGATTGGAAACCGGCGCCTCGATGAGGCCGGCCGGCACGCCTTCGCCCGCGATCATCAGCGGCACGCGCGCCGAACCCTCGAAGAAGCTCATCTTGAACCACAGGCCGCGCTCGCCCAGCATGTCGCCGTGATCCGAGCAGAACAGGATGGTGGTGTCGTCGAGCATGCGGGTGCGCTTGAGGACGTCCAGAAGCTCTCCGAGCTTGTCGTCGACATAGGAAATGTTGGCGAAATAGCCGCGCCGGGAACGGCGCACCTGCTCGGGCGTGATCTCGAAGGCCTGATAGTCGCTGGCGCGATAGAGCCGCTGCGAGTGGGTGTCCTGCTCGTCATGCGGGATAAAGCCCGTCTCCGGGTCGAGCGCCTGGCAGTTCTCATAGAGATCCCAATACTGCTTACGCGCGACATAGGGGTCGTGCGGGTGGGATAGCGATACCGCAACGCACCAGGGCCGGCGGTTCGCATCGTCCTGCTCACGCGAAAGCTGGTAGAGCTTTTGCGAGGCCAGAAACACGACCTCGTCGTCATACTCCATCTGGTTGGTGGTCTCGGCGACGCCTGCGCCGGTGACCGAACCCAGATTGTGGTACCACCAGTCGATGCGCTCGCCGGGCTTGCGATAGTCCGGCGTCCAGCCGAAATCGGCGGGATAGATGTCGGTGGTCAGCCGCTCCTCGAAGCCATGCAACTGGTCCGGCCCGACGAAATGCATCTTGCCGGACAGGCAGGTGTAGTAGCCGGCGCCGCGCAGATGATGCGCGAAGGTCGGGATCGACGAGGCGAACTCGGCGGCGTTGTCATAGACCCCGGTGCGCGACGGCAGCTGGCCGCTCATGAAGGAGGCGCGGCCGGGCGCGCAGAGCGGCGAGGCGGTGTAGTTGTTGGCAAAGCGCGCCGAGCGAGCCGCAAGCGCCTTGAGGTGCGGCATGTGCAAGAAATCCGCCGGGCCATCAGGGAAAAGTGTGCCATTGAGCTGATCGACCATGACGATCAGGAAATTGGGTCGCCGAGTCGTCAAGGCAGGCTCCGTCCGTTGAGCTTGGTTTCGAGATAGTCTTCGATGAGCGCGATCGCGCTCTGCGCGTTAGGCACGCCGTCCTTCAGCGCGCGCCGGATGTAGAGCCCGTCGATCAGCGCCGCTGTCGCCTCCGCCACCCTGTCGGCCTCGGTTCTTGGCAGAATGCCGGTCAGCCCGCTCATCAGGTTGGAATTGAGCCGTCGCGCATAGACGCGAAGCAGGCGCCGCAAGGCCGAGGATTTCTGAGCCTCGACATAGAAGGCGAGCCACGCGGCTATTGTCTCGGGCTGAAACTGCTCGTCGGAGAAACTGACCGCGACCATGGCCGAAACGCGCTGGCGCGGCGTGGCGGCAAGGCGAAGCGCGCGCCTTGTATCGATGTTGAGTTCGGCAAGGATGTGCCGCATCGTCGCAAACAGCAGCTCGTCCTTGGCGCCGAAATAGTGGTGCGCGAGCGCTGAGGAAACGCCGGCGCGCCCGGCGATCTCCGACATGGTCACGTCCAACGAACCGCGCTCGCCGATCGCCGAGATCGTCGCGTCGATCAGCGCCTTTCGGCGCAGCGGTTCCATTCCGATTTTCGGCATATGGTAGATCCAGTTCCCGGTGAGATTATTTTTTATTGACGGATCAATCAATAAAAAATCGGCAGGGATCAACCGATCGTGTTGCTCTGGCCCATTCACTCGACTGGAAAACGGTTCACTGTTGAACAATATTGAGTCCGTGCCGCGGCAGGAACGTGCTAGGCTGCACGGCAAATGGAGGCTGTTATGACCGCATGCATCGTCGGGTGGGCGCATTCGCGCTTCGGCAAGCTCGAAGACGAGACGCTGGAGGGCCTGATCACCAAGGTCGCCGCCGAGGCGCTCGACCACGCCGGCATCGGTCCGGACGATGTCGACGAGATCGTGCTCGGCCATTTCAACGCCGGCTTCTCGCCGCAGGATTTCACCGCGAGCCTCGTTCTGCAGGCCGACGACCGGCTGCGCTTCAAGCCGGCGACGCGCGTGGAGAACGCCTGCGCCACCGGCTCGGCCGCCGTCAGGCAAGGCATCCGCGCCATAGACGCCAATGCCGCCCGCGTCGTGCTTGTGGTCGGCGCCGAGCAAATGACGACCACGCCAGGTCCCGAGATCGGCAAGAACCTGCTCAAGGCCTCCTATCTCCCCGAGGATGGCGAGACGCCGGCCGGCTTTGCCGGCGTCTTCGGCAAGATCGCGCAGGCCTATTTCCAGCGCTATGGCGACCAGTCCGATGCGCTCGCCATGATCGCGGCCAAGAACCACAAAAACGGCGTCGACAATCCTTATGCCCAGATGCGTAAGGATTTCGGCTACGAGTTTTGCCGTCAGGAGAGCGAGAAGAACCCGTTCGTTGCCGGTCCGCTGAAGCGCACCGATTGCTCGCTGGTCTCGGACGGCGCGGCGGCGCTCGTGCTCACCGATACTGCGACGGCACTTAGGATGCGCCGTGCGGTCACCTTCCGCGCCAATGAGCATGTCCAGGATTTCCTGCCGATGTCGAAGCGCGACATCCTTGCCTTCGAAGGCTGCGAGCGTGCCTGGGAGCAGGCGTTGAAGAAGGCCGGCGTCACCCTCGACGATCTATCCTTCGTCGAGACGCATGACTGCTTCACCATCGCCGAGCTGATCGAATATGAGGCGATGGGCCTGGCCAAGCCCGGCGAGGGCGCGAAGCTTGCGCTTGATGGCGCGACGGCGAAGGACGGCCGCCTGCCGGTCAATCCGTCGGGTGGGCTGAAGGCCAAGGGCCATCCAATCGGCGCCACCGGCGTGTCGATGCATGTGCTGACCGCCATGCAGCTCACCGGCGAAGCAGGCGGCATCCAGGTGCCGGGCGCAAAACTCGGCGGCATCTTCAACATGGGCGGCGCCGCCGTCGCCAACTACGTTTCCATCCTCGACCGGATCAGGTAGAAGCGGCCCGCATTAAAGCGCCGCGCCCCCTTGGGCGCGTGCGTGCGGGAGGCAGCATGTCCAATCCGGTTTTGGTAGAAGTTCTGCGTGGCGCGGTGGTCGAAAGCGCCCATCGCGGCGCCGTCAGCGTCTTCGACGCCGACGGCAAGGCTGTTTGGGAGATCGGCGACACGGAACGCCCTGTGTTCCCGCGCTCGGCCGTGAAGGCGATCCAGGCGCTGCCGCTGGTCGAATCGGGTGCTGCCGATGCCTATGGCTTCGGTGACCGTGAATTGGCTCTGGCCTGCGCCTCGCACTCCGGCGAGCCGGCGCATGTCGAACTGGCGCAAGCAATGCTCGCCAAGGCAGGCCTCGACAAGACGGCGCTCGAATGCGGCGCGCACTGGCCATCCAGTCACGATGCGACGATCGCGCTGGCGCGCGGCGGCGGCACGCCAAACGCACTGCACAACAATTGTTCCGGCAAGCATTCTGGCTTCCTCTGCACCTGCGTTCACTCGGGCATCGAGCATCGCGGCTACGTCACGGCTGGCCATGCGCTGCAGGACATGGTGCGGGACGTCATGCAGTCCGTGACCGGCGCCGCCCATGACGTCGGCCATTGCGCCACCGACGGCTGCTCGATCCCGACTTACGCCGTCCCGCTGAAGAGTTTTGCTCAAGGCTTTGCCCGTATGGCGACGGGCAGGGGCTTTGCGCCCGAACGCGCCAAGGCGGCGACGCGGCTGCTCTCGGCCTGCATGGCCGAGCCATTCCTGGTGTCCGGCAACGGCAAGGCCGACCTCGCGCTGATGCAGGCCGCCCCCGGCCGTATCTTCGTCAAGACCGGCGCCGAGGGTGTCTACTGCGCGGCATTGCCCGAGCTCGGCCTCGGCATCGCGTTGAAATGCGATGACGGCGCCGGCAGAGGAGCCGAGACGATGATCGCGGCGGTGCTGGCAAAACTGCTGCGCGGCGACGAAGCTCTCACCGCGAAGCTCACCGAGCTCGCCCATCCGGCGGTAGAAAGCCGCATCGGCGCGAAGGTCGGTTCGCTGCGGCCGACGGCGGCTCTGAACTAGCTGACTTTGTTTCGCTCGACGCTGAGATGCGCGTAGCCGCTATCGGTTGATCGGGCGAGATCGCCGGTCACCGGGTCGGCCCAGCGCTGGCCGATGATGGCGCCGTTCTGTACGCCGTCGATGACATTGTCAGAGATGACGGCGCTGCCGGAGCCTTCGACGACGCTGACGACGATGCCGGTGCCTGCCTTGCGGATGACGTTTCCCGTCGCCACGACATTGCGCAGATAAGGTCCCCAGCCGAGCTGCATGCCGTAGAGCGGCGCGTTCTCGACGACATTGCCTGAAACCGTGGTGTCGGCCTCGGCGCTGATGCCGACGCCGAAGCCTGGCGGATCGGCGGTATAAGGGCCGACCGTCGAAAGGTTGCGCACGATGTTGTTCGAGCACACGGCCATGCGGCCGCCTTCGTTGAAGTTGACGATCGAAATGCCGTTGGCGGCGCCGTCGACCAGATTGTTGCTGAGAATCGCGCCTTCGAAGGAGAACTCGGAGTAGATTCCCGTCTCGCCGGAGCGCGCGCAGGTGTTGCCGGTGATCTGCAGGTTGCTGGAGCTGTTGGCGCGGATCGCCGAGAAGGCGCAGTCCGAGACGACGTTGCTCGAAATGATGACATTGCCGGCGCGGAAGGCGTTGATGCCGTTGCCGTTCTGGCCGGTGCCGCCGCTCCTCGCGCCGACGCGTTGCACGCGGTTGCCGCTGACGATGGTGCCGTCCTCGGCAGCCTGCCAGCGATGCACCAGAATGCCGCCATTGGCGCAGTCGGACACCGTGTTGCCCGAAATCTCCAGTCCGCCGGCCTCGACCGAATAGATGCCGGCGTCCGCGGCACCGGAAATGTCGGAGCGGCCGACGCGGCCGGCGACATGTTCCAGCGCCAGCCCGTTCTTGCCGCTGCCGGTGACCTGGCAATTGTCGATGGCGAGATGAGCGACGCGGCGCAGATCGAGCAATCCTTGCGTATAGTCTGCCAGCCAGCGGTTGCTGCCGTCGAGCACCAGTCCGCTGAGCTCGATATGATCGGCCTGTTCGGCCATCATAAGATGGCCGTTGCCGCCATAGACGATGCGGGTTGCTCCGGGCACGCCCGACAGGCGCACCCGCGCCGGCAGCTTCAGGTTGGAGACGAGATAGGTGCCGGGCGGCAGGAACACCGGTGCGTCGCGGTCGCTGGCCTCGGTAAGCATCTTGGCGAAGGTCTTGCTCTGGTCGTCCAGCGCGCCGGGCTGCACGCCGATCTCGATGGCGTTGATCGAGCCGCGCATCGTGGCCTTCTCGATGCCGGGCAGCATTTTCGCCGATGCCTTGCCGGCAAAGAGCCCGGCAACGGCGAGGCCTGCGGTCTGGGCAAGCAGCGTTCGTCTGTTCAACATCGGCACAGGTCCTGGCGTTTACCTGGCCCGTCGCAGGATTCATGCCAAGGCTGACTTGTCGGCAAATCGCTTGTGCAGTTGCCGCGCCAGGCCTAAGTTCATTGAATGAGCAGAGCTTTCACGCGCGAAGAAGACAGCGAAAATGCCATCGCCGGCGTCGGCGAACGGCCGATCAGCTCGCACCGCAATCTGGTGACCGAGCGCGGCCTGGCGATGATCGAGGAGAACCTCGCCGAGCTGCGCGACTTGATGGCCAAGGCCGAAAGGCGCGGCGACCGCGAGCGCCTTGCTGTCGTGTCGCGCGACCTGCGCTACTGGACCGCGCGGCGCGAGAGCGCCGAGCTTTCCGTGCCGGAGCCGGGAAGCGATGTGGTGCGCTTCGGCATGGGCGTCACGTTGGAAAACGATGACGGCAAAAAGGTGCATTGGCGGATTGTCGGTGAGGACGAAGCAGACCCGGCAAAGGGCAGCATTTCCCATGTCTCGCCAATGGCGCTCGCGCTGTTCGGCAAGAAGGTCGGCGAGGTCGTCACCGTCAATGGTAAGGAATGGGAGATCGTCAAGCTCTCGGACAAGGCCGAGAACTAGCCTTCGAGCTTGACGGTATGGTCGCGGAAGAATGCCGCGGCGCCTGCCTCGTCGATTTCACCCGCGGCAACGCCCATAACGAATTCGTAGACCGTGCCGTTATCGGCTGTAAGGTCGTAGCCGTTGATGAACAGGAAGGCACCGGCAGCGACCATCGCCGTACGCTTGTTCCCGTCCACAAAGGCATGGTTCCTGGCAATGCCGAAAATGTAGGCCGCTGCTAAATCCTCGATCGACGGATCGCCATAGTTAGCCTTGTTCTCGGCGCGGGCAAGCGCGGATTCGAGGGCGTTTTCATCCCTCAAACCCTGGGCGCCGCCATGTCGGCGCAACTGCTCGGCATGCATCGCTTCCTCGGCGCGACGCGACAGGAACTGCCAGCTCATTCGGCGAGCTTCTGAAGCGCGACCTTGTACTTGTCCATGATCTTGCGAGCGGCTTCCATCTGCCGCTCGAAGCTGTCGTCCACAGGCTCAAGGGCAATGCCCTTGTCCGTTTCGACAATCTGAAGCTGGTCGCCGGCTTTGATGTTCAGCCGATCGAGAATTTCCTTCGGCAGGATCACACCTTCCGAATTGCCGATCTTGCGAATGGTGGTGTTCATGACGGATTATCTTGTTGCAACGCTGATTATAACGTGCAACGCCGGACGTTACAACAAGAATTATAACGACGCTTACCCAGCCGCCAGCAGCCGATCCATCAGCCGATCCGCCGCCTGCGGGATCACCGTGCCCGGCGGGAAGATCTCGGCAGCCCCCGCCTTCAGCACCGCGTCATAGTCCTGCGGCGGGATGACGCCACCGGCGACGATCAGCATGTCGCCATGGCCGAGTTTCTTCAGCGCTTCCTTGAGCTCGGGGATCAGCGTCAGATGCCCGGCCGCGAGCGACGACGCGCCGATGATGTCGACATCGTGCTGCACCGCCAGCTTGGCGATCTCGTCCGGCGTCTGGAACATCGGACCGACGGTGACGTCGAAGCCGATATCGGCAAAGGCGCTGGCGATCACCTTCTGGCCCCGGTCGTGGCCGTCCTGTCCCATCTTGGCGACCAGGATGCGCGGCTTGGCGCCGGACTTCTTCTCGAACGCTTCGATCTTTTCCTTGAGCCGGTCGACCGCCGGATTGTCGCCAAGCGCGTCGCGATAGACGCCGGAGATGGTCTGCACCGTGGCCGCATGGCGGCCGAACACCTTCTCCAGCGCCAGCGAGATCTCGCCGACCGTGGCATTGGCGCGCGCGGCGCGGATCGCGAATTCGAGCAGGTTCTCGCCGCTTTCGGCAGCGCTGGTGAGCGCGGCCAGCGCATCCTCGAGTGCCGCGACGTCGCGTGTGCCCTTCAGCCGCTGGAGCTTCGCCAACTGCCTGGCCTTCACCTCGGCATTGTCGATCTTGAGCACATCGACTTCGATATCGGCTTCCGGGCGGTGCGCGTTGACGCCGACCAGCACCTGCTCGCCGGAATCGATGCGCGCCTGGGTGCGCGCGGCCGCTTCCTCGATGCGCAGCTTCGGAATGCCTTTCTCGATTGCCGCCGCCATGCCGCCGAGGTTTTCGACCTCCTCGATATGGGCGAGCGCGCGGGCCGCCAGATCGTGCGTCAGGCGCTCGACATAGGCCGAGCCGCCCCACGGGTCGATCATGCGGGTGGTGCCGGATTCCTTCTGCAGGATGAGCTGCGTGTTGCGGGCAATGCGGGCCGAATGGTCGGTCGGCAGCGCCATCGCCTCGTCGAAGGAATTGGTGTGCAGCGACTGCGTGTGCCCCTGCGTCGCCGCCATCGCCTCGATCATCGTGCGGGTGATGTTGTTGTAGGGGTCCTGCGCCGTCAGCGACCAGCCGGACGTCTGGCAATGGGTGCGCAGCGACAGCGAGCGCTCGTCCTTCGGCGCAAAATTCTTCTTCATCAGGCTCGACCACAAAAGCCGCGCGGCCCTGAGCTTGGCGACCTCCATGAAGAAGTTCATGCCGATCGCCCAGAAGAAGGAGAGGCGGGGGGCGAAGCGGTCGATGTCGAGCCCGGCGGCGACGCCGGCGCGCGCATATTCGATGCCGTCGGCGATCGTGTAGGCGAGTTCGAGGTCGGCCGTCGCACCCGCTTCCTGCATGTGATAGCCGGAGATCGAGATCGAGTTGAACTTCGGCATGTGCCGCGAAGTGTAGGCAAAAATATCCGACACGATCCGTATCGATGGCTTCGGCGGATAGATGTAGGTGTTGCGGACCATGAACTCCTTCAGGATGTCGTTCTGAATGGTTCCCGCCAGGTCCTTCTCGGCGACGCCCTGCTCCTCCGCCGCCACGATGTATAACGCCATGATCGGCAGCACGGCGCCATTCATCGTCATCGACACCGTCATTTCGTTGAGCGGGATGCCGTCGAACAGCTGGCGCATGTCGAGGATGGAATCGATCGCCACGCCCGCCATGCCGACATCGCCGGCGACGCGCGGATGGTCGCTGTCATAGCCGCGATGGGTGGCGAGGTCGAAGGCGACCGACAGGCCCTTCTGCCCGGCGGCGAGGTTGCGCCGGTAGAAGGCGTTGGATTCCTCGGCCGTCGAGAAGCCGGCATATTGCCGGATCGTCCAGGGCTGCTGGACATACATGGTCGGGTAGGGGCCGCGCACGAAAGGCGGCAGACCGGGATAGGTATCGAGGTTGGCCAGCCCCTTGAGGTCGCCTTGGCCGTAGAGATGCTTGACCGCGATGCCTTCCGGCGTCATCCGCTGGCCCTTGAGCTCGACCGGCGCGCGGCGCGGCGCCGACCAGCCGATCTTGCTGAAATCCGGGATCATGATCCGGCTCCGATCGACTGGTCGATGCGCACCGGAAACAGCGGCTCGCACACGGCGACGCCTTCCGTCAGCGCCGGCCGGCGCTCGGCCGTCAATGTCTCGACCGGGCGTTCGCCAGTGGTGCGGTAAAGGGTCGTGCCGATGATGCCGCGTTCGCCTGCCCTGTAGGCTGCATTGCGCTTCGCGGCGGCGGTCTGCACCCGGTTCTGGATGTAGCCCTGCTGCAGGCTGTTGAGCACCCCGCCTTCGGCCTCGATGCGCTGGAACTCTTCCCAGGCCGCCGCGCAAAGCTCGTCGGTCAGCGCCTCGACCGCGCCGGAGCCGCTGGCCGGATCGGCGACATGATGGAGATGGCTTTCATGCGCCATGATCAGCTGCGCATTGCGGGCGACGCGGCGCGCGAAACCGGCGGGCAACCCATGCGCGAGGGTGTGTGGCAGGATCGAGACCGAATCGGCGCCGCCGGCGGCTGCGGCAAAGGCGGCGATCGCGGTGCGCAGGATGTTGGTTTCCGGGTCGGCAACCGTCATCATGCGATAGGAGGTCTCGGCGTGGACGTTTGCCGTCGAGCCGGGGATCGAGCAAGCTTCCTGGATCCGCGCCCAGAGTTTGCGCAACGCCCGCACCTTGGCGATCGACAGGAACTGGTCCTGGTCGACGCTGAGCGCGAAGCCGATATAGGGCGCGGCATAGACCAGCGGCTGTCGCGCCTTCTCGAACATCCTGAGATAGGAGACGGCGGACGCCATCATCGTGCCGAGCTCCTGCGCCTCGGTGGCGCCGGCATTGTGGAAGACGCGGCCATCGGCTTCGAGCAGCGCGCCCGGCACACCCATTGAGAAGAAATGCGCCAGCGACTGCGGCATCGATTCCTGCAGCGCCTCGATCGAGGTGCGCAGCCGTCCGGTGCCGGCGAAGATCGCCGCCGGGTCGATGCCGAAGGAAAGGTTGAGCTTCGTCGGATCAGAGCGGCGTTTGCTCAAGAAAGCGAGCAGCCAGTCGGCCACGGCGCGGCTCCAGGGATGCGCGTCGATGCGCACCTGCACGCGGTTGAGCGGCACGCCGTCGAGCACCGTTTCCAGCGCCTCCGCCGTTCTGGGCAGGCCGTAGCCGAAGGCGTTAGGCGCGCCCTCGAAAACCAGCGACAGGCCGGTCGCGCCCTGCGCTATATCCTCCAGCGCCTGGGCGCTGGCGCGGCCGATGTCGGGATCGTCGACGCGCTGGCTGACGATCCATGGCGACTTCGGATTGGTACGCACCAGCGGCTCGGCGGTCGTCGAGCGTTCGCTGAGCGGCTCGATGCGGATGCCGTCATCGGTATGCGAAACGAGCTTCTCCTCGAAGGAGCCGCCGGCAAGCGCTTTTTCCGCCAGCGCTAGCCAGCGCTTGGCGTCCGGGTTCGGAAGGTCCCTGGTCAAGGCGCCGGCTCCCATCGCACTCCTCGTCTCTTGCCGCATCGGCCACCAGTCTAAAGCATGTCTCCCGAAAGTGGGAACCGGTTTCGGGAAAAAGACATGCGTAAAATCAAAAACCTAAAGCGCACGAGCGAATCTGAAAGATCGCGACGCGCTTTAAGGTCCTCGGACGGATATCACAATGCGACATCCGCCGCGGTCGCCTCGGCGGCCGCTAACCGATTGCCAAACATGCTCAAAATCCGCAAGCTTCGAAAGCTCGATTTCGATGGTGGCCCAAATTCGACAGGTCCCAAATTCGGTTGTGGGCATTGTCGCCCGGCGATAGCGTTACTATACCTCGGATGAGGCTCGGGCGCTTTTTGACCGAGCAGTTTGCGGAGACCGACATATGGCTGACGACACCAGCATCTTCATCGGCGCCAGCCGCAAGCCCGACGATTCCTACCAGCGCGCCGAGGAACTGCTGCTGCGCTACGGCAATCGCCACGGATTGATCACCGGCGCCACCGGCACCGGCAAGACGGTCAGCCTGCAGGTCCTTGCCGAGGGCTTTTCCAACGCCGGCGTGCCGGTCTTCTGCGCCGATATCAAGGGCGACCTTTCCGGCATCGCCATGATGGGCGAGGCCAAGGATTTCCTGGTCAAGCGCGCCGAGCAGGTGAAGCTCGATCCCTACCAGTTCCAGGAATTCCCGGTCATCTTCTGGGACCTGTTCGGCGAGCAGGGCCATCCGATCCGCGCCACCATCTCGGAAATGGGGCCGCTGCTCATGTCGCGGCTGATGAACCTCACGGAAGCGCAGGAAGGTGTGATGAACATCGCCTTCCGCATCGCCGACGAAGAGGGCCTGCTGCTGCTCGATCTCAAGGATCTGCAGGCGCTGCTCGCCAACATGGCCGATCGCGCCGACCAGCTCAGCGCCCGCTATGGCAATGTCACCAAACCGTCCGTCGGCGCCATCCAGCGCACGCTCCTGGTGCTGGAGAGCCAAGGCGCCGCGAACTTCTTCGGCGAGCCGGCACTGCGCATCGCCGATCTGATGCGCACCACCCGCGACGGCCGCGGCGCGGTCAGCGTTTTGGCCGCCGACAAGCTGATGATGAATCCCAGGCTCTACGCCACTTTCCTGCTCTGGCTGATGTCGGAGCTGTTCGAGGAATTGCCCGAGGTCGGCGATCTTGAGCGTCCGAAGCTGGTCTTCTTCTTCGACGAGGCGCATCTTTTGTTCGAGGACGCGCCGAAGGTGTTGATCGACCGTGTCGAGCAGGTGGTGCGGCTGATCCGCTCCAAGGGCGTCGGCGTCTTTTTCGTCACCCAGAACCCGCTCGACATTCCGGAGAAGGTGCTGGCGCAGCTTGGCAACCGCGTCCAGCACGCGCTGCGCGCCTACACGCCGCGCGAGCAGCAGGCGGTGCGGACCGCAGCCGAGACCTTCCGGCCCAATCCGGATTTCGATTGCGCCACCGCCATCACCCAGCTCGCCACCGGCGAGGCGCTGGTCTCGATGCTTGAGGACAAGGGCGTGCCGGCCATGGTCCAGCGCACCTTGATCCGGCCGCCATCCTCGCGGCTCGGCCCGATCACCCCGGACGAGCGCCGCAAGATCATCGCCGAGAGTCCCGTCGCCGGCCAGTACGATCAGGCGGTCGATCGCGAGTCGGCCTTCGAGATGCTGCAGAAGAAAACCAAGGAAGCGCAGGATGCCGAAGCGCAGGCGCAACAGGCGGGCAGCGGCGGCTCGCGCTGGACAATTCCTGGCTTCGACGATGTTTTGGGAACGTCAGGACGGCGCTCTTCCAACCGCCAGACGGTAGCCGAGGCCGCGATCAAGTCGGTGGTGCGCTCGGTCGGCTCCTCCGTCGGCCGCGCCATCGTGCGCGGCATCCTGGGCAGCCTGGCCAGAGGCCGGTAGGAGTATCGGAGCCAAGCGGGCCTTGCCCTAAAGCATGTCTCCCGAAAGTGGGAACCGGTTTCGGGAAAAAGACATGCGTAAAATCAAAAACCTAAAGCGCACGGAGCGAATCTGAAAGATCGCGACGCGCTTTAGTCGCCGCCGGGCCGCGCCGCCGCCGGGATTACGGCTTGACCCAGGAACCGGCACTTTCATCACCGGTGCCGATGAAGACCTCCGACTTCGGATCGATGACCGGGGCGGGAACGATCTCCATTGTCGCCGGCTGCGTGGCAGGGCGAGCGGGAATCGCGGCGGCCTGCGCCGGCGTGGCGGAGGTCGCCGGGATGAATGACCTGATCGTCGTGACCGAGCCCAACACGGTCAGGATCGTCGCCATCGTCATTAGGTGTCGCTTCGTCATTGAAACCTCCTTTTATGAAGCGATGACGATGACGTTGCGGCGCTGCAGAACGATTTCACCTTCGCGAAATCGCGTTACATCCGTAATGCGATGCAACGGGGCATGGGCAAGTCGTCAGCGTCTGCGCGCTGCGCGAGAAGCGCATCGCGCCGGCGATCGTGCGCGGCGGCCTGGCACGGCCGGTAAGAAGCGCCGTCGCACTGAACCTCAGGGCTGCCTCCAGCTCCCAAGCTCAGCCGACCTCAATGTTCATTCGGCGATGAGCCGCTCGCGCCCCGCGAGCGAGTTCAGCGCCTTGTCGCCCAGTTCCCGTGCGACGAGGTTGACCAGCCCTTCGCGGAAAACGACATAGGCGCGCTCGCCGCGGTGCGTGAATCTGTATGGAACTGCATCGCGTCAGAGGTTGTCCTCGTTACCTCGCGACGATCAAATCTTACCCCATGACAACCAAACCGCATCAGCGGCTTCTAAACTTTTCGCGAGGGAACTTTTTCCCGGCGGAACCGCAATTTCGTGAAATACCGGCCGCCTCAAATCATGGCCTTTGACGTGCTGTTGCCGGGGGGCAAATGCGATAACGCCGACACCATGCGATCACGAACCATTGCGGCCAGGGAACCGAAAGCACCCTCTAAGGTTGAGCCAAGGCCACGAGGGGCTGAGCGTCAGGAGTTCGAATTGCGGCGCGACAACGATCTGCCGGCCTGGGTTTCGGAAATCCCTGCTGAGAGACGGCCCTTGCTCAACGCCAAAGGCGGGCTGTCGATCAGCAGTACTCGGCTGGTGCAGCAATTCTTGAGCAAGAATTTTTCGCGAAAGCTTTCGCTCGCGGAGATGGCGGCCGTGTGCGACCTGTCCCCCTATCATTTCGTCCGGGCCTTCTCCAAGACGTTCGGGGTATCGCCGCATCAGTATGTCCTCAACCTTCGCCTGGACTTTGCCGAGAAGCTGCTTGCCGACAGGCGTATGTCGATCACCGACATTGCCGATTTGAGCGGGTTCTCGAGCCAGAGCCACTTCACCACCACGATGAAGAGGTATCGCAACGTCACGCCCTTGCAGGTGCGGGCGAAGCAGGTTCGATCGCGGACTAGTGAGTAAGGCGATGCTTAATTGCCCAATTTATCGGCAGGTTTATTTATGGGTCGGCTTATAAAAGGTATTCCTAAAGTAATTTTGCGTTAACCTCCAGAAGATCTGCTGTATTTTTTCAGATAAACAGCAATTTGTTGAAATACGCGATTCTGAAAACATGTCCTTCTGCAGCAGGTCCGGCTATTCCGGATTCTGAGCGGGCTGAGGGGACATGAGCGACGATACGGCCATCGG
Source organism: Mesorhizobium captivum (assembly GCF_033977165.1). Lineage (NCBI taxonomy): Bacteria > Pseudomonadati > Pseudomonadota > Alphaproteobacteria > Hyphomicrobiales > Phyllobacteriaceae > Mesorhizobium > Mesorhizobium captivum. The sequence goes on from NZ_JAVIJB010000006.1 coordinate 97,912, forward strand.
CCGCAGCCTTTCCGAGGAAATCGGCTACTGGCTGGAGTCGGCATCCAGGACGCTCGAGAAACGCTATGGAAATGGGGTGCCGCTCGCCAAGCAGGATGTCCTGCTTGCTCACTATCTCTACGGCCTCACCGCCGTGGTTCACGCGGGCGATGCGCCTGCCGCTCATCTGGCGGCTTTGCGGTCCTATCTCGGCCGGCTCATTCCGGACGAACGGGTCGCGAGGGCGCTCCAGTCTGTGCCAGAAGAGGGGGACTCCTGGCTTGAAAACACGCTCGATCGCGTCGAGGCGATCGGTGAAAAGCAGGGCCATGCGCTTCTCGCGCGCGGCGCCGACGTCATTCCCTTTTCAAGCAGACACGCATCGGCGGCAGGGTCGGCGGAACCTGTCATCGAGCGCGACCCACCAAAGGAGGCACTCCCGCAATGAACTTCAGGCAAGGACGAACCATCCGGCTCGGAGCGGCCCGCTTCGCTGAAAACTGGGTTTCCGGCGCTGCCGGCAGCCGCTCGCTCCGTCGCCGCCTCATGGCGGCGCTGCGCAACGCGCATCGCGTGGTCGGCATGCGCCGAAAAGATCTGGGGCTTGGCGCGCTCGGGGCCGGCAACATCCTTGCGGCGGCGCTTGGTGCGATTGCATTCGCGGGCATCTCCACGCCAGCATTGGCACAGTTTGTCGGCGGCGGCGGCACGGCAAACGGGGTGCGCGGTATCGCGATCGGATCTGGAGCCGTGCAAAACGGAGCCGATTCCATTGCTGAGGGCACCAATGCCAACGCGGGCAACCAGAACGCCGTAGCGATCGGGTTCCAGTCGCTCGCGACCCAGATCAACTCCGTCTATCTTGGTTCGCGTACCGCTGCAGGAACGGGAGCGCTGGCTCAGAGCGCGATCGGCATCGGCACGGACGTGACGGCATCCCAGGTCGACGCCATCGCGATAGGACGTCAATCGCTTTCGTCGGCACAATACTCAGTGGCGCTCGGCCTGAATGCGAAAGCCACAGGTGCCGGCGGCGCGCTGGCGCTGGGCTCCGGCACAATCTCAAGCAATGTCAATACGGTCGCGCTCGGCGTTCAGGCCAGTGCCACCGGAGCCGGCGCCAGCGCGCTAGGCACCTTCGCCCAGGCTACGGGGGGGAACGCCACTGCTGTCGGTGTCAGTTCCAGTGCCACCAACAACTATGCGTTCGCGGGGGGCTGGGCGTCTGTCGCCAGTGGGGACAGTGCCCTTGCCCTCGGCAAGCAAGCCGCTGCATCGGCGATTAACTCGGTCGCCGTCGGCTCCAGCACGGTTGCTTCGGGGAGTTTCGGGGTCGCCGTGGGTAACCAGGCGCAGGCGCTCGCTACCGGTGGTGCTGTTGCGATAGGCTCGGGTGCTATCGTTGCCAGCACCGCGACCTCAGGCGTCGCGCTCGGCAACAACGCAAATTCTAGTGGTGTTTTATCGATTGCTGCGGGCTTTGGTGCCAACGCCAGCGGCGACAATTCCACTGCCATGGGACGCCAGGCCGTCGCCAGTGGCACAAACGCCTCCTCATTCGGGTCTGGAACGAATGCGGCAGGAGACAATTCTCTCGCTGCCGGCGTCAGTGCCAGCTCGGCCGGCGCGCAGTCGGTGGCGCTCGGCAACCAGGCTAATGCGCAGTCAGGGGCAGCAGTCGCGATAGGCGCCGGGGCGACTGCCTCCGGCGGCGTCCCCGGCGCCGGGGCCATCGCCATGGGCATCGGCGCCCAAGCCGTCGCCACGGGCAGCGGTTCACCGACCGCCATCGGCGCGTTCGCCAACGCGAGCGGCGCTTCGGGCACGGCGCTTCCCGGCGGCTTCACATCATTCGAGGCGACCGCGATTGGCAATAGCGCGGTCGCCACGGGGCAAGGTGGCACGGCTCTCGGCGTCGCGAGCCAAGCAACGGGCATCTGGTCCACGGCCCTCGGCCTGAGCAGCACCGCGTCGGGCGATCACGCGACCGCGGTCGGTGTGCTGGCCAGTGCGACGGCCGCCGACGCCATCGCCATGGGCACGAACGCCAAGGCCGATTCCGCCGAGGCGGTCGCCATGGGCACCAATGCGGTGGCGACCGGCGGCAAGGCGGTTTCGATCGGCTCGAACAACACCGCGTATGGTGACGGCGCGGTCGCGATCGGCGATCCGAGCTACGCCAGCGGCACGGGCGCGGTCGTCAGCGGCGCCAACAACATCGCGAACAGCGACGGCACGGCGAGCGCCACCGCCGCGAATCAAGCCGCCGGCGCCGTCGCGATCGGCAACAACAACAAGGCGATCGGGCAGGGCTCCGTGGCGCTGGGCAATGGCTCCACCGCGGGTGCGGCCGGCTTCGTCGGCAACGTCGCGCTGGGCAATGGCGCGACGGCGACGGCAAGCTCCGGCGATGTCGCGCTGGGCTCGGGCTCGGTCACTGACGTGGCCGTCGGCACCGGCGGCACGACGATCGGCGGCACGGCCTACACCTTCGCCGGAACGACGCCGACCTCGACCGTCAGCATTGGCGCGCCAGGTGCTGAGCGGACCCTTACCAACCTCGCGGCAGGCCGGCTCAGCAACGCCTCGACCGACGCCGTCAACGGCTCGCAGCTCTTCGCCACCAATCAGCAGGTGACGCAGAACACCACCGACATCGCCAACATCGGAAACACTGTCACCAACATCAACAGCGGCGCGGGCATCAAGTATTTCCACGCCAATTCGGCGCTGGCGGATTCCCAGGCGATCGGCACCGATTCGGTCGCAATCGGCCCGAACGCGGTGGCCAACAACGCAGGCGACGTGGCGATTGGCCTGAACGCCGTGTCCGGCACCACGACCGCGGTTGGCGGCACGACGATCGGCGGCGTGAGCTACACCTTCGCTGGCGGGACGCCGGCCGGTGCCTTCTCGGTCGGCTCGGTCGGCGCGGAGCGCCAGATCCAGAATGTCGCGGCCGGGCAGTTGAACGGCTCGTCGTCCGACGCGGTGAACGGCTCGCAGCTCTTCGCCACCAACCAGCAGGTGACGCAGAACACGACCGATATCGCCGCCAACACCGCCGACATCACCACTCTCGGCAACACGATCAACAATTTTGCCGGCGACACATCGACAGTCTACACCGACGCCAATGGCGACGGCATTCGCTACGTGCGCACCAATGACACCACGCTGCCGGTCACCGATGCCTTCGCGCAAGGGGTAGGCTCCTCCGCGCTCGGCTACCAGGCAACGGCGTCCGCCGGCGATTCGCTGGCGCTCGGCCGGGGCACGCAGGCCACGATCCTTGGCGGCGTTGCGCTCGGCGCCGGCTCGGTCTCGGATCGCGCGGTAGCACCGGTATCGGGATCGATCCTCTCCGGCACCGGCCTCATTCCTTACAACACCACGGACATGACGCTTCTCGGCGCCGTCTCGGTGGGCACCTCCACCGCCTACCGCCAGATCATCAACGTGGCCGACGGCACGCAGGATCAGGACGCCGTCACGCTTCGCCAGTTGAAGGGCGCGCTGAGCTCCTTCGCGGTGACTGGGACCATGTACTTCCATGCCAATTCGACGGCTTCGGACTCCCTTGCGGTCGGCGCCGAATCGGTCGCGATCGGTCCGCGCACCACCGTCAACGGCGACAACGGCATCGGCATGGGCAACGGCGCCATCGTCCAGCAGACGGCGCCGGGCGGCATCGCGATCGGCCAGAACGCGACCGTCAACCAGGCCGACAGCATCGCCTTCGGCACGAACTCGACCGCCAACGGCGCCCAGTCCATGGCGCTCGGCGCCGGCGCCACGGCCAACGAGCCGGGCAGCGTCGCGCTCGGCGCCGGCTCGACGACGGCTGCGGCCGTCGCCACCACGGGCACGACGATCAACGGCGTCGCCTACACGTTTGCCGGAACGACTCCGACGAGCACTGTGAGCGTCGGCAGCGCCGGCAACGAGCGCACCGTCACCAATGTCGCGGCGGGCCGGATCAGCGACACCTCGACGGACGCCATCAACGGCAGCCAGCTCTATGCGACCAACCAGGCCGTCGAAGCCATGCAGGGGAGTGTCGGCGATCTCAACGAGTTCGCGATCCAGTATGACAAGAATGGGGACGGCTCGAAGTCGAACTCGGTGACGCTTGTCGGCGGCGACGTGAATGCGCCTGTCGTCATCCACAATGTCGGCGCCGGCACCGCCGACACCGATGCTGTCAATGTCAAGCAGCTGACCGACGGGCTGGCACTCAACCTGACGGACTCGAAGACCTATACCAATCAGGTGGCGGCCACGACGCTCCAGCAGGCCAATGCCTATGCCGACTCCAAGCTCTCCCAGCTCAACATGGACATGGGCGAGGTTCGGGGCGAGGCGCGTCAGGCGGCCGCGATCGGCCTGGCGGCCGCTTCGCTGCGCTACGACGACCGTCCGGGCAAGCTCAGCGTCGCGGCCGGCGGCGGCTATTGGCGCGGCGAAGGGGCCGTGGCGTTCGGCGCCGGCTACACCAGCGAGGACGGCAGAGCCCGGGCAAACGTATCCGGCACGACGGCGGGTGGACACTGGGGCGTTGGCGCAGGCGTCAGCTTTACCATCAACTGAGTCCGTTCATGACCAGGTACGCGGTCTCTGCCGTCGCGATGTCCTTGACCTGCCTGCTCCTGTCCGGCCCGCGTGCGGCCGGGCAGGAGGCGGTCCCTTCCGCCTATCGGATAAAGCCTTCGGACGTCGCTGTGCCGGCGGACGTAAAGCTTGGCCAATATCAACGGACCACGCGTCCATTCGAGAACTGGACGCTGATCTGCGATGAGAACCTGCAGGCCAGGAAGAAAGTGTGCAACATCAGCCAGTCCTTCATCGACCAGAGCCAGGCGCTGATCTTCAGCTGGTCGCTGGCGGCCGACGAGAAGGGCAAGCCCTTCATGATATTGCGAACCCCCAGCCAGACTGGCGCGGGCGGCAAGCTTTCGCTGAAATTTGCCGGCCGCAAACAGCCGGTGGACGTTCAACTGCAGGGCTGCGACGCGTCGGTCTGCGTCGGCTATGTGCCCGTGGGTCCCGTGCTGCGCGAGCAGATCGGCAAAGAGACCACCGTCCAGGTTTCCTATTCCCTGCCGTCGGGAGCGACCGTCAGTCTCGATGCTCCGTTCAAGGGGCTCAAGACCGCGCTGTCGGCCATCAACTAGAAAGACTTGAGAGATGACACGCCAATCCATCGAGGACAGAATCCTGACGCGCTCCCAGCCCGTTCCGCTGCCGGAGCCGCCGGCAAGCCCGCCGCCGAGGCGTTCGTCCATCGGTCGGCTGGTACGAAACACCGCGCTGCTCGGCGCGTTCGCCGTGCTGGTCGCGGCGGCGGTCGTCCTCTCGTTCCGCTTCTCACCCGCGCTCGGGACGCTCGTCGCGGGCACGGCCTCGGCACAGGCGCAAGCGCCTGCCGCCCAAGGTAAGCCCGCGGAAGCCAAGCCCGCCGAGACCAAGCCCGCGCCAGCGGATGGCGCGGCGAGCAAGAACCCGTTTCAGGCGCATGTGAGCCAGGCAGGCGTCCGCACCTGCGCCAATCTCTTTGCCACGCTCGGACAGGCTCTGACCGCGGGATCGACCTATGCGGTGCAGACGCAGTGGGACAACACCTCGCCCGATACGCACGCCGTGCAGGCAGTCGCCGGGATGAGCTACGACCTGCCGGACTATAAGACGCAGGCAGCCGGCGTCGTCTTTGCCTCGCCTGTCGGCCAGAACTGCGAGGGCGGCTTCGTGCGGGTGGCGCCTTTCCAGAAGTCTTGCCAGGAAGTCGCCGGAACGCTCCCGAAGGGCAGCGTACTGGCGGACAATCTTTCGAACATGATGCTCTTCAACCTGGCCAACAATGGCGGCCAGGCCCTTTTGGTCCCCACCGGCAACACCTGCATCGTGGTCTCGGTCGCTCGCATGGGCGGCTAGAGCCGCGGTGGATTGTCGAATAGCTACAACCTGGAGCACGAAAATGCTGATCAATCACCGCCTTTCGTTTCCGCTGCTTGCTGCCTTGGTTGGGCTTACGATTGCGGGCCATGCGGCGGACCTGATGGCGCCGCAGCCGACGCCGACAGGCGAGGAAAAGGGCATCTGGGGCGCGATCGCCTATTCGCCGGGCGACGGTCGGCACGGCTTCTTCTGGGGCGCGGACAAGCGACAGGAAGCGGAGGACATCGCGCTCAAGCATTGCGAGAATGCCGACGGCGCCGGCTGCAGGGTGGTCGAGGTGTTCCGAAACCATCGCCATTGGGACGATGATGATGGCACCGGCTTTCCCTATGAGCATTGCGCGGCCCTATCGGTCGGCAAGAGCCGTGGCGCGGCAACCCCGTTCTGGGGTGCCGCGTCGGCCGTGACCCGCCGGGAAGCGGAGGACAAGGCCACGGCGCAATGCGGAGGCGAGGGGAAGGAGTGCAAGATCCGCGAATGGGTCTGCACCTGACAACGGACGCCCATCGGCCCCGGCAGATCCGTCTGAGGGGATCGTTCAAGGCAGCCGCTCTCGCGCCTGCGACTGCCGCGCTTGATCCGCGCTCCAGGCGCTGATCGCCTGGACGGCGCCCAGCCACAGCAAAGGCACGATTTCGATGACCACCCGATGCTCCACCAGACGCCCGAACAGCACGGTGGACAAGAGAAACGGTATGCCGAACCACAGCAGTGTCCGTTTCAGCACCGGGTCGAGATACCGGTGCAGCAGCAGAATGGGCAGGTAAAGACCGGCGCCGAAGCGGGCGAGATAGGTCAACAGATAGAGGGGATTGGTGAACAGCCAAAGATTATCCGTCAGATGGATCTCGTAGTTGGTCCCCGGGATGCTGGCATAGGGATTGGGCAGCCCCGGAACGAACCATTTGATGGCAGCCTGGATCACGACGAAAATGATGACTTGTGCCGCCAGCGCCGTCGCAAGCGTGCGGCGCTCCAGCACACCCCAGCACGCTGCAACGAAGGCCGGCAGCATGAACATGGTGGTCTCGCGGTTCACGGTGGCAAGCGCGAACAGGCCGAGATAGGCCATCAACCTGCCCGTTTCGGGCGCCTGGACGAAGCGTGCGAGACAGAGCACGAGCGCCAGCGTGAAGACTGCCGCCGGCAGGTCGTACACATAGCGGAAGAACGGCACCGTCTGCCATTTGCCCAATTCGAGAACGCCGCCGTCGATGCCCAATACCGAGTGCACTTCCAGGTCGGGCACGATCAGATGCAGCGCAACCGGGACCGTGATCGTCAGGGCCAGAATTCCGCTGACGATATCCGACGTCTCGATGCGGAAGACCCGCAGAGTATTGCGTGCCACGACGACCAGCAGCATCCAGGCGGCGACTTCGGCCGCGGCGAACAAGAGATCCACATCGAACCAGGGAGTGACGCGCATGATCGCGTGGACGATCAGCGGCAGCAGCACTCGGCCCTGAAATGGCGCCGCCGCGATAAAGTCGGCCATTAGGGCCGGACTGGCGATCCACCAGACGGTCGTCGAAGCATAGTGGAAGGTGGTGAGCAGGACCGCGTAGCACAGCAACGCCACGAACCACGCCAGCCGCATAACGCGGGTACTGGTGCCGATCGACGCGTTTGTTGAGACTGCCAGGACCACGGGCACCTCCGGGGTTTGTCGATTGTTTGGCCCGCCACAGGAAATCAGCCCGATTTTCACCAACCCCTATCGCGAGGGTGAGTTCAATCACTCATCCGGACCAAGAGTCGCATTCTGTGAGGGAGGAGCGGCCTGACCTCTGTGTACGTCCGTCTGTGGAAAAAATAACGTACGATAATCAATGTGTTAATTAAAAAATCGCTTGAGATCCAAGTTGGCGATGCTTTCATTCGACGCTGTCGCAATTCCGCCATGTGATCACAATAGGTAACAGTCCGACTTGGGTTGTGATAACAAAAGGGGCGTTGCGTGGGGCGGGTTTTTTGGCTCGTTTTCTTGAATCTGTCGTGTCTGGGCATTTTATTAAATCTTCCTCCAACTGATCCGCGTGGCTCCACGCTCGCGGCGTCTGCCGCGCCGATTCAGCCGCCGGCTACGTCGCCGGACGAGGCCTCGAAAGCTCCTGCTGCAGTCGGTTCGGCCAAAGAGGACGTCATGCCTTTGCGCGTGCTCGGCACCGAAATGATGAATCAGGTCACCGGCAAGAATTCCCGGAACGATACGGCTGCACGCTGGGGCGTCTACGGGACCGACCTCGGTCACATGTTCTGGCACCGGGACCGCCTCTATATGGTCTTCGGCGACACCTTCGGGGCAGGTGGTTTTGGCGGCAAGAATTGGCGCAGCAACGTGATGGCCCGGATTGCCGATACGGATCCGCGTCATGGGTTTCCGTTCGAATCCATGATCACCGGGCCGGACGGCGCGGCGAAAGAGCTGATCCGCTCCCGCAAGATCGACGGCGACGAGAAGACCGTCATCCCGACCCAGGGCATCTCGCTTGGGGGGCGCATCTATCTCCACTACATGTCGGTCAGGCATTGGGGCCTGACGGGCGGCAACTGGACGGTCGGCCATTCGGGCCTCGCCTATTCCGATGACGACGGGCAGACATGGGCGGCGCCGGCGGGGGCTACATGGCGCGAGGCCTGTGGTTTCGAGCAGGTTGCTTTCATCATGGCGAAAGACGGCTTTCTCTACAGCTTCGGCATACCTGAAGGGCGCTTCGGCGGGGTGCGGCTGCGCCGGGTAGGGCGTGAGCATATCCTGACGCCCGATGCCTACGAATACTGGGACGGCACGAAGTGGGAGGCCGATCCGAAAACCGCGGCCGTCGTCGTGCCCGCGCCAGCGGGTGAGCTCTCCGTCGCCTGGAGCGAGCCCCACCACCGTTGGCTGATGATGTATCTCGATGAAACCCGGCGAGCCGTGGTGCTGCGCACCGCCACAACGCTGACAGGCCCTTGGAGCGACGCCCAGGCGGTGGTGACGGCGGATCAATATCCGGGCCTCTATGCGCCCTACATCGTGCCGGGAACGGAGATCGACGGCGATCTGTACTACACGATGTCCCAATGGGGGCCCTATAACGTCTTCCTGATGCATACGAGCCTCGAGCCGGCCGCCCCGGCTGTGGTCTCGGACGACGGTCCGGTCGCGCCGGTGGGCGCCCCGGTGACGCCGGTCAGTTCCGCGAACTGACCGGCCGGCCCGCTCCTTGTGGACTTTGCGCGCGATGCCGACAGTGCGGCGGTAAGGTTCCTGGCCGCGTGACCTTCTTCGCACGGCCGGGAGTGAAGTCTGTCCGGTTCACGAATGTGTTAGGACGGGCCGGACGCGGCGTGTGGATCCCCGGTAACAGAGCGTATCAACTTATTAATATCGATAACTTTTCCGGCCTGAACCATAGGGCGCGCCCAGGCTTGGGTGGTCGGCCGATGACCGGGCGCTAGATGTAAAGCCGGAACCGGACCGCGGCGGGCGGCATTCAGTATCGTCGCTTGTTGTCCACGCCGGATTGTCAAGCTCTTGGGATCGGGGGGCAGCGAGGATCGCTGTGGACGATCCAGGAGACATCGTAAACGGACGAACCGTCCCTGCGCTCTCCCTGGTCAAGCCATCCTCAAATTAAGGAGGCCAAGGTATGAGGAGGTTCATCGCCTCGATCTGCTTCGTGTTGGCACTGACCGTTCCGACAGTCGCTTTCGCCTATGTCGGACCGGGAGCAGGCCTGGGTCTGCTAGGCGCCCTCTGGGCGCTCATCGCCGCGCTGGCGACGGCTCTTTCGTTCATCATCGCCTGGCCGTTTCGCAAGGCGTTGCGGCGCCGGCGTGCGTCGCGCGGGATGGAGCCCACTGAAAAGAGTGCCGACCGGACCGAAAGTGACGGCTCGCGCGACGAAACCAGCCGCTGAGGCAATCTGATGGGTCTCCTGGACATGCCATCGCCAGTCCTCTCGGCGCTGGACGATTGGCTGACGCCCTTCCTGCCGTCATCGGCCAAGCTGGTGCTTTGGGCGGCGCTCGGGGCCTTTCTCGGCATGGAGCTCTATCGGCTCCTTTCGCCGCAAAAGCGTATTGCGGAGATCAAGCTGGCTTATGCGCGGACACAGCAGAGCGTCGCCGACTTCGAAGGCGAGTTCCAGGAAGCCTGGCCCCTTCTTCGCCGGATGCTGGCGCTGGCGCTGCAGCGCGTGGCGCTGGTGTTTCCGGCAACCATCGCTGCTTCGCTGCCTTTGCTGCTCGTCGTCGTCTGGCTCGACAGCCGCTACGGTGACGTCTACCCGCCGCCGGACGCCTCAGTTGGCGTCGACGTGTCTGGCGACTTTAAGGGACGCTGGGTGAACGGCGGCAATGGCGTGCCGCACGCGCGGATCGTTGATCGGACCGGCGCGGCAATCGCCGACGTGCCGGTGACACAGGCGGTTTCCGTCATCCAGAAATGGCGCTGGTGGAACGTGTTGATCGGCAATCCAGCCGGTTATCTGCCGGACGATTTGCCGTTCGACAGGATCGACCTGGGCCTGCCGCGGCAGCAGGTTCTGGCGGTCGGCCCTGCCTGGCTGCGCGGCTGGGAAGGCATCTTCTTCGCGGCGACGATCCTCGTTGCCCTGATGCTCAAGAGCGTGCGCGGCATCGCATGACCGGGACCAGGCGCACGACCAAGCGACGCGGCCGGGCGGCGAGCCTGGAAGTCGATGCCTGGACGGACGCGATCGGCCGGCTCCTGGAGCGCTTTCCGCGTTTCTGGATCAAGGTGGGGAACTGGGAAACGCGGCTGCTTGCCGAGCAGCTCGACCATACCAGCGTCAGCCGGCCGATCTATATTGCCGGCCTTGCCCGATCGGGCAGCACCATCCTGCTCGAATTGCTTGCCAGCCATCCCGACACGGCGAGCCATCGCTATCGCGACTTTCCCTTGGTGCCCGCGCTTATGGCGTGGAACTGGTTCGTCGACCGCGCCGGGCGCACGGAGCAGCTTGCCGTCGAGCGTGCGCATCGCGACCGCATCAAGGTGACGCCGGAGAGCCCGGAGGCCTTGGAGGAGATCGTTTGGATGGCGTTCTTCCCTAGCCTGCACGATCCGTCGACGAATGCGGTCCTTGACGAAGCTGCCCGCCATCCCTGCTTCGAAGCCTTTTATCGGGATCATATCCGCAAGCTGCTCCTGCTGCGCAACGCCGGCCGCTATCTCGCCAAGGGCAACTACAATGTCACGCGCTTGCGCTATCTGAGGAGACTGTTTCCCGACGCCCGCTTCATCGTGCCCATCCGCGACCCGACCTGGCACATCGCATCGCTGATGAAACAGCACAGGCTTTTTTCCGACGCGGAGGGCAAGGACCGGCGGGTTGTCAGCCACATGCGGCGCAGTGGACATTTCGAGTTCGGATTGAACCGTGTACCGGTCAATGTCGATGGCAGGACGGCCGGCGAGATCGTCAGGCTCTGGAAAAGCGGCAGGGACGTCGCGGGATGGGCGGCCTACTGGGCCTCGGTCTACGGCTATGTGGCGGCGGTGCTGGATGATCCGGCCATGGCCGGGAGCATGCTCGTCGTCCGCTACGAGGATCTTTGCAGCGATCCCGCTGCAACGCTCTCGACGATACTCGACCACTGCGAACTTGATGACTGCGGGCTTGCGCGGGCGGCGCAAGCGACCGTCAGCTTCCCGGCTTATTACGAGCCATCGTTCACACAAGCCGAGCGCAACGAGATCCGCCGCCGCACGGCGGCGGTGGCTGGGCGTTTCGGATATGGATAAGCACAGGGCCATGCCGATGGAGAAAATCGGATCCACACTCTTCGTGTTGATGATCGCCTTCCTCGCCTTCGTGGCGGGGGCGATGGCGGTCTTTGGCCGGGTATTTCCGTCGGAATTTCTTCGCGACGCCTATCGGGCGGCAGAATCCCTGGTCCTGCAGCGGCAAATTATCGAAAATCCCGTTCTGGCCAATCTTTACCAGCCGGCCCGCACCCCGGCCCGCGGCGTCACCATCTATGATCCGAAGCGTGCCGCGCCGGGATACACGCTCTACACGTCCGGAGACGACAATGTGGCGCGTCTCATCGCGATGGACGGGCGCGTGGTGCATGAGTGGCGCCGCCCGTTCAGCGACGTCGCCAAGAACGGCGCATTCGGCAGGAAGCCGCAGCCTGACTCGCTCGTCTACATGGACAGGGCGGTCGTCTTTCCGAACGGCGATCTTCTGGTCATCTATATTTCGTCCGCCGACACCCCCTGGGGCTATGGCATGGTCAAGCTCGACAAGGATTCCAATGTGATCTGGAGCTACCTTGCTCCCGTCCATCACGACCTTGCCGTCGCGCCGGACAATCGCATCTACACGCTCTCCAACGAATTCGACTTCAATCCGGTTGGAGCAGCACCGCAGCTCGACCGCCCCCACCTCAAGGATTTCGTGGTCGTTCTCTCGCCGGACGGAAAGGAGATCAGGAAAGTATCGCTGACGGACGCCTTCCTTCGCTCGCCCTATTTCTCGCTTATGGCGATCCTGCCCTATTTCGCTCTCGCCGACCCGCTCCATCCCAACACGGTCGAATATATCGACGCCAACAAGGCGAAGAACTTTCCGTTCGCCGAGCAGGGCGACGTACTGGTTTCCTTCCGTGATATGTCGCTCATCGCGGTGCTTTCCATGAAGACCGGCGAGATCACATGGGCGACGCGCGGCCCGTGGCTCGGACAGCACGACCCGAGGATCCTGCCGAACGGCGATATCCTGCTTTTCGACAATCTCGGCGGCATCAGGCACGGCAACAATTCAAGGGTGATCGAGTACGACCCCCGCACATCGAGCGTAAAATGGAGCTACGCGGGCAGCGCCGAGCATCCGTTCTCCAGCGCGCTGCGCTCCGATGCCCAGCGCCTTGGCAATGGCAACACGCTGATCACCGAGTCCGACGGCGGGCGCATTTTCGAAGTGACGCCTGCAGGAGACATCGTCTGGGAGTTCGTCAATCCGCTGCGTCGCGGCCTCCAGAACGAGCTCATTCCGATCGTGAACGGCGGCGAGCGGATCGATCCCGCGATGTTCGAGCCCGCGTTTCGCAAAACGCTCGAGGAAGAGCAGCTCAGTCATCGCGATAAAGCCGTCACAGCTTCAACGCCTTGAAGACGCGGCGAGGCATCAGGCGGATCGCCAGCATGATCCAGCGCCAGAATGACGGCACGTAGACGACATCCGCGCCCTTGAGAATGGCGTGATGGATGCGCCTGGCGACGGTGTCGGGCTGGGACCAGAGCAGGCCCTTGTCGAACCCGGCCGTCATCGGGGTGTCGACAAAGCCGGGCCTGATCGTGGTCACGCCGACACCCGCCTTGTAGAGCCGCTGCCGCAAGCCCTCCAGGAAAGTGTCGACCGCCGCCTTGGCCGCCCCGTAAACGTAATTGCTCTGGCGTCCGCGATCGGCCGCCACCGAGGTGACGACGGCGATCCGGCCGGATCCCTTGCGTTCCATCAGCTCCGACAGGCGCGTGAGCAATGCCACGGTGCTGACGGCGTTCGTCTGGATCTCCTGCACCGTCAGCCTGGCCGACGCCTGGCAAAGCTGCTGGTCGGGCAAGGTGCCGTGCGCCACCAGCGCCAGGTCGATACCGCCGAGAGCTTGCTCCGCCTGCTCCAGCACTGCGCGGTGCCGGTCGAGCTCGTTGACGTCCAGAACCTCGCATCCCGCGATCTCGGCGCCGCGCACGGCAAGGTCGTCGGCCGCAGCCTTGAGCCTGGCCTTGCGCCTTGCGACGAGGAACAGCCTGTCGCCGTCTTCCGCAAAGAGACGGGCCGTCGCCTCGGCGATGGCCGAGGTCGCTCCGATGATCAGAACCCTATGCATTGGCTGCCCCCTGTCGCGTGTCGCCGGAAGTCACGCGTCGCCAGAAGTCGGAGATGAAAGCGGGATCGCGATAGCGCTCGAAGCGATGCAGCGCCGGATACCCGCGCTCGAAGATCCTTGCCTTCATGCGGGCATCCTTGGCCGGGTAGACGGCGCCGCCCGCCTCGTCGGTGATCTCGTCCAGCGTATCGAGCAGGGCGAGCGTCGAGCGGCCGCGATCCGGAAAATCGAAGGCAAGCGTCGTTCCCGGTCTCGAAAAGGACAGCCAGCCCGGCGGCCTGCGGTTGCCGAAGACCTTCAGCACGGAGAGGAACGATCCTTCCCTGGCCCGCGCCACCCGGGCGATGATCTCGCCGATCGCGGCCTCCGCCTGATCCTGCGGAATGACGCATTGATACTGGTAGAGGCCCTTGCGGCCGAACAGCCGATTCCAGTTCGGCACGGCATCGAGCGGATAGAAGAACGGCTCGTAATGGACGATGGCGCGCTTGCGGCGCGGCCGTTGGTAGACGGCCGTGTTGAACAAGCCGACCGCGGCTCTCGGCAGCAGCGAGACCGGGGGCGTGAACGGCAATCCCGGCTTGCGGCGGGACGGCGCCGCGGCATGATGCCCGGCTGCGTGGTTGCCGCGGAAGAACAGCCCGCGGGCACCGCCCGGCCCGGGTGCGAGGGAGTCGATCCAGGCGACCGTATATTCATAGGCGTTGTGCGAGGCGCTGCTGAGCTCCAGGAACTCCTCGACGCGCGAGAAGCGCAGGCTCTCCACCTCAATCGCCGGCCCATCGATCCGCTTGAGCGCAATCTCGGCCCACAGAATGACGCCGGTGAGCCCCAGCCCGCCGATGGTCGCCCCGAACCAGTCGGCATTCTCGCGCGGTGAGCACAGGAGCCGGCTGCCGTCGGAGCGCAGGAGCTCGAAGCGCCGCACATGATGGCCGAAGCTTCCGGCCCAATGATGGTTCTTGCCGTGAACGTCGTTGGCTATGGCTCCGCCGACCGTCACCTGCTGGGTGCCCGGCGTCACCGGAAGAAACCAGCCTTTTGGGACGAAACGGCCAAGGATGTCGGACAGGAGAACGCCGGTTTCGCAGCGCAGGACGCCCGTGTCGGCGTCGAAGGAGATGAAGCGGTCGAGGCCGCGAAGATCGACGAGCGTGCCGCCGCTGTTCAGGCAGCTGTCGCCGTAGCTGCGCCCGTTGCCATAGGGAAGGAATGGACCGCCGCCTTCCTGAAGTTGTTCGTCGCGCCAGTGCAGCCGGACCGCGCCTTGCGTGCCAGTCGCCGGCGGCCGCCCCCACGACCGGTATCGACTGTTCCGTCCCATCACATCGCCAGCCAGATAACGCCGCCGCCCAGGACGGCGAACGCCAGGCTAACACGGTCGCGCGCGGCGAAGACCAGCGGGTCGCTGCGCATCTCGCCGCGGCAGGTCTTGAGCCAGATCCGCGTCACCCAAAAGATGAGAAGAGGCACGAAAACCCAAAGCAGGCCGGGGCGCGCATAGGAAATGAGGACCTGTGGAGTGCTGAGATAGAGGGCAAGCACGAGGGCCGCGACATAGCCCGCTCCCACCCCCATGCTGTTGAGCATCTGCAGGTCGGCAAGCAGATAGCCCCGGCCCAAGCTCGCCTTTTTGCCGTGCTCCTGCATCAGCATCAGTTCCGCGCAGCGTTTGGCGAATGCCAGGCTGAGGAAGATGAAGATGGAGAAGGTGAGCAGCCACTGGGAAAGCGGGATGCTCGCCGCCGCGCCGCCGGCGAAAATCCGCGTCGTGTAGAGCAGGGCGAGCGTAACGACGTCGACCGCCTCCAGGCGCTTCAGGAAAAACGTATAGGCGAGCGTGACAGCGTAATAGACCGCCAGCACGGCACCGAACTTCCACGGCAGGAATGAGCTCAGCGCCGCGGATCCCGCCAGCAATGCCGGGATAAGCACGAACCCATGCGCGATCGGGAGACGGCCGGAGGCAAAGGGCCGGCGGCGCTTCTCAGGATGGCGGCGATCGTCCTCGATATCGACGATATCGTTGAGCAGATAGACGCTCGAGGCGCAAAGACTGAAGGCGAAGAAGCCGGTCACAAGCGCCACCAGCGCCTCGGTATCGGTAAATCTAAGCGCGGCAATCAAGGGCGTGAAGAGAAGCAGGTTCTTCAGCCATTGATGCAGGCGCAAGGCACGAACATAATCGGCAAGCGTCGGCTTCCTGCGCGGAAACACCTCGTCCACATGCGCATGGGCAAATGCCCAGTTGACCGTGCGCGGCGATGCATTCACCACCGTCGCAAATCGCGCGGCCCGCCAGATCGGAAAGTCCGCCGCCGCATTTCCGGCATAGTCGAACCCATCGGCGCCAAAGCGGTCGCGCAGGGCGGCGAGCTTGTCATGGCTCGTCAGGTTGCGCTTTCCGTCGCTGGCAAAAACCTCCTCGAACAGGCCGAGCTGATGGGCGATCTCATGAGCAAGGGATTCGTGCGCGCCGGTGGCGAGAACGAGCCTCCGGCCGCGGGCCTTCTCCCGTTTCAGATGTTCGACGAGCGGCCGGTTGAAAGGCAGGGCGGAGAGGTCAAGCGCCACCCTTTTTGTGACTTGCGCCTTGAAGGCGGCCTTGCCGCTCATGAGCCACAAGGGCAGCAGCAAGATCGACAGGAACGACCGCTTCACCAGCGCGATGACGGACTCCACCAAAAGGTTGCTGTGGATCAGCGTACCGTCGAGGTCGACGACAAGGGGAACCGACGATTTTGTAGCATGCGGTGGTTCATCGGCCTTTGGGATCGCTTGGAGACGCTGCATAAGGGCTCTTTCTTTCTGACGTGTGCCCCGAACCTGCCGCTATCGGCCCAGGAAAGGCTTCGATAGCTGACCAGGCGCCCAATCCGAGCGCCACCGCGAACCAGAGCGTGGCGAGTCGAACGATGGTGGTCGTTGCAACGGCCTCGGGGGCAGTTGCACCGGCGTAAGCAAGAAAAGAAATCATGACGATTTCGGTGCTGCCCAGCCCGCCGGGCAGGAAGGACAACGCACCGGCAAGCATGGCCACAGCATAGATTCCGATTGCGGCCAGCGGTCCGATATTGAGGCCCAGTTCCCTGGCCACGATGTATGTGCCGAGACCTTCCGCGCCCCAGGCCAGGAGGCCCAGAAGCGTTCCTATGATGGCAAGCCGGACCGTCATCATGGATCGCACGTCACGAAGGAATGTCGTTGCGGCATTGGTCAGGGACGGAATGAGCCGTCCAGGCAAGAACGCGGAAAGGCGCTCGAGACGCGCAATCGTAGCGGGATGCTGGGCGACGATCAGCGCCGTCACCAGCGCTGCGCCGAGAAGGCCGAACGAGCGGGTGACGGCGCCGGAAGAGGCAACGATGAACATCGCGAGGACGCCGATCGCGACCAGGTCGAGCAGGCGCTCGTTGTAAAGGGCGGCCAGGCAACGCCTGGGGCTGATGCCGAACGGCCTGAGATAGAAGGTTCGTAGGGCTTCGCCGACTTTTCCCGGCGTCGTCGTCAGCGCAAATCCCGTAAGGTAGATCAAGAAATGCCGCGAGGGGGGCAGCGCGTTCGAAGACGGGGAAAGCATCAGCGACCAGCGCCAGAATCTGAGCGCATAGTTCACCAGGGACAGTGCGAGAACGACGGCCAGGACGCGCAAGTCGATCGCGGCCATGCTGGCCATGACGTCACCGAAGCCGACGCTTGAGGAAAGCATCAGGTACGCAGCAAGAAAAATGATGATCGTTGGGACAAGGAGACTTCTCGCGCGAAATGTGTTTCTGCCCTGTTCGCTACTCAGCATATGCACGCGCTCCGGAACTCGGCGGTTTTCGTGTTCGGATCTTTATGGCTGGGCCGTGAAGCGAACTTCCGGAATCCGGCCGGACTTTGCACCCCGGTGTTTGGTCGGAGGTTCGTCTCCAGGCCAGGGGCGATGACCGTCTTTTTGATCTACGCGGTCTGCCATGGCCTGTGCCTCGACTCAAGCTTCGGTGAGAACGCAGCAGATTCTGCAAAGTTCCAGACAGCGCTTGCGGCTTTATCTCGTCCGGTAATCAGAGGGCGGGACGCTTGGCTATGGCAAGGCCGATGCCGAGCGCGATCATAGCGCCGCCTGAGGCCTCTCGCAGGCAGCGTATCACACCGCTGCGCCCCGCCGCGCCTTCCCTGATGCGGCTCGCCGCAAAAGCGACGACGACATCGGCGAGTGTGTTGAGCGTTACCGATACGAAGCCGAGGGCCATGAACTGCAGGGCGACGTGGCCGGCGCTGAGGTTCACGAACTGCGGAATGAAGGCCAGGAAGAAGGCCGCCGTCTTCGGGTTCAACGCCTCGACCAGCACCCCTTCGCGAAACGCGCGCCGCGCGCCGACCGCGGGCGCCGGAATGCCGTCTTCCAGCATTGTCTTTGCCTCGCGGCGGGCTGACTGGAAGGTGCGGAAGCCAAGCCAGACGAGGTAGGCGGCACCGATCAACTTCAGTACCGTGAACAGTTGCGCGCTTGCGAGCACGAGGGCGGAGACACCCAGGCTGCCGGCAAGCACATGGACCATGCCGCCCAGGCCTGTCCCGAAACTGGAGGCGATGCCCTCCGCGCGCCCGCCGGCGAGGGTGCGCGCGGCGACGTAGAAGATGCCTGGACCAGGCGTAATGGCGAGCAGGAGCGCCGCGGCGAAGTACAAGGCGAACTGGGTCAAATCCGGCATGACGGACTCGGGCCACAGAAGTGGAGGGAGGGCGGGTTCACGACGGGATGAGAGGGGCGACCTCACGGTCGGAAGGCCGATCGCTCGCCGCGAGACCAGATGCGACACCGGCGCGGTCGGCCGGGTTGCGGTTCTGGCTCATCTTGCGCTTGCCTTCGAGCCTCGTGATAGGCATGCGCAGGCCGACTATCCCCTTTAATTGCGCCTGGATGAAATCCATTGGCGCATCCGCCACCGCCCAGGACGAGGGGCGCCCGCCTTCATGCAGATTGGTCAGACGCGTGACCACGTCGAGCAGCCTGTCGGCGTCCTCGAAGAATTCGACCGGTCCATAGGCATGGACGGCGACATAGTTCCAGGTCGGGACGACCTTTCCGGTTTCCTGCTTGGTCTGATACCAGGCCGGCGTCACATAGGCGTCCGGCCCCATGAAGATCGCCAGGCCGTCGCCTAGCGGCGGTACTCGCCACTGCGGATTTGCCTTCGCGACATGACCGTAGATAACGCCATGCTCGCCCTCTGTCTCGTCGAGGAAAAGCGGCAATGGCGTCGCCAGCGGTCCGTCCGCCGTGGCGGTGACCAGCGTCGCCAACCGCGCCGCGCGGATCGTTGCGCTCAGGCTCTCATGATCATCGTCGCGGAAGGCGGGCGGGATGTACATGGCGAAACTCCTTGCGTTGAAGGAAAAGATGCCTGAAAGCTGGCTTTCTTGGAACATCCAGTTTTGAAGGTTTTCAGTGGTCCAGTTGGAACAGGATGGCGTGGCACGCCGGATCATTGCGGCGATCAAGGCACAGATACACAGCGGGGCCTACCGGCCCGGCGACCGTATGCCGTCGACGCGGGCCTTCGCAGCAGAATGGGGAGCGTCACGAACCACGGTAACGGCGGCCTACAACCAGCTCGACGCCGAAGGCTATCTGATCATCCGGCAGGGGGCACGTGCGATCGTGGCTCCGGGACTGGAGACAGCGTCGGTGGAGTCGCCCGTCACGACTGCTTCGGCCCGGAACCTTTCCGCGTTCGCCCGACGTCTGCTCACTCTGCCTCCGCCAGCGGAACAGCAACCGGCCAGGGTCGCGGATTTCCGCTATGGCGACCTGTCCGGGGCTGACTTCCCGGTCCTGGCCTGGCGGCGGGCGTCGAACAAGGCCATTCTCCGGCGCGGCGCTCGGCTTTGCTATGGCGATCCTCAGGGGTCTTCCGCTCTGCGCAACGCGCTCCAAACCTATCTCTGGCGCGCCCGCGGCATCAGCTGCACGCCTGACCAGATCGTCATCGCCAACGGCTCGCAGCAAGGGCTCGACCTCTGCGCGCGGCTGCTGCTCGATCCCGGCGATCCGTTCGTGATCGAGAACCCGGGCTATCTGCTCGCCCGTCATGCCTTCGTGGCGGCAGGAGGCATTGCTGTGCCCGTGGCGGTCGACGCGGACGGGCTAAGAACGGATGCGCTGCCGCCGGCCCGTCTGGCCTATGTCACGCCGTCGCACCAGTTTCCGCTCGGCGGCGTGCTATCGGCGACGCGGCGGCGTTCGCTGCTAGCCTGGGCCACCGGCACCGGGGCCTATGTTGTGGAGGACGACTATGACGGTGAATACCGTCACGACATTACCCCCATCCCGCCTCTGCAGACCCTCGACGCAAACTCCGTCATCTATGTCGGCACGTTGTCCAAGACGCTCTCGCCCACCTTGCGGCTCGGCTATCTCGTCGTGCCTGTCAGCCTGCGTCGTGCGTTCAGCGAGGCGAAGCGCCTGATCGACCGGCATGCTCCAATGCTGGAACAAGATGTGCTGGCCGACCTTTTGGCGAGCGGCGCCTATGAGCGTCACGTCCGCAGCATCCGCAGGAAAAACGCCGAACGCAGGGTAGTCCTGCTGCACGCGCTGGCCGATCGTCTGGGTCCGAAGGTCACGGTCGCGGGGGCCGACACCGGATTGCATGTCGTTGCCTGGACGAACGGCATCGCCGCCGAACGCGAGCCGGAGATCATCGCGGCCGCGCGGGCTGTCGGGATCGGCCTCTATCCGGTATCGCCGCTCTATGACCCGGCCGCGCCGCGACCTGCAACGGCTGGCTTCATTCTGGGCTACGCCGGGTTCGACACGGAGGCGCTGCGACGCGGCGTTGCGGTGCTTGCGACTGTACTGGCCGAGCACCGCTGAGCCGGCACTTCAGAAGATCTCGTTTGTGAGCCGCCTTACCGGACCGAGCATCACCGAGCCGGTCGGCACGCCGTTATCGATCGGGATGGCCCGGCGCTCCGGCATGTCGGCCACCGGCTCGCCGATATCCGCTGTCACGACAACAGGGGTCTTGTTCGGCACGCGATCATAGAGGTCGATGATGTCCTGGTTGATCAGGCGCACGCAGCCCGACGAGACCGACTTGCCGATCGACCACCATTCCGGCGAGCCGTGCAGGCGGTAGAGCGTGTCTTGATTGCCCTGGAACAGATAGAGCGCGCGGGCGCCGAGCGGGTTCTTCAGTCCGCCTTGCATGCCGCCATTCTTGGCGCTGAATTGCGTCAGTTCCGGCTGGCGGGCGACCATCTCGTCCGGCGGCGTCCATTTCGGCCACTTCTGCTTCCATTGCACCATGGCATCGCCCGACCACTCAAAGCCCGCGCGGCCGAGGCCGACGCCGTAGCGGATCGCCTGGCCGCCCTCGCGCACCAGATAGAGGAAGTGGTTGGTGGTATCGACCACGATGGTGCCCGGCCGCTGTCCGGTCGGATCGGGAACGATCTGGCGCAAGAACCTGTGATCGATCTTGTTCGCCGGGATGGCCGGCAGGTCGAAGCCGTTGTCCGACATCGCCCCATACATCGTCTCGTAGTCGCCGAGCGGCGGCTCGACATAGGCCGGCGGTGGCGGCTGGACGGGTTCGGGACCCGGACCCGTGGTCGAGCAGGCGGAAACCGCGGCCGAAGCGGCGCCAAGGGCTGTGAGATTGAGGAAGCCACGACGGCTGATGCGGAAGGAAGCGTCTGACATGGTTGCCTTTTCTAGGTCTTTAATTCGCAAGAAAGCATGAATCCGCAGGCTGGCTGCCGGCAGCTCCAATAACAGTCGGTGGTGATAGGCGGTTCCAATTCTGGCCTCAGGGTGGACAAACAAAGGCGAAGCTGTGATCGCGACACATCTGTTGCACTGCAGCAACAGCGGCCTTAGACGCCTCCCAAAAGGCCTTCCAGCGAGGGCAGGATCAGCCCCGGCGGAAAATCCCGGTATTCGTCCGGCTGGTTGGTGCGGTTGATCCAAACGGTACGGAAGCCGAATTTGGTGGCGCCCGCGACGTCCCAGCGGTTGGAGGACTGGAACGACACCGCTTCCGGGTAGAGCCGCCAGCCGGTGACCACCATGTCGTAGACCGACGGGTCGGTCTTGAAGCGATTGATCTCGTCGACCGAGAAGACGTCATCCAGGATCTGGTCGAGGGCCGCGGATTTCACCGCCGCCCGCAGCATTTCCGGCGAGCCGTTGGAGAGGATCGCAAGCTTCGCGCCGGATGCCTTAAGTGCCTTCAGCACCGCCGGCACTTCCGGATAGCAGTCGAGCCGCCAATAGGCTTCCAGCAGCCTGGCCCTTAACGCCGGATCGGCCGAGGGCACCTTGCGCAGTGCGAAGTCCAGTGCCTGCTCCGTGAGTTGCCAGAAATCGGCATAGGCGCCCATCAGCGTCCGCACCCAGGAATATTCGAGCTGCTTGGCGCGCCAGATTTCGGAAAGCAGTTGGCCGTCCGGGCCGATCTCGCCGGCATGGCGGCGCACGGCCGCGTGCACGTCGAACAACGTGCCGTAGGCGTCGAAGACATAGGCCGCATGATGCATGAGGAGAAGTTTTGCGGCGCGCCGGGGCGCAGCGCAAGCGATGATTGCAGTCAAGTGCCTCTGGCCTCAACGATTTTTGCCGATGTCGGTTGACGCAGGCTGTCAAAGCATCGTCCTATGGCGCCCTGAAATCACTCGTTTGGACGGCGAACATGACACTGGCGGCGGCGGCGCAGTCCGCGACATGGACCTATGTGGACGGCGACTGGTACGAGGGCAACGTCGCCATTCTCGGACCGCGCAGCCATGCCATGTGGCTGGGCACCAGCGTCTTCGACGGCGCCCGCTGGTTCGAGGGCGTGGCGCCCGATCTCGATCGCCATGCCGCGCGTGTCAACGCCTCGGCGATCGCGCTCGGCCTGAAGCCTTCCATGACGACGGAAGAGATCGTCGGGCTGACCTGGGATGGCCTGAAGAAATTCGACGGCAAGACCGCCGTCTACATCAGGCCGATGTACTGGGCCGAGCATGGCGGCTATATGGGCGTTCCGGCCGATCCGGCCTCGACCCGTTTCTGCCTTTGCCTCTACGAATCGCCGATGATTCCGCCTTCCGGCTTTTCGATCGGCGTCTCGCCGTTCCGGCGGCCGACCATCGAGACGATGCCGACCAACGCCAAGGCCGGCTGCCTCTATCCCAACAACGGCCGCGCCATCCTCGAGGCCAAGATGCGCGGCTTCGACAATGCGCTGGTGCTGGACATGCTGGGCAATGTCGCCGAAACCGGCACCTCCAATATTTTCCTCGTCAAGGATGGCCATGTGATGACGCCGGCGGCGAACGGCACGTTCCTCTCCGGCATCACCCGCTCGCGCACGATCAACCTGCTCGGCGACTACGGCTTCACGACCACCGAGAAGGCATTGTCGATCCGCGATTTCCTCGAAGCGGACGAGATCTTCTCGACCGGCAACCATTCGAAGGTGGTGCCGGTCACCCGCATCGAGGACCGCGACCTTCAGCCCGGGCCGGTGGCCAAGAAGGCGCGCGAGCTCTATTGGGATTGGGCGCATTCGACTTCCGCCGCCTGAGCGGATAAAAAGGCGATCGGCGCTTCGTTCTGGAGTTGCCCCAACCCATTCCAGACCTATCTTAGTTCGGTAGTTTCACCGGATTTTTTCCACGAGGGAGTATCATCCATGGCTTTTGAGTTGCCCGCTTTGCCTTACGACTATGAGGCCCTGCAGCCTTACATGTCGAAGGAGACGCTGGAGTATCACCACGACAAGCACCACAAGGCCTATGTCGACAACGGCAACAAGCTGGCCGCCGAGGCTGGAATGGGCGACCTTTCGGTCGAAGAGGTCGTGAAACAGTCCTTCGGCAAGAATGCCGGGCTCTTCAACAACGCCGCCCAGCACTACAACCACCTTCATTTCTGGAAATGGATGAAGAAGGCCGGCGGCGGCAACAAGTTGCCGGGGGCGCTGCAGAAGGCCGTCGACAGCGATCTCGGCGGCTACGACAAGTTCAAGGCCGACTTCATCGCCGCTGGCACCACCCAGTTCGGCTCTGGCTGGGCTTGGCTCTCGGTCAAGGATGGCAAGCTCGCGATCTCGAAGACTCCCAACGGCGAGAACCCCCTGGTCCACGGCGCTTCGCCGATCCTCGGCGTCGATGTGTGGGAGCACTCCTACTACATTGACTACCGCAACGCGCGGCCGAAATATCTCGAAGCATTCGTCGATAGCCTCATCAACTGGGACTATGTCCTGGAGCTCTATGAGAAGGCGAAAGGCTGATCAATTCGACAAAAAAGCCCCGGCATGCCGGGGCTTTTCTTTTCCGCCTGCGCGACAGCTTGGTGCTGACAGCGAAATCCTCTGACGTCGAATGGAATAGTTCCGCCGCGACGTCCGTTAACGTTCCAGTTGCGAAACCCCCTTCACCATGGAGCCATTGAATGAGAAAGCTCGTCCTCGCCATCTCTATGCTCGCCTTTGCCGGTTCGGTCGCCTTTGCCGATCCGATCAAGGATCGCCAGGCCCTGATGAAGGAGCGCGGCAAGCTCGCCGGCCAGTTGTCGAAGGTGGTCAAGGGCGAGGAAGATTTCGACGCGGCCGCGGTGCTGACCACACTCAAGGCCTTGCAGGCCAATGCCGAGAAATTCGATGCCGAGAAACTCTTCCCGGCCGGCAGCGACAAGGGGCACGACACCACGGCTGCGCCGAAGATCTGGGAAGACATGGCAGGCTTCAAGGCAACCGGGGACAAGTTGCTGGCCGACGTCAAGGCCGCGGTCAACTCGCCGCCGGGCGATGTCGATGCGCTGAAGGCGCAGCTCAACACGATCGGCGGCGACTGCGGCACCTGCCATCAGAGCTACAGGATCAAGAAGGGCTGATCGCCTGCCATGGCCTGGCTGAAGAAGCTCGTCGGCACCGTTATCGTGCTGGGCGGCGCCGGCGCGATCGCCGGCTGGGCGCTGTCCGCGCCCGCCAGGCTTGATACCGCGGCTACCGCGCAACTCGGGCCGGGCGACGCCGCCAGGGGCAAGCGCATCTTCAATGCCGGCGGCTGCACGTCCTGCCATGCCAGACCGGGGTCGAAGGGTGACGCTCGCTTGGAGCTTGCCGGCGGGCTGGAGCTGAGGACGCCGTTCGGCACCTTCGTGCCGCCTAACATCTCGCAGGATCAAAAGGACGGTATCGGCGCCTGGAGCGAGGCGGATTTCGCCAATGCGATGCTGAAGGGCGTCTCGCCCTCCGATGAGCACTTTTATCCGGCCTTTCCTTACGCCTCATACGCACGAATGAAGCCGGCCGATGTCGCCGACCTCTATGCCTTCATGAAGACACTGCCGGCGGTCGCCGGCAAGGCGCCCGGCCACAAGCTCTCTTTCCCCTTCAACATCCGTCGCGGCATTGGTCTCTGGAAGCGGCTCTATCTCAGCCCCGAGCCGGTGATCGCCTTGCCTGACGGCGCGCCGGACAAGGTGCTGGCCGGCCGCTATCTGGTCGAGGGCCCCGGCCATTGCGGCGAATGCCACTCGCCCCGCGACTTCGCCGGTGGCGTCAAGAAGGCCGAGTGGCTGGCCGGCGCCGTGGCGGCGGAAGGCAAGGGCGTTGTGCCCAACATTACCCCGGAGGGCGGCACGAAGGACTGGTCGGAATCCGACATTGCCAACTACCTCGAAACCGGCTTCACGCCCGATTTCGATTCCGTCGGCGGCGCCATGGTCGAAGTGCAGCGCAACATGGCCCAGTTGACGGCCGACGACCGCGCCGCGATCGCCGCTTATCTCAAGGCCGTCCCGCCGCACCCCAACGGCTATCCGGCGCGCAAGCCGGCGAGCTGATTTGATGCACGCGGCGTCAGACCCGCGAATACATCGGCGATGGCGTCAGTGCCCCAGTGGTTTGGCATCGCAACCAGCATCACATTAGTTGACTTGAATACTCATGTATTATAGGCGCTTCGGGCCCATTCCCAGCGGACCGAAGCTTGCCCATGCCCTCCATCGACCTTGTGTCCGAATTCGCCCATTGCGAGCAGCGTGCGGCGCTTGTCTTCGCCGACGGACGAACGCTCTCCTATGGGGAACTCGGCAGCCTTGCGCTACGCTTCGCCTCGCAGTTGGGACAAGGAAAAAAGCGGCTCGTGGCTATCTCGGCAGAAGCCTCCGAGCATGCGGTCGCTGCCTATCTCGGAGCTCTGCAGGCTGGGCACGCAGTGGCCATGCTGCCACCCTGCGATAATAGGCAGTGGGACGATTTCCTGGCAGCCTTCCAGCCGGATTTCACCTACAGGCCGGCCGACGGCCGCTGGCGTCTCGTTGAGGAAGCTCGGCCCGCCAGAGATGCAGAGCCGCTGCATCCCGATCTCGCGCTGCTGCTGATGACGTCCGGCAGCTCGGGCGCGGCCAAGGCGGTCAGGCTTTCCTACGGCAATCTCGAAGCCAATGCGCGCTCGATCGCAACTTACCTCGAACTCTCTTCCACCGACCGGGCCGCTCTCGTGCTGCCGCTCCACTATTCTTACGGGCTGTCGGTCCTTAACTCGCATCTGATTGCGGGCGGCAGTGTCCTCTTCCCCGGCGTCTCGGTCATGGACAACGATTTCCTCGGGACGATCGATGATGGTGGCTGCACGAATCTGTCCGGCGTACCGTATTCCTACGAACTTCTGGAAAGGGTGCGTTTTCGCGACGCTGAGCTCAAGGCGTTGCGCATGATGACGGTGGCGGGCGGGCAGCTTGGCCCCGACCTCATCCGCCTTTACCGGGACCACATGCGCGCCAGGGGCGGCCGCTTCTTCGTCATGTATGGCCAGACCGAGGCGACAGCACGCATGGCTTTCGTGCCCTCGGAGAGCCTTTCCGACAGGGAGGAGCGGATCGGCGTGGCCATCCCGGGCGGCAGCCTTGGCATAGTCGATGCTGAAGGGGTGCCGATCAGGCGATCGGGCATTCCTGGAGAGCTCGTCTATCGCGGTCCGAACGTAATGATGGGTTACGGCGTGCAGCGCCGCGACCTCGCGCGCGGCGCCGAGGTCGAGACCCTGAACACCGGCGACATTGCCGTACAGGACGAGCATGGTTTCTTCCGCATCGTTGGGCGCAAAAGCCGCTTCGCCAAGATTGCAGGCCTCAGGATCGGCTTCGATATCATGGAGCAGGCGCTGGAGCGGGCGGGCATTGCCGCTGCGGTAGTTGGCGACGATCGGGGGTTGCAGGCCTATGTAATCGGCGCCGGCTCGGTGGGGAGAGCACAGCGCATCCTTGCTGAGGTCAGTCGCCTGCCAGCCAATCTGGTTCGAGTTGCGACGCTCGAGGACTTTCCCAGGCTTGCCTCCGGCAAAATCGACTATGCTTGCCTCCAGCGGGAGATGTTGAAAGGGCGGACGGAAATCCGCTCCGAGACGGGTGGCCTGCTCGGTGCCTACGCCCGCGTGTTCTATCCGCTCGCCGTCGGCCGCAATGACAGCTTTGTCTCCCTCGGCGGAGATTCCCTTCGCTTCCTGCAACTGGTTCTGGAACTCGAACGCCTCGGCATGGACCTGCCGTACGGCTGGGAACGCTTGAGCATTGCCGAACTAGCGAACCGCCAGGGGGAGGCGCGGCCTCCCGAACACGGGCACGCAAGCGAGATGCCGGCTGATTTGGTGCTGAGGGTTATCGCGATCCTGCTGGTGGTGCTGCATCACGAGACGCTGTGGCCGATCCCCGGCGGCTCCGGCGTCATGATGCTGCTTGTCGGCTACAGCCTGGCGCGTTTCCAGTCGGCCCATTTCGTTGCCGGTCGAATTCGGCACGCGCTGAGACCCGCGATCGACGTCCTGATCCCGTATTTTTTCATTGTCGCCGCCTACGCTGCTGCCTGGCGGGCGGTGCCCTGGGCCTCGATTTCGCTTACCGGGAACTTGGGCTATGCCGAACCGGAACGTCACGAGATGATCCCGTATCTTTACTGGTTCATCGAGGCCTATTCGCAGACGCTCCTGCTCTTCGCCCTCATCTTTGCCATTCCTGGAGTGCGCAAGCTCGCCCGGGCCCAACCTTTCGTTTTCTCGCTTGGCCTTTTGATTTTTGCCGCTGCCGCGCGTTTTTCAGTCCCGCTGTTCTCCGACTTGGGCAATCGCCAGATCTTTGCGATCTACTGGGTCTTTCATTTGGCCGTGTTTGGTTGGTGTGCCGGTCTTGCCGACAGTCCGGTAAGAAAGCTCGTCCTGACCGGATTTGCCGTAGCTGTGCTGGGTTATTTCGCCTTCTGGGAGTCGGTCTGGTTGGGGACGACGGTCAAGTATCTGATGGTCTTCGCGGCGCTTTTGGTTCTTCTTTACCTGCCGCGTGTTCGCCTGCCGGCCGGAGTAGGGCGGGTGGTTGCGCAGATCGCTGTTGCGGCTTTTCCGATCTACCTATTCCATCGTTTCGTCCCGGAACTGTTGATGGCCCCCGTCGCGGGTGTGCTGCCGGCTCCCATCTTCCAGCTGCTGGCGATTGCCGGCGGCATCGCTATAGGAATCATCGCCGGCAAATGCTTGGCAGGCATGCGAATCCTGCGCGGCAGATTTGCCATGGGAGGCCAGCCGGAATTGCGCTCCGCCTGAAGCGCCTCATTGCAGTCGTTCTGAACCGCTTTCCGTTACGGGTGACGATCGCCCAAAAAATCGAAGCCGTTTTCGAAAAAGTGGTTGTAGTCGCAGGTTAGTTCCTCGCCGGGCGCGATGTCGCGCAGCGCGTAGGTCTCCTCAGGCGAGGAGACGTCGCAGTTTGGCTCGTCCGCGTGGTTCATGTAGCGCGCGTCATCCGCCTCAAAGACGATGAAGTTGGGATCGCGCCGGTCCGGATAGGAATAGCGGTCGAGATAGGTCTTCACCGGACCGCTTTCGTTCTCATAGGTCTGGACGGGAATGCGCCTGTCGAATCTCGGGTCGAGCTTCCAGATGAGTGCGCCCTTCGGAATGCGGTGTTTGGCGAAGACACCAATGCCCTGGATAAGCGATTTGTCGAGATAGACGTCGACGAGCAGCATGGCGGACCCTTACGAAATTCAGTGGCGAGCGCGCAGCGAAAAAGCCGCGAATTGGGTAACGCGCAGCCATCGCAATTGCGAGCGGAAAATTGGGCAATTCCAGGAAAAGTGTGAAGCGGTTTTCCGTCCGGAATTGCGTGATCGACTAGGTCTTGCCGGTCACTTTCAAGGCATAGGCGTAGATGTACGCGATCTCCTCCAGCCGCGAGAACCGGCCGGAGGCGCCGGCGTGGCCGGACTCCATGTTGATCTTGAACAGCACCGGGTTGTCGCCGGCCTTGCGGTCGCGCAGCCGGGCCACCCATTTGGCCGGCTCCCAATAGGTGACGCGCGGATCGGTGAGCCCGGCCAGCGCCAGGATCGGTGGATAGTCGAGCGCAGCGACATTGTCGTAGGGCGAATAGGCCGCGATCGTGTTGTAGTCGTCGGCGGAAGCGATTGGGTTGCCCCATTCGGGCCATTCCGGCGGCGTCAGCGGCAGGCTGGCGTCGAGCATGGTGGTGAGCACGTCGACGAACGGCACTTCGGCGACGATGCCTCCGAAACTCTCGGGCGCCATGTTGGCGATCGCCCCCATCAGCATGCCGCCGGCCGAGCCGCCTTGGGCGACGATGCGGTCGTGTTGCGTGTAACGCTCGGCCACCAGATGGCGCGCGCAGGCGATGAAGTCGGTGAAGGTGTTCATCTTGTGCGCCCGCTTGCCGTCGTCGTACCAGCCATAGCCCTTGTCCTTGCCGCCGCGTATATGCGCGATGGCGAAGACGAAGCCGCGATCGACGAGCGAGAACCAGTTGGTGTTGAACGCCGCCGGCACCGCGATGCCGTAGGAGCCGTAGCCGTAGAGCAGGCAGGGAGCCGAGCCGTCGAGGGGTGTGTCGCGGTGGTGCAGGAGCGAGATCGGCACCAGTTCGCCGTCGGCGGCAGGCGCCATCAGCCGACGTGTGACATAGCGCTCCGGATCGTGGCCCGAAGGCACTTCCTGCGTCTTCAAAAGCGCGCGCTCGCGGGTGCGCATGTTGTAGTCGAACACCTGCGCCGGCGTCGTCATCGACGAATAGGTGAAGCGCATCACCTCGGTGTCGTATTCGTAGGAGCCGGAGAGACCGAGCGAGAAGGCCTCCTCGTCAAAGGAGATGAAATGTTCGTCGCCGTTCGAGCGGTCGCGTACCACGATGCGCGGCAGGCCTTCCTTGCGCTCCAGCCTGACCATGTGATGCTTGAAGCCGAGCACCGACAGGATCAGCCGGCCGGGTTCATGCGGCACCAGTTCCTTCCAGTTGGCGCGCACCGGATCTTCGGCCGGCGCGGTCATGATCTTGAAATCCTTGGCGCCATCGGCATTGGTGAGGATGAAGAAGACGTCGCCGCCTTCCTCCAGATCATATTGCAGGCCGGCTTCGCGGACCGCTACCAGCGTCGGCTCGGCCAACGGCTCGCCGGCGCGCAGTAGCCGGTATTCCGATGTCTCATGGTCGTTGATGCCGATCATGATCCAGTCGTTGGAGCGCG
Source organism: Mesorhizobium captivum (assembly GCF_033977165.1). NCBI lineage: Bacteria > Pseudomonadati > Pseudomonadota > Alphaproteobacteria > Hyphomicrobiales > Phyllobacteriaceae > Mesorhizobium > Mesorhizobium captivum. The sequence goes on from NZ_JAVIJB010000006.1 coordinate 128,205, forward strand.
TGCCGCTGACATCCATAAAGAACCCCGGGTCGGTCTCCTCATAGATCAGCCGGTCGTTTTCAAGCCTGTCGCCAAGTGCATGGAAGAACACTTTTGACGGGCGGTGGTTGTCGTCGAGGCGGGTGTAGAAGAAGCCGTCGTCGCCGGCGTTCCACACACCGCCGCCACCGGTATCAGGGATCTGGTCGGCCAGTTCCTTGCCGCTGGCGACATCGCGCACGCGCAGCGTGAAGAATTCCGAACCCCTGTCGTCGAACGCCCAGAGCAGCTTCCTGTGATCGGCCGAATGGTCGACGCCGCCGAGACGGAAATAGGGCTTGCCTTCGGCTTCCGCGTCGCCGTCGAGCAGGATCTCGTCGGCGCCGCCGTCGCGCGGCGTGCGGAAGTAGCGCGGCTGCTCGCCGCCCTGCCGGAAGGACGAGCCATAGGCATAAGGACCGTCCTTCATCGGCACGGTGGAGTCGTCTTCCTTGATGCGCCCCTTCATCTCGGCGAACAGCTTGGCCCGCAGTTCGGCCGTGTCGGCCATCAGCGCCGCCTGGTAGGCATTCTCGGCCTCGAGATGGGCGCGGATGGCGCCGTCGAGGAGCGATGGATCCCTGAACATCTGCTGCCAGTTGTCGGCGCGCATCCAGGTATAGTCGTCGGTGCGGGTGATGCCGTGATGCACATCGAAGACGGGGCGTTTGTCGGGCCGCGGCGGGTTGGCGGTCGGGAAGGCGAAAGGTCTGGTCATTACGTCTCGCTGTGGAATTTGCTTGAATGGCAAATGAACACGCCGCTCAGCAGGGGTTCAAGGGGCGGGGTTCAAGGTGGTCTACAGAAGTAAGTTGAAGGGGGAAAAGATGAGATCCTATGTTCGCGCCGCCGCGGCTTTTGCCGTCGCTTCGACAGTGCTGGCCTTTTCCGGTCAGTCTCATGCAACCGTATTCGCCGCCTGGCAAGTGGCGGGCGTGCCGTTCGGCGACACGCTCAACGCGCGCAAATATCCGTCAAACACATCGCAAAAGCAGGCCGCCTATCCGAATGGCACCGTCTTGCAGATGACCGGCCGCTGCACGGGCGGGATGGATCTGCTCGACATTGCCGGCCAGCCGCACTGGAAGCAGCGGCAGGCGATCCGATATCGCTGGTGCGAGGTCTGGCACGATCCGGCACAGAACGGTCATTTCATCACCGGCTGGGTCTACGGCAAATATATCGCGCCCTATTGAGAGATCTGTCGCGGCCATCTGCGTTGCCCGCTCCACGCGAGGATGAGTGTTCTTGCAGCCTGTGGTCTGCAGGATTCTCCGTGCTGGCGGCCAAGCATTTGTCAAGCATTGACGACTTTCTTTGGCGCTGCCCGAGGTGTAAAGCGTACTTGACGTAGCGTCAGGCCGATCTGGTCCGGCCAGAAAAATCTCGCTAAGTTACACGGCGCACGAATTTTTGAAGCTGAATTGGCAATATTTGATGAATATCGCCGAATATAATTCAATAAGCGAATTGACTTACTTGCAGCATAGCGTCATTAAGATAGCGCGACGCGAATCGCAGAGGCTTGCCTATATGAAATTCGCGCGATGCCCAATCCCAGAAAAAGGGCGCAGTCTAAAAACAAACTCTCGTTGGGGCCTGAACACAATGGATATCGTCGAAACACCTTCAAGGAATAGTGACGCGCTGATCGAGCTGACCGCCGATGTCGTCGCAGCCTATGTCAGCAACAACCCGGTGCCGGTCGGCGAACTGCCGAACCTGATCGCCGATGTCCATGCCGCGCTCGGCCGCGTCGGCGGCACGAGCGAGCAGCCATCGGCCGAGAAGCAGAAGCCGGCCGTCAACCCGAAGCGCTCCGTGCATGACGACTACATCGTCTGTCTCGAAGACGGCAAGAAGTTCAAGTCGCTGAAGCGCCACCTGATGACCCATTACAACCTCACTCCGGAAGAATACCGCGAGAAGTGGGGTCTTGACGCCAACTACCCAATGGTCGCTCCGAACTACGCCGCGGCCCGTTCGCAACTGGCGAAGAAGATGGGCCTCGGCCGCAAGCGCAAGGGTCGCTGACCGCGCCGCTCGCGTTCGGCAATTCGACGGCGCCCTTGGGGCGCCGTTTTGCTTTCAGGAAGGCGAAGAGTCAGGCCGTCTGCTTCAAGGCGGCATCCGCTTCGCGCTTGATGCGCTTGATCATCGAGCGAAGCCCGTTGGCGCGCTGCGGCGACAGATGCTCGTCGAGGCCGAGCTCTTTCAGCGTCACTTCCGCGTCGGTGCTCTGGATCTGGCTGGCCGGCCGGCCCGAGAACAGCGCCAGCATGATGGCGACGAGGCCACGCACGATGTGGGCGTCCGAATCGCCCTGGAAGCGGATCACCGGATCGACGCCCGGTCCTTGCTCGGTCGTCAGCCATACCTGGCTGACGCAGCCCGGCACCTTGTTGGCCGGGGTGCGTTCGGCCTCGGGAAAAGGCGGCAGCGCCTCGCCGAGCTCGATCACATAGCGGTAGCGGTCTTCCCACTCGTCGAGCAGGGAGAAATCGTCGCGGATCGTTTCGATCGAGGTCCTCATTGCCCGCATATAGTGACCCGGCGCCGCCGCGTCACGGAAAAAGAAAGACGCCGCGGGCGTCGAGAGGTCGGACGGGCCCGCGGCGTTAGAGCAATTCCAGGAAAAGTGTGAAACGGTTTTCCGTCCGGAATTGCGCCAAAAACTAAACAGAGAGCAATTCCAGGAAAAGTGCGTAGCGGTTTTCCGTCCGGAATTGCGCCAAAACTAAAGAAGCCGAGCGAACGGTTGAAAAAGAATCTCAGTTCTTCGCCGTCAGCATCACCGGGATGTTGACCTTGGCGGGCAGCACGACGTCTTCGGCAACGCTGCCGGTGGTCTCGACAGAAGTCTCCGCAACCTTCGCCTCGGGCGCGGCTGCCTTTTCCGACTGCTTGTCGTCCAGCATGGCGGCGGCGATCTTGGCGGTTTCCTGGGCGCGAACAGTGATGGTGTGCATGGCCGATTTGCCGGTCTCGCAGACGTCCGGCTTGCGCTCGCAGATGCCGGCAATGTCGCCGACCGCCTCGCGCGCCGCAAACAGCGCCTGGATCGGCCCGACCGCCTCGCGGCCATCCTCGTCGGGGCCGACGCTGAGCGGCAGTGCCAGAAGCACCAGCGAAAACCAGAAAGCCATCCTGATCAGAAAGCCCATCTCAATGCCTCTCGTCGTGACAGGATCATGCATCCATCGGCATGACCTCTTTTATGGGCAGGATAGTGGCACGGGCGCGCAAAGGACGGCTTGCGCCGAAGCCGCGAATTTTCTTCAAATTTTAGATAAATTCGAAAGGATTGGTTTTCGAGATTGATTTCATTCAAGTCTCATCGATTGCATTAACTTTACGATAACCATCTATATATCTGTTTTAACATGGAAATTTCGGCAAGAGCCGGCGCCGGCGCTGGGTTTTCAGAAGACCGGGTGCGCCGGCTGCGGCTAACGCTCCATTTACCATGGGGGCAGATCGACCGGCTTTCCCATGCCGGCGTCCCAATATTTGCCGCGGGCGCGGCGATCGCCTCGTCTGCCTTATCCATTCCTTAAACGCTGGATGCCAGTTTCAAGCCAATTAAGATTCACCTGCAAAGCAGGGCAGTTTCACGACCGGGTACGAGTGCGTTGAGTTCGATTACGACCAGATACGTTCATCTGCCTGGCGCGGTTGCCGCCGGCTGCGAACGCATGGTTCACCCTACCGTCACGGGCGAGACTGAGCGCCTGCGTCAGCGCCGCTTCATCGGCGTCATGCTCGCCGCTCCGTTTCTCGCCGCGGGCGCGGCGGTGACGCTGGTCACCTCAAGTCTCGGTGCGGCCGTTACCGTGGGCGCGATCTTTGCCGCTTTCGGCCTATGCTGGTTCGCCGCGCTTCTGGTCGCCGCCACCGGCCGCATGGCGCTTGCCGGCCGTACGGCGGTTACGATTGGTGGTATCGCACTTGCTGGCGCTATTGCCGCGGCAGGCGGTCTGGCCTCGCCGGTAGCCCTGCTTGCCGTCGCTTTGCCGGTCGAAGCCTGGTGGATCGCCGGCTCACGGCGCGCAGCACTTTCGGGCGCGCTGGCGGCTCTTGCCGCCATTCTGCTGCAGCCCTTCGCGAACCAGTTGGTGCCGCTCGGCGCGGCCGGGATCGCCAGCTGGCACTGGCTGTTGCCGCTTGCCTGGGCGCTGACGCTGCTGCCCCGCGCGGCGGCCTTCGCCAATCCGGCCAGCGGGCGCCAGGCTGAGCCCGCGGCCGACCGCCTCGAGGAGATCATCGACGCCGTGGTGCTGCGCGTCGGCCGCCAGGGCGACGTGCTCGACGCTTCGGCCAAGGCGCGTTCCATTCTGAAGCTGGCGCCGGAGCTCTTGCTCGGCACGGGTCTGTTCGAGCGCGTCCATCTTTCCGACCGCGTTGCCTATCTCACCGCGCTCGCGGACATGCGCGAGGGCGCGCCGAAGCGCCGGCTCGACCTGCGCATCCGGCTGCCGCGCGACGGTGGCGGCTCGGCCGACAATTTCCGCCCGTTCCGCCTGGAATTGATGCGCGGCGGGCTCGAGCCGGAGGTCTTCACCCTCGTGCTGCGCGAGAACGACGACGTCGCTGCTCTGCGCGAAGAGCTTGCCTCGGCGAAGGAAGCCGCCGCGGCCGCCGAAGTGGCCAAGGGCCGTTTCCTGGCGGTGGTCAGCCACGAGCTGCGCACGCCGCTCAACGCCATCATCGGCTTCTCCGACATGCTGCTGCACGAGATGTTCGGCGCCTTCCGCGATCCTCGCCAGAAGGAATATGTCGGCCTGGTCAGGGAGTCCGGCCAGCATCTCCTGTCCGTCGTCACCTCGATCCTCGACGTCTCGCGCATCGAGGCCGGCGCCTATGCGACCGAGCTGGAACCGTTCCGCTTCGTCGAGGCGGTCGATATGTGCCGCTCGATGATGCGGCCGCTGGCCGACGCCAAGAGCATCGCGCTCGCCGCGCAGGTGGCGCCGGACGCCGGCGAGATCAACGCCGACCGCCGCGCCGTGCAGCAGATCCTGATCAATCTCGTTTCGAACGCCGTGAAGTTCACGCCCGACGGCGGCAATGTGGTGATCGGCGCCAAGCGCGTCGGCTCGCGGCTGCATTTCTGGGTCAGCGACACCGGCATCGGCATCGCCGAGGAGGATATGGCCAATCTCGGCAAGCCGTTCATGCAGATCCAGAACGACTATACGCGCCGTTTCGAGGGAACCGGGCTCGGCCTGTCGCTGGTCAAGGGCCTGGTGGCGCTGCACGAGGGCACGATGTCGATCGAGAGCGCCCCGGGCGAAGGCACCACGGTGACGATCAGCCTGCCGGTGAACGGGCCGAAGCGGCGCTCGGGCGCGCCGATCGGGGTGCTGCCGATGCCGGTTGCAAAGCCGAAGGGGGATGCAGATGGGGACAGCAATGGCTCGCTCCGCAAGACGGCCTAAGGTGGTCGAACCCGAGCGCGGCGTCCTTGCCGAGGGCGCTGTGGCCGTCGGCCAGGTGATCTCGCGAAATCCGGTTCTGGTCGGCGGCTCGACCGCCTTCCTGGTGACGCTCTTCTACGTTTCGGCCAACGCGCTCTGGTACCAGCCCTTCCCGCACACAGGCGCCTTCTTCGCCACCAGGAGCATCGAGAATTTCCCGCACACCGTCTCCGACGAACCGGAGACCACCATCAATATCGTGCGCCAGGCGCCGGTGCAGCCGGCTCCCAAGCCCGACCCGGTCGTCCAGCAGGTGCAGGGCATCTTGAAGGACCTCAATTTCTACGACGGCACGGTCGACGGCCTCACGGGGCCCGCCACGCGCAAGGCCATCCAGGCCTATCAGCTCAAGGTCGGCTTGCCGGGATCGGGCGAGATCGACGGCGCGCTGCTCGATCAGCTCGGCGCCAGGCAGACGACCGCGGCCATTCCGCACCCGGCGCCGCGGCCGGCCGATGGCGCAACGGCCCAGGCCGCCAAGCCGGCCCCGGCGGCAATTCCGGTCTCCGCCCCGGCCGATGGTGCAACGCAGACGCCCGACGCCCGCATCATTAAGATCCAGGCTGGCCTCAAGGCATTCGGCAATGACGAAATGCAGCTCGACGGCGTCGTCGGCACCCGCACCAAGGCCGCGATCAAGGAGTTCCAGGCGCTGTTCGGCCTGCCCGAAACCGGCGAGCCGGACGAAGCTGTCTACGTCAAGATGCGCGAGATCGGCCTGACGAACTGAGTCGGGATTTGTCCCGTCGCGTATCGTATCCTGTCGGCAGCGAGCGCCCGGTCCTCCGACAATCACGGTTTCTTCTACGCTTGCCGTTGGAAGGCCAACGAGCAGGAATGGCGCATAAAGTCGAAACCAAAGGTCCTAATGTCTGACATCTATTGCTATTGGGGCCATGCCAAGGCACGAGGTCGCGATGCCAAACTTCATCCGCAAACAGGTCGAATCCGGCCGCTGCAAGAATGCCAGCGAGGTTGTCCATGCGGGCCTGCGGATGCTTGAAGATTTCGAGGCGGAGCGGGAGAAGTGGCTGCGCAGCGAAATACCCTCCCGTCTCGCCGAGCTTCGGCAGAATCCGGCGAGGGGCATCCCGGCCGATGAAGTCTTTTCCGAACTGGATGCTCGTCACCGCGCCAACTTGGCAAAAGCCAAGTAAGGAACCGCGCATGCCATCCGGAATCCTGCCATGCGCGTGACCACCGATCTTTGGGTGTCGGCTCTTGTGCGCCGCGTGTTCGGCGCCGGCGGTTTTGCCGCCGTGGTCAAGCGCGGTGCGACCGAGGCGGGCGCCGTCTTCGTGCTGTCGCGTGGGCGGCTGGGGGAGGTGGCTCTCTACGGACCGGCGCCGCAGACGAGCTACGATTCGGCCAAGCCCGACGAGCGCTTCTTCACCATGCTCGACTCCGGCGACGAAGCCGCAGCATTCGATGCGCGGCTGGAGAGAGAAAAAAAATTCGATCCCGACATCTGGGTGATCGAGATCGAGGCGGGAGCTGCTCCTGTCGAAGAACTTCTGTCCGTCAAAGCGGAATAGGCCTCGGCCTGTTCGGGATCTTGCAAAAACAAATCAGAGCAGTTCAGCGTTTCAGCCAAACGCTGAACTACCTGGATTGTTCGGCAAGGCGACTGTCAGCGTGCGTTGGCCGCCGGCGCCGTCTTGCCCTGATCAACCGACGGTGGGGTCTTGGACGTGGCACCTGTCGCCGTTTCCGTCGCAGGCACCGTATGCTCGTCTCCCGACAGCGGACTACCTTCGCCTGAGACGGAAGTGCCCGGTCGGCCTGGGTTATCTGTGCCGTTCTGGAAAGGTTGGCTCGATGTCGTCAAGCCACCTGCTCCTACGGCAGTGAAGAGATGATCGGATGCCGACGCGGGGCCGGCAAGCAACGAAAGCGTCGCAAAGAACACAAGTGTTCGCATCATTGGGTTCTCCAATCATTGTGAGGATGTTCAGCGTCGCGTCCAACGCCCAACCTTGAGGTGGTCGGAAGGCTTCTGCAGGGGCAAGGGCGGCGCGTTTAGTGAAAGGGTCATGACCCTTTCACTGTCCTCAACGCAGCCCTGCGTAGCTCTATTCCCAAAAAAAGCGAGAAGAACGCTGAGATATCGCAGGACCGTCGAGCACCCACGGCTCATTCGGACCTTCGCCTCGCGCGAGCTGATCGGCGATTCTTCCGGACGCCGAATCGCTCTAGGACGCCTTGAGGTTGGTGGCTAAACCGTCACTGTTCGACGCTTCCCGGCGCTCGGTAGTCGCCGCGTCGGCGGCGTTGCCGCGAATCGCCCGCGACAGGGTCTCGGCCTTCCAGGTCCGCACCTTGTCGAGCGCTGCCTCGCGATGCAGCAGCCGGTAGCGGTCGAGGAACAGCCGGATCGCCTGCGGATGCGGGAACTCGCCGGGATAGACGGCGACCGCGATCAGGAAGGCCCTGTCTTCGCTGAGGTCGAGCGCCTTGAGCGCCGAAAGCAGCGCGGCGTAGCTCGGTTGCTCGGTCACCGAGCGGGCCGTGGTGAAATCGACGTCGAGCGCATCGGCAAGCGCTGTCTGGAAGAAGGCGGCATTGCCGGTCAGCGCCGTCTCGCGCAGCTTCACATAGGTTGGCTGGCCGAGGAACAGGTTGACGGCGACGCCGTCGCCGGTGGGCCGCATCATCGAGCGCAGGCGGCGCCGCGCACCCTCCTCGGCTTCGCCGGGAACCGGTTGTTTGTCTTCCGCGGTGTCGGCGGGCGCCGGTTTCACCGGCGCGAGCTTGGTGATCGTCTCCGGCGGCCGCGTCTTGACCAGCGTCGGCCTCTCCAGCGCTCGGATCAGCTGGGCGATGGTCGCATTGAGCGCCTTGCGGCGGGCGATCGTGCGCGCGTGCGGCAGGCCATGGCGGCCAATCAGCGCGATGAGGTCGATGTCGCTCAGCGCGTTCGAGCGGGTAAGCAGCGGTGCCGCGATCTCGACCGGTTCTTCGGCCAGCCGCCGCACCAGCGCGGCCGGCGCATACTCGCATTCGGAAAGGGCGGCGGCGACATAGCGGCGCGATTCGACCGACACCTCGTCGAACAGCGGCAGCGTCAGATCCTCGAGCTGGGCGATCTCGCGGCGAGAGGGACGTGTCAGCGAGCAGAACGCCGATACGGCGGCGCGGAACAGCCTTTCGGCTTTTCCAGCTTCGGTCCGGATAGCGATTTGCCTGAAATCCGAAGATGACACGGAGGATACGCCCGATACTCGACACAGACCCGGCCCTGCGCAATCCGGCCGGGCCGGTTTCGCATCTCCAGGGAACAAAGGTCAAATTAGCCGCGATCCGTTAGCGCTCCGTTAACCCTCTGCCCGTCTTAATCAACTTTGGAGGCGTTGCGTTGGGCTCCGGTCAAACCGAGAGGAATGCGCGAACCATGGGCATGGTCCTGTCTTTTGTGCCGAGAACGGCATCGGTCAATCGAGTAAATCACGCTACCGATACGGCGGCGGCGGTCATCATCTTCCCCGGCGTCCGCTACGAGCAGCCGCCGCAGGTCGGCGCGGCGCGTCCGGGCGACGCGGACAAGCCAGGTTCGCCTCGGCCTCCCGTCCCGCACCATTGACGGTCTAACCAGAGGCAGGAAAAGTGTGTAGCGGTTTTCCGTCCGGAACTGCGGCAAACGCTAATAATCCTGCAGCTCGCAGGCGCTTTGCTCGAGAAAGCGTGACACGATCGGCTTCCAGCTGTCGTCCGGCACGAAGGCGCGGACGACGAGGATGCCTTCCTCGATCGGCGCCTCGACGAAGATCGCGCCCTGAAGCTCCTCCGGAAGATCGCGCCGCACGTCGATCATCTGCGCCGGTGTCAGCACCACGGCATCGAGCTTCTCGCCGTTCGCATTGTGGTCGTTGAAAGAATAGATGTTGTGGCCGTTGCGGTCATAGACCGAAGCCGACCAGAACGGCACGTCGCCCGGTGCCCGGATCCGCACCAGCCCGTCGGCGAGATCGAAGCGGCAGGCAGCTGCGTAGAACATCGGGTCGACCGACTTCACCACCGGCGCGACGCCGGCCTCCGCGTCAAGCCGCGTCATCTTGTAGAGGTCGGAGGCCAGCGCCAGCCGCGACCAGGCGTCGCGCTCGGAAAATTCCGGCACCAGGAACAGCACAACGATATGCACGATGCCGGCGCCGAGCAGGCCGAGGATGAGCGCGTGCAGCAGGCTACGCATGGCAGCCCGCCTTCAGGATGCGCGGCAGCGTCACGTCGGAAAGCCCGGTGCTCGACGCGATCGGCGTGTCGTAGAAGGTCAGCACGAAATACATCTTGCCGAAGCCGTTGGTGAGCAGCCAGTTGCCGGGCGCAGGGCGGTCGCCGACGGAGATGACGACCGAATTGTCCGGCCGGCGCAGCACCTCGTAGGATTGCAGCGCCGCGTGTCTCGCCTTGCCGGTGCCGATGACGCCGAGCGAGTGGTCGGCGGCATAGAGCGTCCAGAACCGGGCCGTCGGATAGCCGCCCTCGATCGTGTAGGCGCATTCCCGTTTCAGCGGCTCGCCGGCCTCGTCGCGCTCGGCGACGAAGGACAGCCCCTCCGCTTGGCCGAGCGCCAGCACGCCCTCGCGCGCCACACGCGCCTTCGAATAGGGGTCGGCCGCCTGGGTGCCGATTTCGGGAAAGGCGGTCCATTGGCCGATGCGGATCGCGCCGACGCCGTCCTGCGCGTTGAGCGCGTACCAAACGCTGCCGCCGCCCAGGCCGATGGCCATGGCAAGCGAAAGCAGCGTGAGGAATGCGTTTCTGAGCATGAAGGGCCGGAACAGAGGAGGTTGTTCGGGATATCGCGGCGCGGGGCCTCGTGGCAAGCCGGCTTGCTCCAAGGCGCGGCGATATTCAGGTGATGCCGGCCTGCAAATGGGTGCTTCCTGCGCTTCGGCGCTCATGCACATGGCACACTGCCATGAAGTCTTTCTATCGAACAAGCAGCGCCGCATTCCCGGTGTTGACGACCGGCCAGTCATGGGCGAGATTCCGCCCTGCGACCTCCTGATCATCGATGCCTCATGCGGCGCTGCAGGCGGCTAGACCGCCACGCACCAGCGCCGACGCTTTGCCATCGTCCCGTGTGCCGGCGACGCGGTGATCACCAATGTCGATTTCAGTCGAACGAAGAAGGAGATTATTCAATGGCGCTCGAACTCATCAACCCAGATGGTCTGCCAGTTCCAGAGATGTACACACAGGTTGTCGTCGCGACGGGATCCAAGCTGGTATTCGTCTCAGGTCAGCAACCCGAAGACATACATGGCAAGCTCGTTGGGTATGGTGATTTTGCGGCGCAAGCGCGCCTGGCATTCAGCAATCTCGGCCGGGCGCTCAGTGCGGCAGGTGCACGGCCTGAGCAAGTTTGCAAGATCACAATCTACATTGTCGACTATAAGCGCGATGAACACGTTCCGATCATCGAAGAAGCGCAGATTTCGCTGTTTGGAGATCACAAGCCAGCGAATGTGGTGGTCGGGGTCGCGATAATGTCCCCAGGCTATCTGATTGAGGTCGACGCGATAGCGGTCATTGACGAGGCCGTCAGAAGCTAGCGTCGCACAAGGCGGCCCGCGTCTTTATCACTGTGAAAAGGTAGTAGTTCGCTCCGATCCGATGCCCGTGCTTGAAGCCGCCGCGATTTCGTTCCACATCGATCGGGATGAAGGGCGAGATAGAAGAACGACGCTGGAATTTAGCGTGGGCCTTGCCCGCATCGCTGATCCTGCATGCGCTCATCGCAGCGTTTCTGGTCTACAGCCTGCCGAGGCCTGCCCAACAGTCGGATCAGGAACAGCCAGTCAATGTCGCGCTTGTGCCTCCGCCCGAGCAGCCGAAACCGAAGCCTCCGCCCGCGCCGCGGCCAAAAGAACCCAACGCCGAAAAGCCGCCGGAACCGAAGGCTGAAAAACCGCCCGAGCAGAAAGTTGAAAAGCCGCCTCTGCCGGAAAAGCAGCCGCCGAAGCCACCGCCAATCGCGGTGCTAAAGCCCGTTTTTCAGTATGGTGACAAGGATACCGGCCCGAGGAAATCCCTGGATGGAGGCGGCGATCGAGACAACAAGCCGTTGCCGGCCAAGGATAATGAGTCGAAGCCGCCTGCCGTACCGAAGCCTGCAGAGAACCAATCTGCAGCGCCGGCAGACGCCGACCAGCCGGCGAATCAAAGCAAGGCTGACGAGAAGCCGGAAACCGCCGCGACGGACGCCAAGCCTACGCAGAGTGAGGAAAAGCAGGCAGCCCAGGACGCGGATAAACAGCAGGCAGAGAAGCAACAGGCAGGAGCGCAAACCGCCGAAAAGCAAACAACCGTGGCGCCAACGCCGTTGGGTGCTGAGAGCGACGGTAAGGTCGAGCTTCCGGCCGCGGCCGAAAAGCCAAAGCCAAAACCCGTAAATGCGCTGAAGTTCAGGCCTGCAAAGATCCCGAAGTCCCGAAGCAGGAGCGGCGGGACGCCAGGTTCCACCAACGCCGCCGTTGCCGGATCGCCGACCTATTCGGGCCTTCCAGGTGTCCGAAAACTCTACTCGCAGGGCGCCACCGGCGATGCGCTGGCCACAAGCTCCATGAGCGGCGTGCCTCGCGATCAGCGGGTTGCCAACCTTTGCGGCAGCGTTTTGAACCAGGAATTGCGGGACGCCTCTTATTCTCCCAAATGGCTGCCATCCATTCCGCTGAAGGTGGGCAATGTTCTTAGCCCTCCGGAGGCCGCGTTCAGCACGACAACCACATGGTACCGCCTGGGCTTCCGGTGCGAGGTCGATGCCGATGCGACGAGGGTCTTGTCGTTCAGCTTCCGTGTCGGCGCTGAGATTCCACCTGGCGAGTGGGCTCGTCTCAGATTGCCCAGTCTTCGCTAACGCAGATGCACGTCGCCCAAAAGTGCGCAGCGGTTTTGCGAAAGACAAGCATTAAAACAAAGACTTAAAGCATGTCTCCCGAAAGTGGGAACCGGTTTCGGGACAAAGACATGCGTAAAATCAAAAACCTAAAGCGCATGGAGCGAATCTGAAAGATCGCGACGCGCTTTAAAGCGCCGACAGCGTCTCCGGCAGGGTAGGTGCGTCGAGGACCGGCGCTGCCTGGAATGCCTTGGTGATGTCCCTCAGCGTCTGGGTGGTGCGGCTGGAGAGCACCGGCGGCCGCTCGGCCTTCGCCTGTGCCGCGGCATCCGCGGCCTCCTTCTTCGCCGCTTCCTCGGCCTTGGCCGCCACTTCCGGGTCGACCCACGGATGATCGAGGCCAGGGATCGGTTTCAGGTCGATGTTCTGATGCGCATAGACCATCAGCCGCTGCCACACCATCGCCGGCAGCGAACCGCCGGTCATCTTGTTGGTCGGCGTGAAGTCGTCATTGCCGAGCCACACGGCGGCCGTGTAATTGCCGGTGAAGCCGACGAACCAGGCGTCGCGGTAGGATTGGGTGGTGCCGGTCTTGCCGGCAACGACGATGTTGGGAAGCTGGGCGCGCCTGGCCGTGCCGATCACCGGCACCGCCGCCAGCATCGTGTTCATATAATGCAGCGCCTTTTCCGATAGCACCCGGTGCGGCGGCGGCGCGTCCTTGGTCCAATCATAGACCACGTCGCCGGTGCGGGTGACAAGCTGGGTGATGCCGTGCCTTGAGCCGACGAAGCCGTTCTGCGCAAATACGCTGTAGCCCGTCGCCTGGTCCATCACCGTCATGAGGGATGTGCCGAGCACCATGGTCTTGTGCGATTCCAGCGGCGACTCGACACCCATCGATTCCGCCATCGCCTTGATCGGGCCGATGCCGAGATAATCCTTGGCGAGCCGCACCGGCACGGTGTTGATCGACTTGGCGATCGCGGTGATCAGCGTGACTTTGCCGGCTGATCCGCCATTGTAGTTGTGCGGCGACCAGCTGCCCCAGCTGATCGCGCCGCCGGAAACCACCGAGTCCGGCGTGAAGCCGTGCTCCATCGCGGTGGCATAGACATAAGGCTTGAACGACGACCCGGTCTGGCGCAGCGCCTTGGTGGCGCGGTTGAACTGGCTGGCGCCATAGTCGCGGCCGCCGACGATGGCGCGCACCGCGCCATTGGTCTCGATCACCACCACCGCGCCTTCGGTGACGTTGTATTCCTTGCCGAACTGGCGAAGGTGGAACTCGACCGACTCTTCCGCCGCCTTCTGGATGTTGGCGTCGAAAGTGGTGTGGGCGACCAGCGAATGCTGGCCGGGCTTGGCGATCTTCTTGACCTCGTCGAAGGCCCAGTCGAGGAAATAGTCGGGGCTCTTCTGCTCGCCGCGGTCGACGACGTCGGCCGGATGCAGCCTGGCCTGCAGCACCTGGCCCTCGGTCATGAAGCCGGCGTCGACGAGGTTGGAAAGCACCACATTGGCGCGGGCGCGGGCGGCCGGCAGGTTGATATGCGGGGCGTATTTGGTCGGCGCCTTGAACAGGCCGGCAAGCATCGCCGCCTCGGCGAGATTCAGGTCCTTGACGCTCTTGCCGAAATAGAAATCCGCCGCCGCCTCGATGCCGAACGTGCCGCCGCCCATATAGGCGCGGTCGAGATAGAGCTGCAGGATCTCCTTCTTGGAGAGGTTCGCCTCCAGCCATAGTGAGAGAAAAGCTTCCTTGATCTTGCGCTCGAGGGTTCGCTCGTTGGACAGGAAAAGGTTCTTGGCGAGCTGCTGAGTGATGCTGGAGCCGCCCTGGACGACCGAATTGGCGCGCACATTCTCGAAGATCGCGCGCGACAGGCCGAGAACGTCGATGCCGTAATGATCGAAGAAGCGCCGGTCCTCGGTCGCCAGCACCGCCTTGATGACGATGTCGGGCATCTCGTCGACCGGCACGGAATCGCGCTGGATGATGCCGCGCTGGCCGATCTCGTTGCCGTAGCGGTCGAGGAAGGTGACGGCGAAGTCGCCCTGGTTGCGCCAGTCGCCGCCGGTGATCTCGAAGGCAGGCATCGCCAGCGCCAACAGCACCACGAAGCCGCCGGCGCCCATGGTGAAGCCTTCGCTCAGCACCTCGATGATGGCGCGCCGCCATCCGTGAAGGCGGAATCGGCGGGAAAAGATGGTTGCCGCTTCCCAGAATTCGCGCGCCTTGAAGCTGATCTCATAGAGGGAGGAATCGAGCCACGCGTCGACGGCAAGAGCCGCAGAGGCGATCCGGCCTCTTCTCTTGCGTGGTTTCGAAGGACTTGCCATTCCAGACTTCCGCCCCAACGCGCTTTCGACCGAAACCGCATGGTCGGTTTCGGGCGCCACCCCTCAAAGACTAATCGACCATTTTAGCACCGCTCACAAGGGCAGCGAAGCCACACCCAAGCTTTGTTGAACACTAAGGTTGATCGTGCGTGCGCGGCGATATCACCGCGCCGCGATGAAGCGCATGAAATGCGCCACATCCGCTTCGGTCGGCTCCTGGCCGGTGAAGGAGCGCAGATAGGCGGCAAGGTGGCTGACCCGGGCCTCGACCGGCTCCTTGAGGTCGAGCACGTAGTAGCCGATCTGCATGTAGTAGAGCACACGGGCGCGGATGAAGGCATCCTCGTCGTCGTAGCCATGCCGGCGGTACATGTCGCGGATGGCGCTGAGGCGCTCGTCGTCGGCCTGGTCGATCATGCGCCGCACATCGTCCGAGCGCCTTGCCCATTCGCGAACGGCGAAATCCAGCCTGGGGTCGAACAGGCGCTCGTCGGCCCAGCATTCGAAGACGTTCATCACGCCCATGATGATGGTTTCGGCAGGGCGCCTGGCACGCTCGACGATCGCGGTGGTGTTGGTGTCGTGCCAATGCTTGAGCAACTGGTCGAGCAGGTCCTGCCGGCTGTTGAAATACCAGTAGAAGCTTGAGCGCGAGACGCCGAGCTTGTGGCCGAGCGGTAACACGCGCACGCTCTCGATGCCGTCCGAAATCAGCGTTTCAAGCGCCAGATTGATCCAGTCCGAGCGCGTAACCTTGATGTTGCCGGGCGTCGGTTCGGCCTGGGGGGCGGTCATGATCATGGCCGCACAATAGGCACGGCGCAAAGCTGCGCGCAAGCTCTGGACAGAAGTGTCTAGACATATATGTCCAGGCCATATATCTTGGAGCCTTCAACGAGAGGGAGAGAGCTCGTGAAGTCGCATTACCGGGCAATCGTCATTGGGGGAGGCGTGGTCGGCGCCTCGGTGCTCTATCACCTGACGCGCTTCGGCTGGAGCGATGTGGCGCTCATCGAGCGCGCCGAGCTGACCGCAGGCTCGACCTGGCACGCGGCCGCCGGCTTCCATGCGCTCAATGCCGACCCCAATGTCGCGGCGCTGCAGGATTACACGATCAAGCTCTACCGCGAGATCGGGGCCGAGTCCGGCCAGAATGCCGGGCTGCACATGACCGGCGGCGTCAACATGGCGAGCGACCCGCAGCGCTGGGAATGGCTGAAATCGGCCTGGGCTGTGTTCCAGTCGGTCGGCATCGAGACGGCCCGGCTGGTGACGCCTGAGGAGATCAAGGAGATCTGCCCGATCGTCGATGTCAGCGACGTGCTGGGCGGCCTCTACGATTCCAACGAGGGCCACCTCGATCCCTACGGCACGACGCACGCCTATGCCGGCGCCGCGAAGAAGCGCGGCGCCGACGTGATCCTGCGCAACCGGGTCGTCGAGCTGAAGCAGCGCGCCGACGGCGGCTGGGACGTCGTCACCGAGAAAGGCACGATCGTCGCCGAGCATGTCGTCAACGCCGGCGGCCTCTGGGCCAAGCAGGTCGGGCTCATGGTCGGCGTCGACCTGCCGGTGACGCCGATGGAGCATCATTATTTCGTCACCGAGGACATTCCGGAAGTCGCTGCGCTCGACAAGGAGCTCGGCCTCGCCGTCGATCTCGACGGCTTCTCCTATCTGCGACAGGAGCGGAAGGGTGTGCTGCTCGGCGTCTACGAGCAAAACCCGAAACACTGGAATATGGACGGTGCGCCCTGGGATTACGGTATTGAGCTGATCCCCGAGGACATCGACCGCATCAGCCCGGAGCTTTCGAAAGCCTATCAACGCTTCCCCTGCCTGGCGAAGGCCGGCATCCGCAAATGGGTGAACGGCGCCTTCACCTTCACGCCGGATGGCAATCCGCTGGTTGGCCCGGTCCGGGGCCTCAGCAACTACTGGGTCGCCTGCGGCGTCATGGCCGGCTTCAGCCAGGGCGGCGGCGTCGGCAAGTCGCTGGCCGAATGGATGATCTACGGCGAGCCGCAGGCCGACATCTTCGGCATGGACATCGCCCGCTACGGCGCCTTTGCCGCCAACCGCGAATATCTCAAGCAGACGACGGGCCAGTTCTACGCCCGCCGCTTCGTCATGACCTTCCCGAACGAGCGCCTGCCTGCCGGCCGGCCGCTGAAGCGTCCGGGCGCCTATGACGGCATGAGCGCCGCAGGCTGCGAGTGGACGGCATCCTGGGGGCTGGAAATCCCGGCCTATTTCGCGCCGATGGGGTTCCGCGAGGAGACGACGCTGAAGCGCTCAAACGCTTTCGACATCGTCGGCGACGAGGTGCTGCAGGTCCGCCGTGCCGCCGGTCTCGTCGATACGACGGCCTTCTCGCGCTACGCAGTGTCGGGACCCGGTGCCGAGGCCTGGCTCGACCGGCTGCTCGCCAGCAGGCTGCCGAAGCCCGGCCGTGCAAAGCTCGCGCCGATGCTTGGCCATGACGGGCGGCTGAAGGGCGATCTTACCGTGCTCAACTGGGGCGGCGGCGAATACTGGATCATGGGCTCCTACTATTTGCGTGAGTTCCACATGCGCTGGTTCGAGGCGCATAGGGCGGACGGCGTATCGATCACCGACATTTCCGACGCGATGTCCGGCTTCCTCGTCACCGGGCCCAACGCACGCAAGATCGTCGAACGCACCACGTACCAGGACATTTCCGCCAAAGCCTTGCCGTTCATGGCCTGCGGCGAGTTCGACATCGGCATGGTGCGCGCCCGCGTCGCCCGGCTGTCGATCGCCGGCGAACTCGGCTTCGAGATCAACTGTCCGGCCACCCTGCATGCGAGCCTGCGCGAGACGCTGCTCGCCGCGGGCGAGGATCTTGGCCTCGCCGAGATCGGCTACTACGCGCTCAATGCGCTTCGGCTGGAGAAGAGCTTCGGCATCTGGTCGCGCGAGTTCACGCAAGGCTACACGCCTGGACAGACAGGGCTCGACCGCTTCATCGCTTTCGACAAGGGCGATTTCATCGGCCGCGAAGCAGCTCTCAGGGAACAGAAGACGGGCGTCGCACGGCGGATCGTGACACTGGAAGTCGATGCGGTCGACGCCGATGCCAGCGGCTTCGAGCCGGTCTGGCACAAGGGCCGGCGCGTCGGTTTCGTCACCTCGGGCGGTTATGGCTACACCGTCGGCAAGAGCGTCGCCCTGGCGTTGGTGGATGACGATTTCGCCGGGGAGGGGATAACGCTTTCCGTACACATTGTCGGCGTCGAACGGCCGGCGCTCGTCATCGCGGCCTCGCCCTATGACCCCAAGGGCGAGGCAATGCGGCAATAGGGAGGATTGGGCATGATTGACGAAGCCGCACGCGATCTGAGGCGCGAACGCCGGCGCGGACGCACCGGCGAGGCCGGCAGCGAGTCGAGCCGCCGCCCGAACTATCGCTCGCTGAAGAACCCATTCCTGCCACAGCCGGTCTTTGCCGACGACCAGGTCGCCGCGATCCACGACACGGCGCTGCGCGTGCTGGAAGAACTCGGCATCAAGGTGCTGCTGCCGGAGGCGCGCGCTGTTCTTGCCAAGGCCGGTGCCCTGGTCGACGAGGACAGCCAGGTGATGAGGATCGGCCGCGACATGGTCGAATCAGCGATTGCCTCCGCGCCGCGTTCGATCCAGGCCTATGGCGGCGACCGCTCCCGCGACCTGATGCTGGAACTCGGCACGATGACCTTTCTCGCCGGCTCCGGCGCGCCCAACGTCACCGATCTCGAGCGCGGCCGGCGGCCGGGCACGCTGGCCGTCTTCGAGGAATTCATGAAGCTGCTGCAGCATTTCGATGTGCTGCACATGCTTGGACCCTGCATCGAGCCGCAGGATGTCGATACCCGCTTCCGCCACTATGCCACCGGCCGGGCGCAGCTGACGCTCTCCGACAAATTGCCCTTCGTCTTCGCGCGCGGCACGCCGCAGGTCGACGACAGCTTCGAGATGGTGCGGCTGGCGCGCGGCCTCTCGGAGGACGAGTTCCGCGCCGGCGCCCATTGCTACACCGTCATCAACACCAACTCGCCGCGCCAGCTCGACATTCCGATGGCGCAAGGCATCATCGACTTCGCCAAGGCCGGCCAGATATCGATCATCACGCCCTTCTGCCTGGCGGGCGCCATGGCGCCGATCACGGTCGCCGGCGCGCTGACGCTGCAGCATGCGGAGGCGCTGGCCGGCTTGACCCTTGCCCAGATCGTGCGCCCCGGTGCGCCGGTGGTCTATGGTTCCTTCTCGTCCAATGTCGACATGAAGTCGGGCGCCCCGGCCTTCGGCACGCCGGAGCACATCAAGGCGACCTTGGGTGCCGGCCAGCTCGCGCGTTTCACCGGTCTGCCCTGGCGCTCCGGCGGCGGCAGCGCCGCCAACATTTCGGATGCGCAGGCGGCGCATGAGACGCAATTCGCGCTGTGGGGCTCGGTGCTGGCCGGCGCCACCGTCTGCATCCATGCCGCCGGCTGGCTGGAAGGCGGCTTGAGCGTCTCCTTCGAGAAGCTGATCACCGACATCGAGGCCTTGCAGACGGTCGCCGAGCTTTGTGCCACGACGCCGGGCGACGCCGACGCCATCGGCTTCGAGGCCATCGCCGAGGTGCAGCCCGGCGGCCATTTCTTCTCGGCCGCCCACACAATGACGCGCTACCGCACGGCCTTCTACGAACCACTGGTGGCCGACTGGTCGAATTTCGGCAATTGGACCCAGTTCGGCGGCAAGACCGCCACCGAGCGTGCCACCGGCATCTGGAAGCGGATCCTTTCCGATTTCCAGCCGCCGCAATCGGCTGCCGCCACCGCCGGCGTGCTCGACGAGTTCATCGCCCGGCGCAGCGAGGAGGGCGGCGCAGCGCCTGTGTCGTGAGTCTGAAAACGTAATAATTTCGAGACCTTCGCGGTTCACGCTACAGTCAAAACGATTCGCGATCTGGCATCCGATCGCGAGCGTGGTTACGTTGTCGATCAGGTTGGCGACGAACCGAAGGCTGTTTGCGATGGACGATAGATGACGGCGCCTGGCGATTTGATGCAGGCCTTGTTCCTGCGACTGAAGACCGACGCCTCGCTGTCGGCGTTGCTGGGCGGCGCCGGCCTGCTTGAGCGTGCCGACGACAAGGCCGCCTTTCCCAACGTGACCTACGGCCGCACCAGCGCCTTCGATCTCGAAACTGGCGCCGACAACGACAATGATCAGCTCATCACGCTGCATGTCTGGTCGAAGGCGCAAGGCGAGGCCGAGACGCGTCTCATCATGGACAGCATCAGGGCGCGCCTCGACGGTGCGGCGCTCTCGGTCGGCCCGCGCGGCCAGACCCGCCTGTCGCTGGAATTCGCGGAGGCACGCTATGACGAAGACCTGACGGTCCATCACGGGCTGCTGCGCTTTCGCGCGTTGACGCAGCATAGTGCCTGAGCGGACCAATTCCCCCTAAAGTTGGGCCTGGATCGCGGCCTTGTCGATGACCGACCAGACCTCGCTTATCCGCCCGTCCTGGAATTCGTAGAAGACGTTCTCGGCAAAGGAGACGCGCTTGCCGTTCACCGGCAGGCCGAACAACATGCCTTTCGGTCGGCAGTCGAAATGCAGGCGGGCTGCCACGCGCGGCGGCTCTGAGACCAGAAGCTCAATGTTGAAACGAAGATCGGGAATAGCCTGGAAATCGCCCTCCAGCATCCGGCGATAACCTGCAAGCCCGATCGTCTCGCCGTTATACTGCACCTCGTCGCCGACGAAGCGGCCGAGATTGTCCCAGCCCTGTTCGTTGAGGCAGGCGATGTAGCCTTTGTAGAGGTCGGCAAGCTCCTCGCGGCTCGTCGTGTTTCCCATGGTCGTCGAACCTTCCTATACTAGTTCCTCGGCGGATAGGTTGCAGTCGTCGCTAAGATGCGCTGTTCGTTTCGGCGAACCGCCGCAAACGTTCGCAATTGGCTAGGGCCTCCCGGACGTCGTCATCCTTGGGCGTAGCGACGCGAAGCGGAGCGAAGACCCAAGGATCCATGCCATAACCTTGGCCGAAGAGTGCAACGGAGCAGAATTCTGCACCGCGGCGGAGCTGCGCCGCGTCGCTTCGCTCCTTGCTCCGCCCCAGGATGATGGACTGACCGGCGCGCCTCCGCCAATCTCCACAATGTGCGATTTTGCCACCGCTGGCACTATCCGATCCATCAAAATTTCTGTGTTGGAGCTTGGGCAAGGCGAAAGATCGGCACACGAAAACCGTGGCCGCGCCTTTGATTTTCCGGCTATGAATTCAAGATCCGGCTTGAGGTAAGTTCGGGCGGCGGCATGGACGCGGATTTTCGGCCGTTCACCGTTCATTTCACGTTCAGCACAGATGCGTTAGAACCGTGATCATGAAAACGTTCCGCTCCCATATCCGCGCAGCAATGCTGGCGCTTGCCGCAGCCGGCCTTTTTGCGTCGCAGGCGATTGCCATGCCGGTCATCGAGCCGCCGGTCGAGCAGCCGGTCGTGCTTGCCGCCAGCGACTGCTACGCGATCGGGCAGCAGGTTGCCGCGCAGAATGGCGGCACGCTCGCCAAGGCCTCGCAGGCGACGCGCGGCGGCCAGCAGGTCTGCGTCATCGTGGTGCTGGTGCCCGGCAAGGAAGGCCAGCGCCCGCGTCGTTCCGAGATCGTGGTGCCGCTCAACTGACCCCATCTTCCTTTCCCAGGCCGGCGGAATCGGCCTATATCTCCACCCCTCAATAGGCTCAAAACCATGCGCGTGCTCGTCGTCGAGGATGACAAGGATCTCAACCGCCAATTGGCGGATGCGCTGGTCGATGCCGGCTATGTCGTCGACCGCGCCTATGACGGCGAGGAGGGGCATTTCCTCGGCGACACCGAGCCTTACGACGCCGTCGTCCTCGATATCGGCCTGCCGCAGATGGACGGCATCAGCGTCGTCGAGCGCTGGCGCCGCGGCGGCCGCAAGATGCCGGTGCTGATCCTGACCGCGCGCGACCGCTGGAGCGACAAGGTGGCAGGCATCGATGCCGGCGCCGACGACTATGTCACAAAACCCTTCCACATCGAGGAAGTGCTGGCCAGGGTGAGGGCGCTGATCCGCCGCGCCGCCGGCCATGCCTCTTCGGAACTCACCTGCGGTCCGTTGAGGCTCGACACCAAGGCCTCCAAGGCCGATGTCAACGGCGTGCCGCTGAAGCTCACCTCGCATGAGTTTCGGCTGCTCGCCTATCTGATGCACCATATGGGCGAGGTGGTGTCGCGCACCGAGCTGGTCGAGCATCTCTACGACCAGGATTTCGACCGCGATTCCAACACCATCGAGGTGTTTGTCGGCCGGCTTCGCAAGAAGATGGGCATCGACATGATCGAAACCGTGCGAGGCATGGGCTATCGCATGCGAGAGCCGGAGGCGTGACGCGGAACCGCTGAAGCCAAGGATGGGAACGTGGCTTTCAAGGCTGCGGCTCTGGCCGCGCTCGCTGACCTTCCGCGTCATCGCCTTTTCCACGATCTGGGCGATCCTGACGCTGGTCGTCATCTTCACCCTCATCACCACGCTCTACCGCCAGGCCAGCGAGCGCGGCTTCGACAGCCTGCTTTCGGCGCATCTGTTCAACCTGATCGGCTCCGTCGGCATCTCCGACAACGGCGCGCTGACCGGCTCGCCCGACCTTGGCGATCTGCGCTTCTCGGAGCCGAATTCCGGCTGGTACTGGTCCGTGGAGCCGGCCTCCGAAGGCGTTCACGGCGAAATCCATTCCTCCTCGATGACGACCTCGATCCTGTCGCCAAGCGTCGCCGAGGTGCCCTTCAACGCGAACTTCCAGCGCAGTTACGCGGCCGAAGGCATCAAGGGCGAGGAGCTCCAAGTCTTCGAGAGCGAGTTCGTGCTCGATGCCCAGAACCGCGCCGCGCGCTTCCGCGTCATGGGCAATCACAGCGAGCTGGAACAGGAGATCGCGAGCTTCCAGCGCCGCCTGCTCACCTATCTATCGCTGTTCGGCGTCGGCATGATCGCCATCAACGCCATCGCCATCCTGCTTGGCCTGCAGCCCTTGCGCCGGGTGCGCAATGCGCTCGCCATGGTGCGCGAGGGCACGGCGCAGCGGCTCGACGGAAGTTTTCCCGCCGAGATCGAGCCTCTGGCCAGCGAGACCAACGCGCTGATCGAGAACAACAAGCGCATCGTCGAACGCTCGCGAACCCAGGTCGGCAATCTCGCCCATTCGCTGAAGACGCCGCTTGCCGTGCTGATCAACGAGGGCCGCGCGCTCGGCGGCGCCAAGGGCCAGCTCATCGCCGAGCAGGCTGCCTCGATGCAAAAGCAGGTCGATCATTATCTGCAGCGCGCCCGCGTCGCCGCCCAGCGCGACAGCGTCGTTTTCCGCACGCCGGTGAAGCCGCTGGTCGAGCGCATGGTGCGGGTGCTGCAAAAACTCAACCCGCGGACGAAGCTGACGCTGTCGCCGCCGCCGGCCGAGATCGTCTTTGCCGGCGAGCGCGAGGATCTGGAGGAATTGCTCGGCAATCTGCTCGACAATGCCATGAAATGGGCGAAGAGCGCCGTCGCGGTTTCGGTTGCGCTCGTGCCGGAAAGCGCCAGCCTGTTTGAAATCGTTATAGAGGATGACGGGCCCGGCATTCCCGAGGCCAGCGCGCGGGAAGTGTTGAAGCGTGGCAAGAGACTGGACGAGACGAAGCCGGGAACGGGGCTTGGGCTTGCCATTGTCGCCGACCTCGTGAACGAGTATGGAGGCGCCCTGGCGCTGGAACGGTCCGGCATGGGCGGCTTGAGGGCGGTGGTGAGATTGCGGAGCCTTCAGTAATGTTTTTTGTCGATTATCGTGCGGCCGCCTGCGGCCAAATTTCCGACAAATATCAACACTATGGACTCGCCATCCTCCCCGATGGCGCGGCCGCCAATCTATCTCACTCAAGAAGTCCGTCCCGCTCAAGAGACCCGGTTGCTGGCATGAAGATTCGCGTCGCGCTCGTTTCCGCCCTGATGGCCGTTTCGGGCTGCACCACGCTGGGCAGGAGCGGTCCGGGCTCTCCGGTCACGCCCGTCGCCGCGCCGCCGGCTGGCGGCAAGGTGGGAACCAGCATCGTCGCGGCCATGAATGGCGGGTTGGTCGGCGGATCGATCGGTTCGGGTCTGAGCGACACCGAGAAGCGCAAGGGCCTCGAGGCGGAATACAAAGCGTTGGAATACAACGCCAGCGGCCAGAAAGTGACGTGGAAGGGCGACAGCTCGTCCCATTACGGCGAGGTCGTCGCGGCCCAGCCCTATCGGGTCGGCTCGCAGGATTGCCGCCAGTATACCCACACCGTTTATATCAGCGGCGCGGGAGTCACAGCGCGCGGCACTGCCTGCCGCAATGCCGACGGCAGCTGGACGCCGCTGACCTAGGTTAGGCAGCAGCCGGCGCGATTTTGATATTGATCAAGGTCGGCCGGCGCATCTGCCGTCAAAGCGTCGCACGAAGGTCGTGTTGGCAGGGCAGGGCTCTGCCGTTATTGGAATAGCCATGCTGTTCTGGGTCATAGCCGCAATCCTTACGCTCGGCGCCAGCCTGGCGGTGCTTTTGCCGCTGGCCGGCGGCACGAAAGGCGCGTCTGCGGCCGGCGATCACGACCTCGAAGTCTATCGCGACCAGCTTTCGGAGCTCGATCGCGACATGGCGCGCGGCCTGATCCAGCCGGGCGAGGCCGAGGAAGCGCGTGCCGAGATCGGCCGCCGCATCCTGCGTCTCGGCTCGGGTAGCCAGTCGGGCACGCAAGCGCCGCGCCCCTCGCGCGCGGCAAGGCTGGTTGCCACTGCCGCCGTGCTGGCGGTGCCGCTGGTGAGCTGGGGGCTTTACGGCGCGCTCGGCTCGCCCGACCTGCCGTCGCAGCCGCTGGCCGAGCGGCTTGCAAAGAACCCGTCCGAATCCTCGGTCGACGAGCTGGTCGCCCGCGCCGAGGCGCACCTTGCCGCCAATCCATCCGACGGCAAGGGCTGGGACGTGCTGGCGCCGGTCTATCTGCGCCTGCAGCGCTTCCCTGACGCGATAACCGCCTATCGCAATGCCATCCGCCTCGACGGCGACAGCGCCGTCCGCCAGGCCGGTCTTGGTGAGGCGATCGCCAACGCCGCCGGCGGCATCGTGTCGGCCGAGGCTCAAGGTGCCTTCGAGGCGGCGCTGAAGCTCGATCCCGCCAACGCCAAGGCGAATTTCTATCTGGCGATGGGCCTTGCCCAGGAAGGCAAGAAGGCCGAAGCCGCCGCAGCCTGGCAAAAGATGCTCGGCCAGCTGGCGCCGGATTCGCCCTGGCGCAACGCCGTCCAGCAGGCGCTCGCGCAGACTGAGCCCTCTGTCGCGGCAGCGGCACCGGCCAATGGCCCGGATGCGCAAGCTGTCGAGGCGGCGCAGCAGATGTCGCCGCAGGACCGGCAAGCAATGATCGAGACCATGGTCGCCGGCCTCGACGACAGGCTGAAGCAAAATCCGCGCGACGAGGAAGGATGGATGCGGCTCATTCGTTCCTATGTCGTGCTCGGCAAGGCCGACCAGGCGCGCGATGCGCTCGGCCGCGCCGTCGCTGTCTTTGGCGCCGATAGCGAGCAAGCCAAGAAATTCACCGCCTTTGCCGCCTCCCTCGGTCTGATGGCGACGGAGTAAGAGATGACGCGCAAGCAGAAGCGATTGTCGGTGATCCTGGCGGGGCTGGCCTTCCTCGGCGCCGCCGCGGGTCTCACCTTCTACGCGCTCGGCCAAAAGGCGTCCTATTTCTACATGCCGGCCGATCTCGCCGTCGCAACGGTGCAGCCTGGCCAGCGCATCCGCCTCGGCGGCCTCGTCGAAAAGGGCACGATCGTGCGCGGGCAGGGCGCCACCGTCGCCTTCTCGGTTACCGACAAGCAGAAGTCGGTCAAGGTCACCTATACCGGCATCCTGCCCGATCTCTTCCGCGAGGAGCAGGGCGTGATCACCGAAGGTGCTTTCGGCCCGGACGGCGTCTTCGTCGCCGACAGCGTTTTGGCCAAGCATGACGAGCGCTATATGCCGAAGGAAGTCGCCGACGGCCTGAAGGCAAAGGGCGTCTGGCAGGAAAGCAAGAGCGAGTAGTCATGATGGTAGAGACCGGACATTTCGCCCTCGTCCTCGCCTTCGCGCTGTCGCTGGTGCAGATGCTGGTGCCGCTGGTCGGCGCCCGCACCGGCAATCAGCGGCTGATGGCGGTCGGCGGTACGGTGGCGGTCACCGGCTTCGCGCTCACCGCGCTCTCCTTCGCGGCATTGGCCACAGCCTATGCCGGCTCCGACTTTTCGGTGGCGAGCGTCTGGGAGAACTCCCATTCGCTGCAGCCGATGATCTACAAGATCACCGGCACCTGGGGAAACCACGAAGGATCGATGCTGCTCTGGGTGCTGATCCTGACCTTCTTCGGCGCGCTTGTCGCTGTCTTCGGCGCCAACCTGCCGGCGACGCTCAAGGCCAATGTGCTCGCCGTGCAGGGCATGATCGGCGCCGCCTTCTTCCTGTTCATCCTGGCGACCTCGAATCCCTTCGTCCGGCTGAACCCCGCGCCGATCGAGGGCCGCGATCTCAACCCGATCCTGCAGGATCTCGGCCTCGCCATCCATCCGCCGCTGCTCTATCTCGGCTATGTCGGCTTCTCGATCTGCTTCTCCTTTTCGGTCGCGGCCCTGATCGAAGGCCGCATCGACGCCTCCTGGGCGCGCTGGGTGCGGCCCTGGACGCTGGTCGCCTGGATGTTCCTCACCGGCGGCATCGCCATGGGCTCCTATTGGGCCTATTACGAGCTCGGCTGGGGCGGCTTCTGGTTCTGGGATCCGGTCGAGAACGCCTCCTTCATGCCCTGGCTCGCCGGCACCGCGCTGCTCCATTCTGCGATCGTCATGGAGAAGCGCTCGGCCCTGAAGATCTGGACGCTGCTGCTTGCGATCCTCACCTTCTCGCTGTCGCTCCTCGGCACCTTCCTGGTGCGCTCCGGCGTGCTGACGTCCGTGCATGCCTTCGCCACCGACCCGGCCCGCGGCGTCTTCATCCTCTGCATCCTGACGCTGTTCATCGGCGGCTCGCTGGCGCTGTTTGCGCTGCGTGCGTCGCGGCTGGCAGCCGGCGGGCTGTTCCACCCGATCTCGCGCGAGGGCGCGCTGGTCCTCAACAACCTCTTCCTCACCACGGCGACAGCGACGGTGCTCGTCGGCACGCTTTACCCGTTGGCGCTCGAAGCCGTCACCGGCGGCAAGATCTCGGTCGGCGCGCCCTTCTTCGACCTGACCTTCGGTCCGCTGATGCTGCCGCTGCTCGCCATCGTGCCCTTCGGCCCGCTGCTCGCCTGGAAGCGCGGCGATGTCTTTGCCGCCTCACAGCGCCTGATGGCAGCCTTCGCTCTGGCGCTGGCCGCGATGCTGGTCACCGGCCTGCTCATCGACGGCGCTTCGGTCTTTGCCGCACTCGGCGTCGGCCTCGCGGTCTGGCTGGCCGCCGGCGCGCTCACCGACCTTGCCGTCAAGTCCGGTGTCGGCTCGGTCGCGCCGGCCGTCATGCTGAGGCGCTTCGCCGGCCTGCCGCGCTCGGTTTTCGGCACGGCACTTGCTCATCTCGGGCTGGGGCTCACCTTGCTCGGCATCGTCGGCACGCTGTCCTTCGGCACCGAGAAGATCCTCACCATGCGCCCGGGCGAGACGGTGGAGCTGTCGGGCCACACGCTGCGCTTCGAAGGGCTCGTCCCGCAGAAGGGCCCGAACTTCACCGAGGATCGCGGCCGCTTCCTTTTGATCTCAGACGGCAATGCCGATGGCGAGATCGCGTCCGCCAAGCGGTTCTATCCGGTGCGGCAGACGGTGACGACCGAGTCCGGCATCAGGACGCTGGGCCTCAGCCAGCTTTATCTGTCGCTCGGCGACGAGGGCAAGGACGGCTCCGTCGTCGTGCGCCTGTGGTGGAAGCCGCTCGTGACGCTGATCTGGGGCGGCGGGCTGGTGATGATGGCTGGCGCCGCCATGTCGCTGCTCGATCGCCGCCTGCGCGTCGGCGCGCCGTCTCGCCGCCGCAAGCCGGCTGCCGCCGCTGTGTCTGTGGGTCCGACATGAAGGCCAGGTTTTCGCTCGCCTCGCTGATCCTCCTGCTGGCGCTGGTCTTTGCCGGCGCGGCACAGGCGGTGAAGCCCGATGAGGTGCTGCCTGATCCGGCGCTGGAGGCTCGCGCACGCGCACTCTCCGAGGGCCTGCGCTGCATGGTCTGCCAGAATCAGTCGATCGACGAATCCGACGCCGACCTGGCGCGCGACCTGCGCGTCCTCGTGCGCCAGCGCCTCGTCGCCGGCGACACCGACCAGCAGGTGATGGACTATATCGTTTCGCGCTATGGTGAGTTCGTGCTGCTGAAGCCCCGCTTCAGCCTGCGCAACGCGCTTTTATGGGGCACGCCGGTACTCCTGCTGCTGGCCGGCGGCATCTTCATACTGATCAGCGCCCGCTCAAGCCGCCCGGCACCGGAGAGTACCCTGAGCGCCGAGGAACAGGCGGCGCTGGATAAGCTGCTGCGCGAATAAGCCGACGCAGCGAAACATTACAAAATTTTCATGTACCGGAAATGGCGCCGTAATGTGCGCCGCTCTAATCCTCTTGCCCGAGGATGCTTCGCCTGAGCGCGCATCCCTTCGAAAGAGGATACGAAACCCATGAATATTGCCTCCAATTCATCTTCCGGCACCCGCAAGCGCCTGCTTGCGGCCGTCGCTTCCCTGGCCGTCGTCGGCGCAGTCGGCGCAGGCGTGCTCGCAACCGGCACCGCCCCCGTGCTGGCCGACGCGGTGCGCGTCGAGGCCCCGCAGGTGCCGAGCTTCGCTGATGTCGTCGAGCACGTCTCGCCGGCGGTCGTCAGCGTCAAGGTCAAGGCCAAGATCCAGCCGACGGCAGATGACGGCTCCGACGATCAGAACGGCTTCGACAACCTGCCCGACAACCCGCAGCTGCGCCGTTTCTTCAAGGAGTTCCGGGGCTTCGGCGATCAGGGCGGCCAGTTCGGCATGCCCCGCTTCAACCACCGCAACCATGGCAATGGTGAGCCGCGTCCGGTCGCTCAAGGCTCGGGCTTCTTCATTTCCGAGGACGGCTATCTAGTCACCAACAACCACGTCGTCTCGGAAGGTTCGGACTTCACTGTCGTCACCAATGACGGCAAGGAGCTTGACGCCAAGCTGATCGGCACCGATCCGCGCACCGACCTCGCTGTGCTGAAGGTCGATGGCGGCGGCAAGTTCACCTATGTCGACTTCGCCGACGACTCCAAGATCCGCATCGGCGACTGGGTGGTTGCCGTCGGCAATCCGTTCGGCCTCGGCGGCACCGTCACCGCGGGCATCGTCTCGGCCCGCGGCCGCGACATCGGCGCCGGCCCCTATGACGACTTCATCCAGATCGACGCCTCGGTCAACCGCGGCAATTCGGGCGGTCCGACCTTCAACCTCAACGGCCAGGTGATCGGCATCAACACCGCCATCTTCTCGCCGTCGGGCGGCAGTGTCGGCATCGCCTTCGACATCCCGGCCTCGACCGCCAAGCAGGTCGTGGAGGACCTGATGAAGAACGGTTCCGTCCAGCGCGGCTGGCTCGGCGTCGAGATCCAGCCGGTCACCTCCGACATCGCCGAGTCGCTCGGCCTGAAGTCGGACAAGGGCGCCCTGGTTTCGAGCGCCCAGGACGCCGGTCCGGGCAAGAGGGCCGGCATCACCGCTGGTGACGTCATCACCCAGGTCGACGGCAAGGACGTCGCTTCGCCGAAAGAACTCGCCCGCATGATCGGCGCCTATGCGCCGGGCAAGTCGGTCGACGTCACCGTCTGGCGCAACGGCAAGAACGAGACGGTCAAGGTCGATCTGGGCACCTTGCCTTCGAGCGACAAGCAGGCCTCGAACGACGACAACAACAAGCAGGCCGCGCCCGCCAAGCCCGATACGCTTGCCGATCTGGGCCTCACCGTCACCAAGTCGGAAAACGGCAAGGGCCTGGTGGTCACCGACGTCGATCCGGACAGCGATGCGGCCGATCGCGGCATCCAGCCTGGCGACGTCATCACCTCGATCAATTCGAATGAGGTGAACACCACCGACGACGTCTCCAAGGCGATGACCGACGCCACCAAGGCAGGCCGCAAGGCCGTGCTGATGCAGATCACCCGCGACGATGCGAACCGCTTCGTCGCGCTGCCGGTCGGCAAGGGCTGATCTGATAGAGCGGTTCATCGTTTCTCGGAAACGGTGAACCGCTCCGTCGCTTTTGTTTGACGCAATTCCGGACGGAAAACCGTTTCGCGCTTTTCCTGGAGTTGCTCAGCGACTTTTCCTTGCGGCGGTTTCAACACCCCCGAACCGCCGCCGGGAAAACATGGGGCCGAGCACGTCAGTCAGTCACCGTGTTTCGCTCCTGGCGGCAGCGGGTTCCCATCACTCGCTGCCGCTTTACCACAAAGGTAAGTGGAATGGCCGCACCTCAATCTTCCGGTGAAATCGCGTATAACGGCTCCATGAAGATTCTCGTCATGGAAGACGATCGCGAGGCGGCGGACTACCTCAAGAAGGCTTTCGCCGAGGCGGGCCATACCGCCCATGTCGCGGGCGACGGCGAGACCGGCTTCGCGCTTGCCGATGCCGGCGACTATGACGTGATGGTCGTCGACCGCATGATGCCGCGCCGCGACGGGCTTTCGGTGATCGCCGCGCTCCGCTCGCGCGGCAACACCACGCCGGTGCTGATCCTGTCGGCGCTGGGCGAGGTCGACGACCGCGTCACCGGGTTGCGCGCCGGCGGTGACGATTATCTGACCAAGCCTTATGCGTTTTCCGAATTGCTCGCCCGCGTCGAGGTGCTGAACCGCCGCGCCGGCGCACGGGAGTCCGAGACCGTCTACCGCGTCGGCGATCTCGAGCTCGACCGCCTGTCGCATTCGGTCAAGCGCGCCGGGCGCGAGATCACGCTGCAGCCGCGCGAGTTCCGCCTGCTCGAATATCTGATGCGCCATGCCGGCCGAGTGGTGACGCGCACCATGCTGCTCGAGAATGTCTGGGACTATCATTTCGATCCGCAGACCAACGTCATCGACGTTCACGTCTCGCGCCTGCGCGGCAAGATCGAAAAAGGCTTCGACAAGCCGATCCTGCATACGATCCGCGGCGCCGGCTACATGCTGAAAGGCGGGTAAAGCCGATCATGGCTCTTTCCCTGCCGGCCATCATGAGGACGACGGCGGCCCGGCTTTCGGCGCTTTATCTGCTGCTTTTCGCGCTCTGCGCCGTGCTGCTGGTCTTCTACATGACGTCGCTGTCGGCGCGCATGCTGACCGCGCAGACCCAGGAGACCATCAACGACGAGGTGCTGGGCCTGGCTCGCGCCTACCAGCGTGGCGGCCTGCCGGTTTTGGTGCGCGTCGTCGAGGCCCGCTCCCGCCAGCCCGGCGCCAACCTCTATTTGATCGCGGACGCCAACGGCCAGATCCTGACCGGCAACGTGCAGAGCCTGGAGCCTGGGGTCATCGAGACCGAGGGTTGGACCACCGAGCCCTTTTCCTACCAGCGCTTCGGCGAGGGCGAGCTCGACCGCTTGCGCAGCGGAGACCAGGCCGCGCCTTCGACCGGGACCAGCGGCGCGCAATCCGAGGGCGAGAAGGGCCACAACGCAATCGCGCTTGTGCTGAGACTGCCCAACCAGATGATCATGCTGGTCGGCCGCGACCTCGGCGAGCCCGAGCGCTTCCGCGCCGTCATCAAACGCTCGCTGATGCTGGCGCTGGGCATGATGGGTCTCGGCGGGCTCTTGATCTGGTTCTTCGTCGGGCGCGCGGCGCTGAAGCGCATCGACAGCGTCTCCGATGCAAGCCGCCGCATCATGGGCGGCGACCTCGGCGGACGGCTGCCGGTGACCGGCGCCGGCGACGAATTCGACCGCCTGTCGGAAAACCTCAACACCATGCTTGCCCGCATCGCGATGCTGAACGAGGGGCTGAAGCAGGTCTCCGACAACATCGCCCATGACCTGAAGACGCCGCTGACCAGGCTGCGCAACCGCGCCGAGGCCACACTTGCCGGCAAGCACAAGACGACCGACTACCGCCAGGCGCTGGAGGGCACGATTGCCGAATCCGACCAGCTCATCAAGACGTTCAACGCCATCCTGATGATCTCAAGGCTGGAGGCCGGTTATTCCTCCGAGACGGCCGGCCCGGTCGACCTCGCCGCCACGGTGAGCGATGTCGTAGAGCTCTACGAGCCGGTAGCGGAGGAGGCGGGCGTTGTGCTGGAAGCCACGGTGCCGGAAGCCGTCACCATAAACGGCAACCGCGAGCTGATCGGCCAGGCGCTATCGAACATCGTCGACAACGCGATCAAGTATTCGACCGGCGCGGCCGAGAGCCCGAAAGTGCGCGTCACGCTGGAGCGTGCCGGCGGCGAGGTCAAGCTTTCCGTTTCCGACAACGGCCACGGCATTCCCGACGATGCCGACCGCGCGCGGGCCACCGAACGCTTCGTGCGGCTGGAAAAGAGCCGCTCGCAGCCGGGCTCGGGTCTCGGCCTCAGCCTCGCCAAGGCGATCATGACTTTCCACAACGGCAGGCTTGATCTTCTGCCCGCCAATCCCGGATTGTCCGTAGTCATGAGTTTCCCGTCACGGGAGACGCATTGATGGCGGCAAGGATGGCAAAGAAAAAGATCGAAACCGGATGGCAACTCCGCCCGACGCTGGCGCTTCGCCCGCTGGATGGCGACCATGCCCGGCGGGAATTGTCCGAGATCGCGGACGCAGCAGAGGAAGACGGCCTTACGCGTCTCGCCGCATTCCTCGCGGGCAAGGGGCCGCTGCAGGATCTGCTCGCCGCCATCTTCGACCTGTCGCCGTTCCTGCGCGATATGGCCCGCCGCCGGCCGGCCATTCTCGACGTGCTGTTCGATCAGACGATCGAAGCGCGGCTCAGCGACATCGGCGAGGCGATCGATCGCGCGGCGCGGGCCGAGACTGTTTCGGAAACGAGCCGGATGATGGCGCTCAGGCAATTCAAGGCCGAGGCGCATTTCCTGATCGCGCTCGCCGACCTTTCCGGCGAAGCCGAAACCGCGCTGACGGTGCGCCGCCTCAGCGACCTGGCGGATGCCTCGACGCGCGCCGCCGTCGATTTCCTGCTGCTCGATGCGCATGGGCAGGGCAAGCTCAAGCTGCCCGATCCCAAAGACCCTGCGCGCGGCTCGGGCTGGATCCTGCTCGGCATGGGTAAGCTCGGCGCGCATGAGCTGAATTTTTCCTCCGACATCGACCTCGTCGTCTTCTTCGATCCGGAGGCGCCGGCTGTCATCGACCCGCTCGACGCGGCGGAACTGTTCTCGCGCCTCACGCGCCGGCTCGTGCGTATCCTCCAGGACCGCACCGAGCACGGCTATGTCTTCCGCACCGATCTGAGGCTCCGTCCCGATCCCGGCTCGACGCCGCTGGCGATCCCGGTCGAAGCAGCGCTTCGCTACTACGAAGCGCGCGGCCAGAACTGGGAGCGCGCCGCCATGATCAAGGCGCGGCCGGTTGCAGGCGACCTTGCCGCGGGCGCGGCCTTCCTCAAGGAATTGCAGCCCTATGTCTGGCGCAAATACATGGACTACGCCGCGATCGCCGACGTCCATTCGATCAAGCGCCAGATCCACGCCCACAAGGGTCATGGCGAGATTGCAGTGAAGGGCCACAACGTCAAGCTTGGCCGCGGCGGCATCCGCGAGATCGAGTTCTTCGTCCAGACGCAGCAGCTCATCGCCGGCGGCCGCTTCCCGGAGCTGCGCGGTCGCGAGACGGTGCCGATGCTTGGCGCGCTCGCCGCGCGCGGCTGGATCACCGCCGATGCGCGCGACGCGCTTACCCGGCAATACTGGTTCCTGCGCCGTGTCGAGCACGCCATCCAGATGGTGGCCGACGAGCAGACGCATATTCTGCCGGAGGATGACGAGGAGCTGGAGCGCATCGCGCTGATGCTCGGCTTTGCGGACGAGGTGGAATTCGCGAAAACCTTCCGCGCTTCGCTGCAGCAGGTCGAGCGTCACTATGCGGCCTTGTTCGAGACGGCGCCCGAACTGTCGGCCGGCATCGGCAACCTGGTCTTCACCGGCGATGTCGACGACCCCGACACGCTGCGGACCTTGCACGGCCTCGGCTTCCAGCGGCCGAGCGACATCTGCCGCGTCATCCGCGGCTGGCATTTCGGCCGCTACCGCGTCACCCAGTCGGCCGAAGCGCGCGAGCGGCTGACGGAGCTGACTCCGGCGCTCTTGAAAGCCTTCGGCCAGACGCGCCGCGCCGACGAGGCGCTGATGCGCTTCGACGAGTTCCTTGCCGGCCTGCCGGCCGGCATCCAGCTGTTCTCGCTGCTGCAGTCGAACCCTGCGCTGCTCAAGCTGATGGCGACGATCATGGGTGGTGCGCCACGGCTCGCCGCCATCATCACGCGCCGCCCGCATGTCTTCGACGGCCTGCTCGATCCGGCGCTGCTTACCGAGCTGCCGGATCGCGCCTATCTTTCGGCGCGGCTTGCGGCCTTCATCGAGGGCGACCGCGCCTATGAGGATGTGCTCGACCGCCTGCGCATCTTCGCCTCCGAGCAGAAATTCCTGATCGGCGTGCGCCTGCTGGCCGGCTCGATCGATCCCGCGCGGGCGGGGCGCGCTTTTTCCGACCTCGCGGATCTCACCATCGAGGCGGCGCTTCAAGCGGTGATTGCCGAGTTCGCGCTGCGCCACGGCAGGATTGCCGGGGCCAGGGTGGCGCTGCTCGGCATGGGTAAGCTTGGCAGCCGCGAGCTCACCGCCGGATCGGATGTCGATCTCATCCTGCTCTACGACCACGACGCGGATGCGGAGGAATCCGACGGCGAGAAGCCGCTGGCGCCGTCGCATTACTACACCCGCATGACGCAGCGGCTGATCGCCGCCGTCTCAGCACCGACCGCCGAAGGCGTGCTTTACGAGCTCGACCTTCGCCTGCGCCCCTCCGGCAACAAGGGGCCGGTCGCCACCCATGTCGACGCCTTCAAGAAATATCAGCGCCAGGATGCCTGGACCTGGGAGCATATGGCGCTGGCAAGAGCCCGCGCCATCGGCGGCGATGCCGAACTCTGCGCCGAAGTCGAGGAGGATGTCGCGGCGGTGCTCGCCCTGCCGCGCGACGGCGTCAAGGTAAAGGCGGAGGCCTCGGAGATGCGGGCGCTGATCGAAAAGGAGAAGCCGCCGCGCGACCTCTGGGACATCAAGCTGATCCCGGGCGGCCTCATCGACCTCGAGTTCATTGCGCAGGTCGCGGTCATCACCGGCGCTATCGAGCCCGGCCGTCGGGTGACCGCGACGGCGGATGTGCTGGCGCGGCTGGCGCCGCAATTCGCTGCAGCCGACGTCAGGCAGGAACTTTGCGAGGCCTGGCGGCTCTATATGGCGTTGACCCAGATGATCAGGCTTTGCCTCACCGGTGAGTTTCAGCGCGACGATGTCCCGCCGGGGCTTTCGGATCTGCTTCTGGCGGTCACCGACCTTCCGGATTTCGCTGTGCTGGAAGCACATCTCAAGGAGACGTCGCGGAAGGTCAGGAAGGATTTCGATCTTCTGCTTCGCGCGGGAGCGGCGGCGCGCTTGGAGTCCTGAGGTCTCGCGTCTACTCGGTGCGCTGCACCCGGCCGAGCCTGCGGCGCGCGTGCGCCTGAAGGAGCCGATCGCGCAGATAAGCGTAGAAGCGTGGCGGCAGCATGCCGTAGTGGAAGCGAGAGGGGTTGCTTCCCGAAATGGGCCGCAGATCGGGGCCTGGCCAGAGGAAATCGTTGGTCTCGCTCACCACGACCCATGACGGCATGTCGTCGAGCCCAAGATAGGCTTTGAGAGGTGCGGGAATCTCGATGGCATCGGCAGGATCAGCCGGGGCGGAATGCGTGATCGGAACCACCGTCACGACCCTTCCACGACCCTGCGCGCGGCTACAATGGCGCACGGGCGATTCTTGCGACCCTCTTCAACGCCCCTCTGGTGTTCGTCCGACCAGAGGTAGGAATAGGAAATCACCAGGCCGGGAACAGGCTTGGGCAGGCTCACGGTGTCCAGTCTTTGAGCAAGTCATCCAGCTCGTCGAACTGGGACGGGACTGAGCTTTTCGCGATGGCTTTCAGCGTCTCGTCGTCAAGGTGCTCGACAGGTCGGACGACCCGCCCCTTGACCAATACCTCGAACATCGCCGCCGAAAGAAGCACGGTGTGGGTCCGGCCATTCTTCGTTATCGCGATCGGCGCCCGCTGAGCGGCGTCCTGAAAGCGGCCGACATTCTGCTGGAATTCCGTGGACGTCACGCGCATGATAAGTCACCTCTTTATCCAAAATAGATAAAAATAGATAACTTTTTCAAGAACGGCACTGCCGTGATAGTTACGGATTCTCAGGCCGCGGCCTTCACCGTCGGCGGCGACTTCTTCAGCGGGATGCGCACCGATACGATCGTGCCGACGCCTTCCGTCGAGCGGATCTTCAGCGCGCCGCCCTGCAGTTCGGCCAACGAGCGAGAGATGGCGAGGCCGAGGCCAGATCCGGTGTGGTTCTTGGAGAACTGGTTCTGCACCTGTTCGAACGGCCTTCCGAGCTTGCTCAGCGCCTGCTTCGGGATGCCGCAGCCATTGTCCTCGATAGTGAGCACCAGCGCGCCTGACGCATTGCGCGCCCGGACCATGATATGGCCGCCCTGGCCAGTGAACTTTACGGCGTTGGAGAGGAGATTGATGGCGATCTGCTTGATCGCCCGGCGGTCGGCGTAGAGCCGCATCGAGTCGGCGATGCGCGTCTCCACCGTGATCGACTTTTCCGCCGCCTGCAGCGAGATAACGCGAACCGTCTCCTTGATCAGCGGGCAGAGGTCGATCTCCTCGCTCTCCATCGAGAACTGGCCGGCCTCGATCTTCGACATGTCGAGTATGTCGTTGATGACGCCGAGCAGATATTTGCCGCTGCCGTTGATATCGGCGGCATATTCCTCGTAGCGCGGCGAGCCGAGCGGCCCGAACAGGCGCTGTTCCATCAGCTCGGAAAAGCCGATGATGGCGTTGAGCGGCGTGCGCAATTCATGCGACATGTTGGCGAGGAATTCGGACTTCGCCCGGTTGGCCGCCTCGGCGCGCTCCGTCTCCTTCATGTATTTGCGGTTGAGCTCGACCAGTTCCTTGGCGCGTTCCTCCTCGGCGCGCCGCGCGAGGCTGAGATCGTGGATCGTCGCCATCAGGCGCCGCTCGCTGTCGACCAGCTTTTCCTGGTGCAGCTTGATCTGGGTGATGTCGGAGCCGACCGAGACGATGCCGCCGTCGCGGGTTCTGAGCTCGTTGACCTGAAGCCAGCGGCCGTCGGCAAGCTGGCGCTCCAGCGTGACGCCGCCATGCGGACCGTTGGCATTGGCGAGCCTGCGCTCCGAGGCAAAGGCGAGCATGCGCTCCTCCAGCATGTCGCGGGTCGCGCCCGGCACCACGTCGCGGTCCGAGAGCCCGTTGTCCTTCTGGAATTTGGAGTTGCACATGATCAGCCGCTCCGCGGCATCCCACAGCACGAAGGATTCGTTGATGTTCTCGATCGCGGTCCTGAGCCGCATGTCTGCCGCCTCCGAGCGCAGCGCGAGATGCCGTTGCTCGGTGACGTCGACGGCGATGCCGATCAGCTGGATTTCCGGCGCTTCGGGGTCGATCACCTGGGCGCGGGCGCGCATCCACACCCATTGCCCGTCGGCGTGGCGCATGCGGAACACCTGGTCGATATGGTCGATCTCGCGCTCGACGATGCGGTTGGCGAGCTCGAAGAGATCGCCGTCGTCGGGATGGATGATCTCGTCGACCTCGCCGAACGACAGCATCGTATCGCAGGGCTCGTAGCCCAGCATGTCGTACATCGAGCGCGACCAGTACATCTTGCCGCGCACCATGTCCCAGTCCCACAACCCGCAGCGGCCGCGCACCAGCGCCATATCGATGCGCTGATGCGCCTCGAGATAGATGCGGTCGGCTGCCTGGGCGCGCGCCGCCTGGCCGAAATAGGCATAGAGGATGACGATCAGCACGCCGGCCGTCAGCACGAACAGGGTTACGTTGAGCGACACCGTCTTGCGCCAGCTCTCGAACACCGCCTCCTTGGGAACCAGCACCGCCGCGGCGTTCTTGCGGTCGCCTGTGAAGCTGACGGCAGCAAACCAATCCTTCCCGCCGATGCTGACATCCATCACGCCGGCGCGGTCGCCGAACATGAACAGCGGCTGTCCGCCGAGCACCAGGCCGTCCAGCGAGCGCCCCTGCCAGCCCGTCGACAATGGCGACACCGCGATGATCTTGAAGGCGCCGTCGGTGATGGCCAGCACATGGCTGCGGCCCATGGCGGCCCGGCGGCTGATGGTCTCCAGAAGGTCCACGGCGTTGGCGCCGGCCGCGTTCGGGTCGGCGGCGATCGACTGCGCCATCTGGCCAGCGGCTAAAGTCAGCAGCGCCTTGGCGTCACGTTCGACCTCGTCGCGGTCGTTCACCAGCGAGAGGAAGCGAAGGGCTGCGATGACGATCAGGAAGATGATGATCAGCGCCGGTATCGAGCGGCGCAGCAAGGGCTCCGCCGCCAGCAGCCGCTGGTAGGCGGGCTCCGCGATCAGACGCGCGTTGCCGGAAAGCCCGTCGCCCCTTGCCTCGCGACGCGCAAAAGCCTTCCCTCCGGGCGCGCCCCACGCGTCCGTCTTGGCCATAAATGGCACTCCCCGATTTTGCCGCATACTTGACGATCCGGCTACGCCGCACGCCCGAATCGTCAGTAAAGAATCAAAGGTGATTCGCCTTGTCCAGAGGCGCGGGCAAAAAAGATTAAAAGTTGATTGAAATTGGCGCTTTTTCCTTTCTCCCCTTGTGGGAGAAGGTGGATCGGCGCGCAGCGCCGAGACGGATGAGGGGTGTTGGACGGAGTGCTGTCGGTGCCAAGCTGGAGCACCCCTCATCCGTCGCCTTGCGCGACACTTTCTCCCACAGCGGGTCCCACAAGGGGAGAAGGAGAGGGCGCTATGCCAGCGTCCGCTCCACGATGTCGCGCAAATCGGCCGACAGGTTCTCGGCATTCGCAATCTGCAGTAGCGCCTGCCTTGCCTTGTCCTGCCGGATCGGTTCCAGCGAGCGCCATGACCGCATCGCCGTCGCCAGCCTTGCCGCCACTTGCGGGTTGCGCTTCTCGACCTCCAGTACGGTCTCGGCAAAGAAGCGGTAGCCCTGGCCGTCGGCGCGGTGGAAGCCGGTCTGGTTGGCGCTGGAGAAAGCGCCGATCAGCGAGCGCACCCGGTTCGGGTTGGCGATCGAGAAGGCAGGGTGCTGCATCAAGGTACGCACCTTGTCGACGGTCTGCGCTCCGGGCACGCCGGCCTGGATCTGGAACCATTTGTCGAGCACCAGCGCGTCGCCGCGATATCTTGCCTCGAAGGTCGCCAGGGCCTCCTCTGCTTGAGGAGAGCCGGCATGGCGGTGGGCCAGCACGGTGAGTGCCGCGGCGCGGTCGGTCATGTTGGTTGCGGCGCGGAAATGCGCGGCGGCAAGTGCCGTGCCCTCGGGCAGCAGCGACAGGTAATCGAGCAGGATGTTGCGCAGCGCCCGCCGTCCGGCGCTCGCGGCGTCGGGGGTGAACGGACCCTTGTCGGCGAGGCTGTCGTAGAGCGCCCAGAAGACCTCGCGGTTCGCGGCGGCGATTGTCCGCGCCAATGCCTCGCGGGCGGCGAAGATGGCGTCGGGATCGATGCCCTTGCCGATGTCGCGCGCGATGTCCGCCTCGCCGGGCAGCGACAGCGCCAGCGCCCGGTAGGCCGGCTCCAGCGTCTCGTCGCCGGCGATCCTGCCGGCAAGTTCGGCCAGCCTCGCCGCAGAGGCCGGCTCCTTGCCGCCGAGCACCTGGCGGAAGGCCGCGATCAGCGCGTCGGTGAGCAGCGTGTTGAAGGCCTGCCAACGCGAGAAGGAGTCGCTGTCATCGCTGGCCAGGAAGAATTGGTCGTCGGCCTTCTGCTGGACCGAGAGCGTGACCGGCGCTGAGAAGCCGCGGTTGAGCGACACCGAAGGCCGCTCCGAGACGCCTGAGAAGCGCACCGTGTGCCGCCGCTTGCGGACATGGATGACGCCGTCCTCGACGGCGGCGCCGTCGACGGCTGTCCAAGCGACAGGCTTGCCGCCGGCGCCGACCAGGCCGAAGGCCAGCGGAATATGCATCAGCCGCTTGCGGCTTTCCGACGGCGTCGGCGGCACCGACTGTTCGATCTCCAGCGTGAAC
Source organism: Mesorhizobium captivum (assembly GCF_033977165.1). Lineage (NCBI taxonomy): Bacteria > Pseudomonadati > Pseudomonadota > Alphaproteobacteria > Hyphomicrobiales > Phyllobacteriaceae > Mesorhizobium > Mesorhizobium captivum. The sequence goes on from NZ_JAVIJB010000006.1 coordinate 168,205, forward strand.
GTCTTGGCCGCCGCATTGTAGGAGGAACTCACCGTCAGGTTCGGCGTGCCGGCCTGGTGGTACCAGAGCGCGAACTGCGCAAGATCCCGTCCGGAGACGTCCTCGAAGACCTTGAGGAAATCCTCGATCGTCGCCGCTTCGCCGTCATGCCGCTCGAAATAGAGGTCCATGCCGGCGCGGAAGGTCTGAGGCCCGAGAATGGTGCGGATCATGCGCACCACTTCCGAGCCCTTTTCGTAGACGGTGGCGGTATAGAAGTTGTTGATCTCGCGGTAGCGGCGCGGCCTCACCGGATGCGCCAACGGCCCTTGATCCTCCGGGAACTGGTGCGCGCGCAAGGTGCGCACCTCGGCGATGCGTTTCACCGCGCGCGAGCGCTGATCGGCCGAGAATTCGTGGTCGCGGTAAACGGTCAGCCCTTCCTTCAGGCAGAGCTGGAACCAGTCGCGGCAAGTGATTCTGTTGCCGGTCCAATTGTGGAAATATTCATGTGCGATGATCGCTTCGATATTGGCGAAGTCGGCGTCGGTCGCGGTTTCCTCGTCGGCAAGAACGTATTTGTCGTTGAAGATGTTGAGGCCCTTGTTCTCCATCGCGCCCATGTTGAAGTCGGACACGGCGACGATGTTGAACACGTCGAGGTCATATTCGCGGCCGAAGGCTTGCTCGTCCCATTTCATCGAGCGCTTCAGCGCATCCATCGCATATCCGGCGAGCCCTTCCTTGCCGGGCTCGACATAGATGCCGAGCTCGACCTCGCGGCCGGATAGAGTGGTGAAGCTGCCTGCCACCTTGCCGAGCGCACCAGCCACCAGCGCGAAGAGATAAGAAGGTTTTGGGAAGGGATCGTGCCAGACGGCATAGTGCCGGCCGTCGGCAAGCGCGCCGCTTTCAACCGGGTTGCCGTTGGAAAGCAGCAGCGGCGCCTCGTTGTGGGGCGCCTCGATGCGCACGGTGTAGACGGAGAGGATGTCGGGCCGGTCGAGGAAATAGGTGATGCGGCGAAAGCCCTCCGCCTCGCATTGCGTGCAATAGACATTGTTGGACCGGTAGAGGCCCATCAGCGCCTCGTTGCTGGACGGCGCGATCTCGGTCTCGAGACGAAGCTCGAAGCGCTGCGCCGCCGGCGGCTTTGGAATGGTCAGCTGGTCAGGCGTCGCCTGGTACTCTGCCGGCGCGAGCGCCTGCCCGTCGACGGCAACGCCGAGCAGCGTCAGCCCATCGCCATCGAGCACCAGGGGCGCGGAAGCGGCCACGTCTTCGCGCCTTTCGATAGTGAGCACGGCAGTGACGCGCGTGGCATCCGGTGACAGGCGGAAATCGAGACTGGTCCGCGGAATGAGATAGTCGCTGGGGCGGTAGTCTTCGAGTTTGAAGACATGGCCGGTATCAGTGCGCATTCCGTTGGTTTTCCTGTCGATTTTCGGCGGATGGCGGGGTGTTGCTGGCCCAAGAATTTTGAAGTCAGCGCTCTTTACACGAAACGGCCACTCGACAAAACTGCGCCGGGGTCTATTTCTGGGCTTCGTTTCCGACCATCGTCACGAGGCAAGATGACCGTCGATCATGCCGTCGGGCACAACACGCTGCGCGGCATTGCCCTGAAGATCGTCTCCGTGGCGGTCTTCGTCAGCATGCAGACCAGCATCAAGGCGGCAGGCGATGTGCCCGCCGGGCAGATCGTCTTCTTTCGCTCGTTCTTCGCTATCTTTCCGATCATCGCCTTCCTGGCCTTCAAGGGACAACTCGGCACGGCCTTCACCACGAAACGGCCGTTCAACCACATCGCGCGCGGCGTCGTCGGCGTCGGCGCCATGGGGCTCGGCTTCTTCGCGCTGACCAGGCTGCCGCTGCCGGAGGCGATCACGCTGAACTATGCGCAGCCGCTGCTGGTGGTGGTGTTCTCCTCGGTCTTCCTCGGTGAGACGATCCGGGTCTATCGCTGGAGCGCGGTCGCCGTCGGTCTCGTCGGCGTGCTCATCATCTCCTGGCCGGAACTAACGCTCTTGAATTCCGACGAGGCGCTCGACGATCAGGAAGTGCTGGGCGTCATGGCGGCGCTGATTGCAGCGGCGATCTCGGCTGTGGCGATGCTTCTGGTGCGCAATCTCGTGCAGACCGAGAAGACGGCGACCATCGTGCTGTGGTTCTCCTCGACGGCAAGCGTGCTGGCGTTGTTCACTCTGCCTTTCGGCTGGCAGGCGCTGACGCCGATGCAAGCCGCGCTCCTTGTCATAGGCGGCTTCTGCGGTGGGCTCGGCCAGATCCTGATGACGGCTGCCTACCGCCACGCCGAGGCCTCGGTCGTAGCACCCTTCGAATACACCTCGATGATCCTCGGCGTCGTCGTCGGCTATTTCGTCTTCGGCGACGTGACGTCGTTCAACACGCTTGTAGGCGGCGTGATCGTGGTGGCCGCCGGCATCTTCATCATCTGGCGCGAACGGCAACTGGGCCTGGAGCGCACGCGCACGAGGCGGGCGACACCGCCGCAGGGGTAAGTCTACGAAGCGGCTGCTCGCTCCTTCGCCAGCCGCACCAGCACCGTCCGGGTCTGTTCATCGGCCGGGAAGAAAGACTCGATCGCCAGTTCCGACAGCGTGACGTCGAGCGGCGTGCCGAACACCGTGATCGTGCTGATAAAGGAAAGCACCGTGTCGCCATGCGCAAGCCTGAGCGGATGCACGATGCCACTCGGCTCGACCGGCGCCGGCCGGCTGCTCTTCAGCCCTGACGGATAGGCGCGCAATTCGCGCTCCAGCTCGATCAGCTCCGGGTCGCCGGTGGCGTCGTTCTGGTGTTTCAGCCGCTCCAGCAGATGCGCCCGCCATTCCGCCAGGTTGACGATGCGCGGCGCGACGCCGCCGGGATGCAGGCTGAGTCTCAGCACATTGACCGGCGGCTTGAGCAGCGATGCCTCCGATACGTCGGCGAGGAATGGGCCGATCGCGGCGTTGGCGGAAACGAGGTTCCAGTGCCGGTCGACCGCCAGTGCCGGGAAGGGCTCGTGTCCTCGAAGCACTGTCTCGACCGCCGCCTTCGCCGGCGCCAGCGTCGCATCGGTCAGCGGCCTTTCGCTGAAGCTCGGCGCGAAGCCGGCCGCGAGCAGCAATTGGTTGCGCTGGCGCAGAGGAATAGAAAGCTGCTCGGCCAGATGCAGCACCATCTCGCGCGAAGGCTGGGCGCGGCCGCTTTCGACAAAGGAAAGATGCCGCTGCGAGATATCGGCTTCCATGGCGAGGTCGAGCTGGCTCATGCGCCGGCGCGCGCGCCATTCGCGAATGAGGCTGCCGGCGGAGGTTTCGGATGTGGTCATGGCCGCATGACTAAGGCGGCGAGGGGAGTAATTCAATTACCTGGAAGGTTATGGCTCCACCTTCTCCCCTTGTGGGAGAAGGTGTCGCCGAAGGCGACGGATGAGGGGTGCTGGCCGGAGTGAAACGATGGAAATCTGGCACGATACGCCGTAGTGACGAAAGGTGTCGCCAAGCTGGAACACCCCTCATCCGTCTCGGCGCTTGACGCCGATCCACCTTCTCCCACAAGAAAGGGGAGAAGGAGGGGCGCTTTACCTCAACGCCCTCAGCTTCGCCTTCACCTCGAGGAAATCCCGCCACGCCAGCTTCTTGTGCGCCGGTGTCCTCAGCAGATAGGCCGGGTGCAAGGTCGGCATGGCCGGAATGGCGACGCCCGATGCGGTCGTGTGGACGCGCCAGTTGCCGCGCAGGCGCAGGATGCCTTCTGTCGTGTTGAGCAGCGTCTTGGCGGAAGGTCCACCGAGATTGACCAGCACCTTGGGGTTGACCAGCTCGATCTGCCGTTCGATGAACGGCCGGCAGATCTCCGTTTCGTGCGGCGTCGGCGTGCGGTTGCCCGGCGGCCGCCACGGGATGACGTTGGCGATATAGGCCGATGTCCGGTCGAGCCCGATTGCCGAGAGCATCCGGTCGAGCAGCCGGCCGGAGCGACCGACGAAGGGCAGGCCTTCGAGGTCCTCGTCGCGGCCAGGCGCTTCGCCGACCAGCATCAGCTCGGCATTTGGATTGCCGTCGGCGAAGACCAGGTTCTTGGCGGTGAATTTGAGGTTGCACCCGTCGAAAGCCGCCATGTGCTGGCGCAGCTCATCCAGCGTCGAGGCGCTTGCCGCGAGTTGCCGCGCGAGCAGCACCTGTCCTTCGTCGGGCACCGCGGCAGTTGCCGCCATCGTGCGCGCCGGCGCATCGGGCACATGGCTCGCGTCCAATCCGGGCGAAGACGTAGGCCGCTCCGGTGTCCTGCCCGCGTAGAGGCTAGGCTGAGATGCCTGTCTTTCCGGAGGCCTGCTTTCACGGACCGGTGCGGCCTGTGCCGGTGCGCGCTCGGTCGGCTTCGGCCGGACCTCCGCAAACCTGTTGACGGGCGCGTCCTCGAGCGGCTCGTCGACGCCGGCGCTGGCATAGAAGGCCAGCAGCTCGGCGATATCGATCGGGTAATTGGGGGAGGCGGCAGTCATGGCTCCACCATTGTCCGCACGGCGGCATTTTGCAACCTCGGCGACAGCAATCTCCCCCTCGATGGGGGAGATCAGCCAGTCGGAATCCTTGGATCCTGCACCAGATAAAACGTCCAGCGCGGCGTGTAGTCGGTGATGAGGAAATCGAAGGTCGCTGTCTTCAGCGGGTCGACCTTGCCGTTCCTGAACAGCAACCGGTCGTAAGGTTCAAAGGCGCGATCAAAATCGGCGAAGTTGCTCGACCAGATATTGTCCGGCGTCTTGTTGCGCTGGTCGAAGGACAGGCCGTCGCCGAATACGCTCGGCTGGTCGAGGATCTCTTGCAGCTCGAACTGGAATTCCACCCAGGGCAGGGCGCTGTTGTTGAGCACGTCGATGCGCATGTACATGATGCCGTTGGCGACATCGCCCGCCTTGCCGAAAGCCTCGATCGGCCTGGCGGCTCGAATGGTCAGCGTCACCGGCGTCGCCGAATTCAGCTCCTCGGTGATGACCAGCGGGTCGTCCTTGGTGCCGATCCCGGAAGCGCCGGTGATACGGAAGCCGCCAAGTTCGTCGGAAAAGGAGTAGGCGCCGGCCACCCATACCTTCTGCGTATCGGCTTGCGCCGGAACGATCAGGAAGAGGAGCGGAAGAACCGCGCGGCAGAGCACGCCGGGCGTGAAGAGTAAGCACTTCGATGAAAAGCCGGATGGCTCAGGAGTGCGCATGGGGTCAAGTATTGCCGATAAGCAAGCCGTCGAACAATTAAAAACGTGCCGGCCAGGCCTGGCCTTCCAACTGAATGGCCCTGGCCTATGCTTCGCTGAGGCCTATCCCAGCGCCGTTTCGCATGGAAAACCGCGACTTTTTGTCGAAATCCGCGTTGTCACGATAGCACCGGTTTCGCGTCGCGAATTGATGCGCTATGCAGCGCGTGAGCCAGCAGAATGCGAAAACATGGCGAGCCAGCGAGGGGCAGATGAGCGAGATCGAACGCGAGAGCATGGAATTCGACGTGGTGATCGTCGGCGCCGGTCCGGCCGGCCTTGCCGCCGCCATTCGTCTGAAGCAGCTCAACCCCGACCTTTCCGTCGTCGTGCTGGAAAAGGGCGGCGAGGTCGGCGCCCACATCCTGTCCGGCGCCGTCGTCGACCCGATCGGCATCGACCGTCTCCTGCCGGGCTGGCGCGAGGAGGGGGACCATCCGTTCGAGACGCCGGTCACCGACGATCATTTCCTGGTGCTTGGTCCCGCCGGCTCGTTCCGCCTGCCCAACTTCCTGATGCCGCCGCTGATGAACAACCACGGCAACTACATCGTCTCGCTCGGCAATGTCTGCCGCTGGCTGGCGACCAAGGCCGAGGCGCTCGGCGTCGAGATCTATCCGGGCTTTGCCGCGGTGAGCCTCGTCTACAACGATGCCGGTGCCGTCACCGGCGTCATCACCGGCGACATGGGCATCGAGAAGGACGGCACGCACGGCCCAGCCTATGCGCCGGGAATGGCGCTGGTGGGCAAATACGTGCTGATCGGCGAGGGTGCGCGCGGCTCTTTAGCCAAGCAGCTCATCGCCAAATACAAACTTTCCGAAGGCCGCGAGCCCGGCAAATACGGCATCGGCCTCAAGGAGCTTTGGCAGGTCAAGCCTGAGAACCACAAGCCGGGACTGGTGCAGCATTCCTTCGGCTGGCCGCTCGACATGAAGACCGGCGGCGGCTCCTTCCTCTATCATCTCGAAGACAACCAGGTGGCGGTCGGCTTCGTCGTCCACTTGAACTACAAGAACCCCTATCTCTCACCCTTCGACGAGTTCCAGCGCTTCAAGACGCATCCGGCGATCAAAGGCACTTTCGAGGGCGCCAAGCGGATCGGCTATGGCGCCCGCGCCATCACCGAAGGCGGCTGGCAGTCGGTGCCCAAGCTCTCCTTCCCTGGCGGCGTGCTGATGGGCTGCGCGGCCGGCTTCGTCAACGTGCCGCGCATCAAGGGCTCGCACAATGCGGTGCTGTCCGGCATGCTGGCGGCCGAGCATGTCGCGAACGCCATCGCTGCCGGCAGGGCCAACGATGAGTTGACCTCCTATGAGGGAGCCTGGCGCGGCAGCGACATCGGCAAGGACCTGAAGAAGGTGCGCAACGTCAAACCGTTGTGGTCGCGCTTCGGCACCATCGTCGGCGTCGGCATCGGTGGTCTCGACATGTGGCTGAACACGCTGTTCGGCTTCTCGCCCTTCGGCACGCTGAAGCACGGCAAGGCCGACTATGCGACGCTCGAGCCGGCGTCCAAGCATCAGAAGATCGCCTATCCGAAGCCGGATGGGGTGCTCACCTTCGACCGGCTCTCCTCGGTGTTTTTGTCCAATACCAACCACGAGGAAAACGAGCCGGTGCATCTCATCGTCGGCGACATGGCGCTGCAGCAGCGTTCCGAGCACGACATCTTTGCCGGCCCCTCGACCCGCTACTGCCCGGCCGCCGTGTATGAATGGGTCGACAAGGACGGCAATGCCGCCGCCGATCCTTCCGCAAAAGACGTGCGCTTCGTCATCAACGCGCAGAACTGCGTCCACTGCAAGACCTGCGACATCAAGGACCCGAACCGGAACATCAACTGGGTGCCGCCACAGGGTGGCGAAGGGCCAGTCTATCAGGGTATGTAGCGTTGCGTGCGGAATAGGTTGCGACGGCGCAACCTCAAGGCCGTTGAAACTGCCGTCTGCTTGTGTTTCCTTTTCCTGAGGATAGGGAGGAGACGGCCATGCGCTTGGCGGTTCTGACATGCCTTGTCGCCATCGGCGCGATGTGCGCGCCTCAGGCTTCGGCCGGCACCAGGGTGCTGGTCCAGACGCGCACCTACGACATTGCCGGCAATTCCGGTGTGGCGCTTATCGAGGCCATGGACAGCAAAGGTCCCAAGCATGGCTTCATGACGCATGCCATCGCCCAGACCGCCTATACGGTCGACTGGGATCTCGATGCCGGCCAGGACAATGGTTTCTGCAGGCTGCGGCGCGCCAACGGCACGCTCAATCTCTTTTATACCTTCCCCCGCATGGCGTCGCCGTCAACGCCGGTGCTGAAGAAGCGCTGGAACCGGTTCTTCGCCGGCGTGCGCGCCCATGAGGAAACCCACGGCCGCATCGCCAGGGAGATGATGCGCGTCACCAATCGGTCGATCACAGGCCTCAAGGTTGCCGACGATCCCTATTGCTACAAGACGCGCCGGGAGGCGCGCCGGCGCATCCAGGCTGCCTATGCCGTATACGAGGCCAAGCAGAATGCCTTCGATGCCCGCGAGCACCGCGACGGCGGCCATGTCGAGCATCTGATCGCGGCGCTGATCAAGCCTTAGCGGCGCAGTGCGGAACCGTTGATGCTGGCGGAACAGAGGGGGCGCTGCATCAACCTGGCGTCTTGCCGAGCCGCACGAGAGAAGCCAGCGCCGACTCGTGCTCGTCCTCAGGCTGCGTGTCGTCGGGCCGCAGTGAGAACTCGACAAGCACCGGCAGATGATCCGAGCCGGTGTCTTCCAGCCGCGTCGCCGAATGGATCGTCACCCCGCCCTTGCTGAACACCTGGTCGATCGGCAGGCCGGCGAAGCGTCGCAGGAAGTCGGGCAGCTTCCGGTGGATCCAGGTCGGCCCGGCCGACGGCATCACCGTCAGTCCGCCGAGCGAGGCGACGCGGCGCACTGCCGCGCTCCACGGCACGGCATTGCAGTCGCCGGCCATGATCGCGGTCTCGCCGAGCGCCTCCAGCGGCTCCGCCAGCTCGCCGATCTGCCAGTACTGCTCGTGCGGCCAGGGCCAGCTCAGATGGATCGCGGCGACGTCGACGCCGGTGCCGCCGAAATCGATTGTCGCGGTCGCCATCGCGCCGCGTGGCTCGCAATGCGGCGCAGTGCCGGCCGCAAAGGGCCGTCGCGACAGCAGCGCGACGCCGAATACGCCGTTGGGATAGGGGCAAAGGATGCGGTATGGATAGGCGCTGGCGATGTAGCCAAGCTCGGTGGTCCACATCCCCGACACCTCGTCGAGGGTGATCACATCGGGATTGGTCCGGCCGATCAGCGACAGCACCTTTTTCGGCGTCGGATTGTCGAAGCGCAGGTTCATCTGCAGCAGGGTGTAGACGATGCGATCGGCGGGTCTGGCGACCGCCTGCTGCGGCCACAGCCTGGGCAGCGCGCTTGTCGTGGTGGCGAAGCAGGCAATGGCGAAAAGCAGCACCGCTGCCGCCTGTAGCCGGTAGGAGCTTCCAAGCAGCGATAGCGCCAGCAGCGCCGTAAGCATGCTGAGATGAATGCGGAAATGCGAGACGGAATCGAGGGCCGGATGCACGGCTCCGAACAACCCGGCCAGCAGCGCGGCCGAGAGTGCGATCATCGCCAGGAATGCCACCCCAGCTGTCATGTTCGAGCGCGCGCCGCCTGTTGTCATCCCCGGTCGTGGTCTGCCGAATGCCGCTGGCAATCTGTTTGGAGCAAGATAAGACCTCATCTCGCTCTGCCTGCTTATCGGACAAATTGCGGCCCGAGCAAGACGACGAATTGTCTCGTTGAAGCAATTCCAGGAAAAGTGCGTGGCGGTTTTCCGTCCGGAATTGCGCAAAAACCAGATAGGGTCCTGGCAGTCGTGGCGGCTACTGGAAGGCCGTTTCGGAAAAACTTCTCAACTTGCGCGAATGCAGTCGCTCCATCGGCATTTCGGCCAGCTTCTCCATCGCCCTGATGCCGATAGTGAGATGCTGCGCCACCTGGCGTTTATAGAACTCGGTCGCCATGCCGGGCAGCTTCAACTCGCCATGCAGCGGCTTGTCGGAGACGCAGAGCAGCGTGCCGTAAGGCACGCGGAAGCGGAAGCCGTTTGCGGCAATCGTCGCCGATTCCATGTCCAGCGCAATGGCGCGCGACTGCGACAGGCGCTGCACCGGGCCGCGCTGGTCGCGCAGTTCCCAGTTGCGGTTGTCGATGGTGGCGACGGTGCCGGTGCGCATGATGCGCTTGAGGTCGTAACCCGAAAGGCCGGTCACTTCGGCCACCGCTTCCTGCAGCGCCACCTGGATCTCGGCCAGCGGCGGGATCGGCACCCAGACCGGCAGATCATCGTCCAGCACATGGTCCTCGCGCACATAGGCATGCGCCAGCACATAGTCGCCCAGCGCCTGCGTGTTGCGCAGCCCGGCGCAGTGGCCGAGCATCACCCATGCATGTGGCCTCAGCACCGCGATATGATCGGTGATGGTCTTGGCGTTGGACGGGCCGATGCCGATATTGACCATGGTGATACCGCCATGGCCCGGCTTCTTCAGGTGGTAGGCTGGCATCTGCGGCAGGCGTTGCGGCGGTGTGCCTTCGGTCGCTGCTCCGGCCCCGGCCTTTGTCACCAGATTGCCCGGCTCGACGAATTCGGTATAGCCGCCACCGCCGTTCTCCATCAGGTCGCGGGCGCGGGCGACGAACTCGTCGATGTAGAACTGGTAGTTGGTGAACAGCACGAAATTCTGGAAATGCTGCGGGCTGGTCGCCGTGTAGTGCGTCATGCGGTGCAGCGAATAATCGATGCGCTGCGCGGTGAACGGCGCCAGCGGCCTCGGCTCGCCGAACGCCACCTCGAAGGTGCCGTTGGCGATCTGGTCGTCGGTGCCGTCGAGGTCCGGCACGTCGAACAGGTCGCGGATCGGCCGCTTGATGCGCTCGGCAGCCGTGCCGTCGACATAGGTGCCTTCCAGGAAGGCGAAATGCAGCGGGATCGGCGTTGTCGATTCCGACACCGTCACCTGCACGCCGTGATTGCGCATGATGAGCCGAAGCTGTTCGACGAGATAGTTCTCGAACAGCTGCGGCTGGGTGATAGTGGTTGCGAAATGCCCGGGCGTTGGCATATGGCCGTAGGCCTGGCGCGAGTCGATCTGGGTGAACGAGGTCGTGGTGACGCCGATCTGCGGATAGAAGGCGCGGTAGCGCTTGCTCTCGTCGCCGCCGGCGGCGAGCTTGGCGAAGGAATCGCGCAGGAATTTGGTGTTGCGGTCGTAGAGCATCTGCAACGCCGCGACGGCCTTCCTGGCGTCGTCGAAGCTCTGCCTGCCGAAAGGCTCCGGCATGACGACCGATTCGATGGCTTGGGGGTAGATTCGCTTTTCCATGGCCCAATATAGGGATTTGGAACAGCGCTTGGGAGGGGGAGGCGGGTGCGAAGCTTGCCCTGCGGCGTATTTTTCTTCGATCGTGTCAGCCGCGCTGCAGGCTCACCAGCAGCACGAAGCCGATGCCCGCCTTCTTCGGCGTCGGCGCCTCGATGATCGAGCCGGTGTCGGCGCGCATCATCGGCACCGCCAGCACCGGGGCGGCAAGCAGCATCAGAATGAGCATCGCCCGCGGCAGGAGCCGAAGGGTCTTCATTGCGCTGGTGGTGATGCGGTTCATGGTGGTCGTTCCGGTTTCGAGTATTGGTCGTTTCAGGGGTCGAAATGGTTCACGCAGTCCAACCGGCAGGTGTCGGCCATCCCCGATGAGCGGGCCGGACGGCCGGCTTCGGCCACGAGAATGGCGAAGACCATGCCGAACAGGCTCATCAGCAGGCAGACGATGGTGAAGCGGCGGACAAGCATTGGTCTCTCCTTCAATGGCGAGGAGAATGCCCGAACGCCTCTGAACCGGTTCTGAGACCGGTATTCATCTACCGTTCAAATTGATTGATACGCGCCGGCCGGCCAGGCGCCGGGAATTGCCGCGCCCGACAACGCGTCCTCGGAACAGGCTCGAAAAGGAAACGGGGCCGCGCGGGCCCCGTTTCATCTCGTCATGTGAACAGCGATCAGAGCTTGTGCCAGGTCTGGCTCTTGCAGATCAGCCCACCCAGCACGCAGCCGCTCATCTTGAGCGAGGCGCCGGACAGCGTCGCCTTGCCGGAATAGGTCTTGTCGGTTTCCGGGTCGGTTATGGTGCCGGTATACTTGTTGTCGCCAGCCGCCTTGAAGGAGCCGATCGTCTTGCCGGAATACTTACCGGACTTCAGCGTGATCGAGAACGTGCTGCTACCGGCGATCGCCGCCGTCGAGCCGGCCTGTGTCTTCCAATTGCCTTCGATCGGGTCGGCCCATGCGGCGCCCGCCATAATCAGGGTGGCCGCCAGGGCCAGGCTCACTTTTCGAAACATATCTGTCCTCCTCCCTACAGGTTCCGGCGGGACTCGCTCCGCCTCTCCGTCCCTTACGCAAACGTAAGCTAATCCAGCCGCCGCCAAAACGAAAGCGGTGCCGCCACGGAAGGTTGCGAGGATTTGGCGGCGCGGCTCACTGAAAATGAACGAACGGCGGAAAAGGCTTCGGTTTCCGTGGTTAGCGAAGTCTTGATTCAAGCGCCCGGAATTTTCGTCGAATTTAGCGCAAATCGGCTGAATTGCTGGGTTCCTATGCTTAACAGTTTTTCGCGTTTACCTCTTGTTTTAGCTTTGTTTTCTTCAAATTAAGCACGCCATTTAACGACGGATTCAAGGCCAGGCTTCATTCTCGAAAGCATCGAAAGAGCGGCCCGCCCCAAGGGACATCAAGGGACAGAAGGAGGCAGCTCTCGGGAGCAGACAGGGGATTGAAATGGCACGTTTTGAAATGCTTGAAGCCGGCTTCGGCGCCATGGGGGCAACTGCCCAGGCCGACATTCTTTTCGAACTGGGCATGATGTATGCGACCGGCCGCGATTGCGAGACCGACGTCGTTGCCGCCCACAAATGGTTCAACATCGCCGCGATCAAGGGTTCGTCCCGCGCCGCCGAACTGCGCTCGGAACTCTCCGCCACGATGTCGAAGGCTGATATCGCCAGGGCGCTGCGTGAAGCGCGCGAATGGATGACGATGCACTGATCTCGCGCGCCTGGCGCTTGAAAGTCTTCAGGGACAAGGCCGCGATAAAGACGGTCGGTCAAAAAAGAGCAGGAACGTGGCAGGCAAACAATGCCCAGCCGCGCGAAATACAGGGAAGCGAGCGGGTTCGGGCGCGGGGGCGCCGGGGAAGCTCGACTGCAAATGCCGCGACCGGCCGGGACAAGGCCGGCGCGGCTTTTGCATGTGCATATTTTCCCCAGCGGTAGCTGCGTGCGTGGCCCAAGAAATGCTCGCCGAAATGAACCAAAGCGGTATGCATTGTCCTCTCGACAGGTCCGGCGAAGGGTGAAATTGTCCCGGCTCTGTGGAACAAGCGCGGCCGGGCGGCCGCGCGCAAGTGGAGGAGTCCATATTGTCATGAAAAGATTGGGTATTTTGAGCGCGGCCGCATTGGGCTTGATGATGAGCGCATCGGTTGCTTTCGCCGACGACATCACCATTTCGGTGGTCGGCCCGATGACCGGTCAGCTCGCCACCATCGGCGACCAGTTCAAGCAGGGCGCGCAGGCCGCCGCCGACGCCATCAACGCGGCGGGCGGCGTCAATGGCTCGCAGATCAAGCTCGACATCGAGGACGACCAGTGTGATCCGAAGCAGGCGGTGTCGGTCGCCAACCGCATCGTTGCCAACGGCGTCAAGTTCGTCGACGGCCACGCTTGCTCGGGCTCGAGCATTCCGGCCTCGGCGGTCTACGCCGAAGCCGGCACGCTGATGATGACGCCGGCCTCGTCCAACCCGGTGCTGACCGACGCGGCGGCGAAGTCCGGCTGGCCGACGATTATGCGCCTTTACACGCGTGACGACGCGCAAGGCGCTTTCATCGGTCCGTGGATCGCCAAGAAATATGCCGGCAAGAACGTTGTGGTCCTGCACGACAAGAGCGCCTACGGTCAGGGCGTTGCCGATGCCGTGAAGGCGACGATGAATGCCGGCGGCCTCAAGGAGGTCGACTATGAAGGCATCAATGCCGGCGAGAAGGACTATTCGGCTCTGGTCACCAAGCTGAAGGAACTCAAGGCCGACGTGGTCTATTTCGGCGGCTATCATCCGGAGGCGGGCCTGATCCTGCGTCAGGCGGCCGAGCAGAACGTCAAGTTCCAGCTGATCATGCCGGACTCGATCGCCTCGCCGGAATTCTGGCAGGTCGCCGGCCCGGCCGGCGAAGGCACCATGTTCGTCTTCCCGTCGGACCCGCAGTCGAAGCCGGAGGCGAAGGATGCTGTCGCCAAGATCAAGGCCGGCGGCTTCACCCCGGAAGGCTTCACGCTGTTCTCCTATGCCGTGATCCAGGCGGTCGCCGAAGGCGTCAAGCGTGCCGGCAGCGACGATCCGGCCAAGGTCGCCGAGGCGCTGAAGGACGGCAAGCCGATCAGCACCGTCGTCGGCGACGTCATCTTCGACGAGAAGGGCGATCTGAAGAACGCCAGCTACGACATCAACCAGTGGCACGACGGCAAATACGCGCCGATCAAGCCGTAATCGGTTCTGCTGGACAATCGGAAATGGCCGGGCTTGTCCCGGCCATTTTCGTATGTGCCTTGGCATCGACGTGCAGGCGAGGCCGGCGCTCTACGGCGCCCCCCTCTGTCCTGCCGGACATCTCCCCCACTTGGGGGGAGATCGGATGTCGCCGCCGCTTTCGCCAATCGCCAACGACGCAGGATTAAGCGCCGTCGGCGAAGCTGCCAATCTCCCCACTTGTGGGGGAGATGTCCGGCAGGACAGAGGGGGGCGCTGTCCCGCCATACCTAGCTGTTTTGTCTCGTTAATGAGACAGCCCGAACGGGCGTGTCAGCCTTGCCCTTCTTCCTCGAACCGCACCAGCACCGTGCCGTCGCTCACCTGCGCGCCTTCGGTCGCGATCTCGGCGATCACCCCGTCATGCGGCGCGGCGATGGTGTGCTCCATCTTCATCGCCTCTAGGATCAAAAGCGGCTGGCCTTTGATGACTGGGTCGCCCATTGCCGCGCGCACCAGCTTGACCAAGCCCGGCATCGGCGCCCGCAGGCTTCCCGAGGCTGCCGCGGCCTCATCCGCCTTGGCGAGCGGATCGGGCACTGCGAAAGTGTAGCCGACCGCGCCCTCGAACACGGTGACGTGGCCCGGCCAGCGGGCGGTGCGCGGCAAGGTCCTGAGATCGTGCGAGTTGATCGCGTCATGCGGCGCTTCCAGCACCACCTGGAAGCGGCCGTCGGGCCGCGCCGAGACCCGCGCCAATATGTTCTCCTCGCCGAAACGCAGCCGGACGCGGGGCGCCAGCGTGTGGAAATGCGCATAACCGGCGAGCAAGGACCACGGATCGGCGGCCCGACCCGGTGCGCCGGCGTCGGTCGCCGCCAGCGCCGCCGCCGCGATGGCTTCATCGCTTGGCGCGGCAACAGCGACAAGAGCGTCCTGATGCCGACCGATCAGGCCGGTATCGACATCGCCCGCCGCGAAATCGGCGTCGGCGGCGAGTGTCGCAAGGAAGGCGGTGTTGACCGTCGAGCCGGCAACTTCCGTGCGGGCGAGAGCGTCATGCAGCGCGCCAAGCGCCATGGTCCTGTCCTTGGCGTGCACCACCAGCTTGGCGATCATCGGGTCGTAGAAGGGCGAGATCGCATCCCCGGCCCGCACGCCGGTTTCGATGCGCATGGCGGCGCCTTGGGGCGGTGCGTCGGGGAATTGGAGATGATGCAGCGTGCCCGTGGCAGGCAGGAAGCCTTTCGATGCGTCCTCGGCATAGATGCGCGCCTCGAAGGCATGGCCGGCAAGCGCGATCTCGCCCTGTGTCTTCGGCAGTTTCTCGCCGGAGGCGACACGCAGCTGCCACTCGACCAGATCGATGCCGGTGACCATCTCGGTGACGGGATGCTCGACCTGTAGCCGCGTGTTCATTTCCATGAACCAGAAGCGATCGGCCTTGAGCCCCTCGGAAGCATCGACGATGAATTCGATCGTGCCGGCGCCCGAATAATTGATCGCCTTGGCAGCCTTTACCGCGGCTTCCGCCATCGCCTTGCGCAGCGCCGGCGTCATGCCGGGGGCGGGCGCCTCCTCGATCACCTTCTGGTGGCGGCGCTGCGCCGAGCAGTCGCGTTCGTAAAGATGCACGGCATTGCCGAAATTGTCGCCGAACACCTGGACCTCGATATGGCGCGGCTTGTCGACATATTTCTCCACCAGCACGCGGTCGTCGCCAAAGGCGGCTTTGGCCTCGCGCCGTGCTCCGGATAGCGCTTCGGAGAAATCGTCCGGATGGTCGACGCGCCGCATGCCCTTGCCGCCGCCGCCGGCGCGCGCCTTGATCAGAACGGGATAGCCGATCTCGCGCGCCTTGGAGGCAAGGAGCACGATTTCTTGCGCTTCGCCATGATAGCCTGGCACCACCGGCACGCCGGCCTTTTCCATCAGCCGCTTGGCGGCGTCCTTCAACCCCATGGCGCGGATCGAGGCGGCGGACGGGCCGATGAAGACGAGACCGGCCCCCGTCACCTGGTCGACGAAGTCGGGGTTTTCCGACAGGAATCCGTAGCCGGGATGAATTGCCTCCGCGCCGGTGGCAAGTGCCGCGGCAATGATCTTGTCGGCGCGCAGATAGCTTTCTCCGACGGGCGAGGGGCCGATATGCACCGCCTCGTCGGCCATCTCGACATGCAAAGCGCGGGCGTCGGCATCCGAGTAGACGGCGACGGTCCGCACGCCCAGCTTACGCGCGGTGCGGATGACACGACAGGCGATCTCGCCGCGATTGGCGATCAGGATCTTGCCGAACATGGAGCCTCCGCAGCCAGAGCGTGCTTCGTGTTAAGGAGGCATTCCTTCGCGCCCCCCTCTGTCCTGCCGGACATCTCCCCCACTTGGAGGGAGATTGGCAGCTTCGCCGCTACCGCTTTTCTTCCAACGTTGGCGATTGGCGAAATCGACCGCGACGGCTGATCTCCCCCCTTGTGGGGGAGATGTCCGGCAGGACAGAGAGGGGCGCTGTCCCGCCAGCCTATCCGCGTTAGAGTTTGTCGCCCGCGATGGACCTCTCTCTTACCAAGGGAGCGCTCTACCGAGGTCGTCTCTTGAGCAGTCTTTTTGGTCATCAATGTCAGCCTTCCCCAATGGCAGCAACGGCTCGCCGGTATAGTTCGGCGGTCTGGTCATCGAAGCAGCAGAAAGTAACTGTATCCGGAAGCGTCGTATGTTTCAGGAATTCGCTTACGGTGCCGACAGCAATGCCGGTCGCTTCGTCCTTCGGATAGCCGTAGACGCCGGTCGAAATCGCCGGAAAGGCGATCGTCCGACAGTCATGGTCGCGGGCGATTTCGAGCGAGCGGCGATAGCAGGAGGCAAGCAGCTCAGCCTCGCCCTTGCCACCGCCCTGCCACACCGGCCCGACCGTGTGGATGACGTAGCGCGCCGGCAGCCGATAGCCCTTGGTCAGCTTGGCATCGCCGGTCTTGCAGCCGTGCAGCGTCCGGCATTCGGCGACCAGCTCCGGGCCGGCGGCGCGGTGGATGGCGCCGTCTACGCCGCCGCCGCCGAGCAGCGACGAATTGGCGGCATTGACGATCGCGTCGACGGCGAGCTTCGTGATGTCACCGGTATGGATGCGGATCCTGTCGCCCGTGTCGCTCATCGTCACATCCTGAACACGCCGAACTTCGTCTCCTCGACCTCGGCATTGAGCGCGGCCGAAAGGCTGAGCGCCAGCACCTCGCGCGTCTTGGCCGGATCGATGATGCCGTCATCCCAGAGCCGTGCCGAGGAATAGAGCGGGTGGCCCTCGTGCTCGTATTTCATCAGGATCGGCTTGCGGAACTTCGCTTCCTCCTCGGCGCTCCACTCGCCGCCCTTGCGCTCGATGCCTTCGCGCTTGACCATGGCGAGCACGGTCGCCGCCTGCTCGCCGCCCATCACCGAGATGCGCGCGTTCGGCCACATCCACAGGAAACGAGGCGAATAGGCGCGGCCGCACATGCCGTAATTGCCGGCGCCGAACGAGCCGCCGATGATCACCGTAAGCTTGGGCACGCGCGCCGTGGCGACCGCCGTGACCAGCTTGGCGCCGTCCTTGGCGATGCCGCCGGCCTCGTATTTCTTGCCCACCATGAAGCCGGTGATGTTCTGCAGGAAGATCAGCGGAATGCCGCGCTGGCAGCAGAGCTCGATGAAATGCGCGCCCTTCAGCGCACTTTCCGAGAAGAGCACGCCATTGTTGCCGAGGATGCCGACCGGCATGCCGTGCAGATGGGCAAAGCCGGTGACCAAAGTGGTGCCGTAATTCTGCTTGAACTCGTCGAACTCGGAACCGTCGACGAGACGCGCGATCACCTCGCGCACGTCATAGGGCTGGCGCAGGTCCGTCGGCACGACGCCGTAAAGCTCATTCGGATCGTGAAGCGGCGGTACAGGCTTCTGCAGATTGAGGCTTACGGCCTTATTCCGATTCAAGTTCCTGATGATACGCCGGCAAATCGCGAGAGCGTGCTCGTCATCCATGGCGTAGTGATCAGCGACACCGGAAAGCCTGGTGTGGACATCGGCGCCGCCGAGCTCCTCGGCGCTGACATCCTCGCCGGTGGCGGCCTTCACCAGCGGCGGGCCGCCGAGAAAAATGGTCGCCTGGTTGCGCACCATGATCGTCTCGTCCGACATTGCCGGCACATAGGCGCCGCCCGCCGTGCAGGAGCCCATGACGCAGGCGATCTGTGGGATGCCCGCCGCCGACATGTTGGCCTGATTGTAGAAGATGCGGCCGAAATGCTCGCGGTCGGGGAAGACCTCGTCCTGGTTGGGCAGATTGGCGCCGCCGCTGTCGACCAGATAGACGCAAGGCAGATTGTTCTGCAGCGCGATTTCTTGCGCGCGCAGGTGCTTCTTCACCGTCAGTGGATAATAGGTGCCGCCTTTGACCGTGGCGTCGTTGACGACGACCATCACCTCCGTGCCCTCGATGCGGCCTATGCCGGTGATGATGCCTGCGGACGGAATGTCCTCGCCATACATCGACCATGCCGCGAACTGGCCGACCTCGAGGAAGGGCGAACCGGTGTCCAGCAGTTGCGCCAGCCGCTCGCGCGGCAGGAGCTTGCCGCGGCCCTGGTGGCGCGCGCGCGCCTCGTCGGAGCCGCCGCGCTCGATGCTTGCCGCCTTCTCGGCAATGTCCGCGACCAGCGCCCGAATGCGCTCGGCATTGGCGCGGAAGGTGTCGGAAGCGGGGGAGATTTGAGAGGTGAGCGCGGGCATTGACGAACCTCAGATGATATCATATTTTAGTATCACTTGGGCTCTCGCCCTGACCCGAGAGGAGCCGATCATTAAGGTATTCGATTTGGGGAGGGCGAAAAGCCATGAAGGCTGCGCACCGGCAGACGCTGGACAAGATATTTGCAAATCCGGTCAGCGCTTCGATCAAATGGCGAGATGTTGAGGTTTTGCTGGTTGCGCTCGGCACGCGAGTGTCGGAAGGACGCGGATCGCGGATCCGCTTCACATTGAACGGGATAACGCTTCGAGTGCATCGACCGCATCCACCGCCAGATACGAAAGCATACGTGATCCGAGAGATCAGGACCTTCCTAATAGATTCAGGTGTTGAGCTATGAAGCCCTACAAGGGATATCTGGGAACGATCGAGTTCGATGAAAACGATGTGGTGTTTCACGGTCGTATCGTGGGTATTCGCGACATCTTCACATATGAAGCCGACTCGGCAGAAGAATTGCTGAAGGCTTTTCATGAATGCGTCGACGACTACCTCGAATTTTGCGCTGAACAGAACAAGGAGCCGGAAAAGCCGTTTTCGGGCAAACTCGCTCTGCGCACCACGCCGGAAGTCCATCGTCTCGTCAGCCGGGCGGCCTCCAGCGACGGCAAATCCATCAATCAATGGGTATCGGACACGCTCGCCGAGGCGGCCCGCAAGCGGGTCGACGAAGGTTCGACGAAAGTGACGAGCCGAGCGCACTAAACCCCCTCCGCCATGATCTCGCGGCCGATCAGCCAGCGGCGGATTTCGCTGGTGCCGGCGCCGATCTCGTAGAGCTTGGCGTCGCGCAGCAGCCGTCCGGTCGGATAGTCATTGATGTAGCCGTTGCCGCCGAGGAGCTGGATCGCGTCGAGCGCCATCTGCGTCGCCTTCTCGGCTGCGAACAGCACGCAGCCGGCTGCGTCCTTGCGGGTGGTTTCGCCGCGGTCGCAGGCGGCGGCCACCGCGTAGACATAGGCGCGCGCGGCGTTCATCGTCGCATACATGTCGGCGAGCTTGCCCTGCACCAGCTGGAAGCTGCCGATCGGCTGTCCGAACTGCTTGCGCTCGTGCACGTAAGGAACCGCTACGTCCAGGCAGGCCGCCATCAGCCCGATCGGCCCGCCGGAGAGCACCGCGCGCTCATAGTCGAGCCCCGACATCAGCACTTCGACGCCGCGCCCTTCCTCGTGCAGCACATTCTCGAACGGCACCTCGACATTCTCGAAGACGAGTTCGCCGGTGTTGGATCCGCGCATGCCGAGCTTGTCGAGTTTTTGCGCCACCGAAAAGCCGGCAAAAGTCTTCTCGACGATGAAAGCGGTGATCCCGCGCGAATGGCGCTCAGGATCGGTCTTGGCGTAGACCACCAGGGTCTCGGCATCGGGGCCGTTGGTGATCCACATTTTCGAGCCGTTGAGAACATAGCGGTCGTTGCGCTTTTCGGCTTGCAGCCGGAGCGACACCACATCCGAGCCGGCGCCGGGTTCCGACATCGCCAGCGCGCCGACCTTCTCGCCGCTGCAGAGCGGCGGCAGGTATTTTTCCTTCTGCGCCGGCGTTGCCCAGCGGTTGATCTGGTTGACGCAGAGGTTGGAATGCGCGCCGTAGGACAGGCCGACCGAGGCCGAGGCGCGCGAGATTTCCTCCATCGCCACGACATGCGCGAGATAGCCCACGCCGCTGCCGCCGAAATCCGGATCGGCGGTGATGCCGAGCAGGCCCAGCGCGCCGAGCTCTGCCCACAGATGCGCCGGGAATTCATTGGAACGGTCGATCTCGGCCGCGATTGGCGCGATCCTGTCCTGCGCGAAGCGCCGCACGGTGTCGCGCAGCGCCTCGACGTCGGCATCGAGTCCGAAGTTCAGCGTATTCGTGTACATGGCGTTCCTCCCTGCGCATGACCCCGAAAATCGACTTCGATTTCGGAAAGGACCATGCGCAAAATTCAAAGTGCTACAGCGTCCTTTGCTCGCCCTTCTGGACGCGCGGCGCGGTAGGCGTCGATCTTCGCGCCGACCAGCCGCATTGTCATTGAAAGATATGTCGTGGTGACTTCGGCGATCGACAGGCGCTCGCCCGGCCGGAACCAGACGATGACCCCGGTCATCATCTGAATCAGCGCCATGGCGGTGAGCCCGACATCGTCGATCTCGAAGACACCGGCTTCGGCGCCGTCGCGCAGGATCGCGCGCAGCTCCTTCTCATAAGCCGCGCGCAGCTTGAGCATCTGCGTCAGCCGCTCATGCGAGAGGCTGCGCAATTCCATGTTCGAGACATGGGTGGCATGGCGCCGCTCGATATGGAAGGCGATGTGGTTCCGTACATAGGCGGCGAGCCGCGCGGCCGGATCGACCGTCGCCGGGCGTGCCGTATCCCAGGCTTCCAGCAGGCCCTCCATATGCCCGCGCATCAGGGTGAACAGCAGATCTTCCTTGGTCGGGAAATAGCGGTAGAGCGCCGCGGCCTGAACGCCGACTTCCGCCCCCAACTGGCGCATCGACATCGCCTCGTAACCGAGACGCGCGATCAGGCTGACTGCCGCCTCGCGGACAGCCGCCTCGGTCTTTTCTCCGTCGGAGCCTGTCGTGCGTGCCATACGTGCCTCGATCGACGGAAAGTATTAATAAAACGAACGTTCAATTAATTCAAGAGCTAATCTCCCCCTTGAGGGGAGATGTCGCCGAAGGCGACAGAGGGGGTCGCTGCGCATAGAGCGCCAACGCCCTGCGCGACAAGAAGCAACGCCGGAGACCTACGCGCGACGACCCCACTGGCCTGCCGGCCATCTTCCCCTCAAGGGGAGATTACCTGGGCTAAGCAACAATGCTGAAATCGGCGGGCGCGTCTTCTGCGACCTCCTCGGTCTCGACCGCCGAGACCAGCGCGCCCCGCGGTCCTTGCCAAAGGCGGTCGATCATGGCGTCGACCGCAGTTTCGGTGCCGGCGATGAGCGCCGTGACCGAGCCGTCGGGCTCGTTGCGCACCCAGCCTGTCACGCCAAGACGCTCGGCTTCGCGGCGTGCCCACACCCGGTAACTCACGCCTTGCACCATGCCGCTTATGCGCGCCCGAACGGCTCTTTGCTCACCCTGCATCGTCCGCTCCAGAGTCTTCCCCATCAATCTGGAGCAGCATAGGTCAAATGCAACGGGCTTTGAGGGACAGGCGGCCTCGTCAACTAAATAATTGACTAAGTCAAATAATGGAGGAATTATTGGGGTGCAATGTCTCTGAAAGGAGGTCTGCATGCCGCACGAAGCCCTAGTCTATGAGATTCGCCGCTTCAACCGGTTCTATACCGGCCTGGTCGGGCTGCTTGATGAGACCTTGATTCAGAGCCCTTTCACGCTGACCGAAGCCCGCGTGCTGTTCGAGCTTGCCCGCAGGCCTCGACCTACCAGCGGTGAGCCTGGCTTCCTGGCACGCATGTTTCATCTTGATCTCGCGCCGGTGGCATCCGAACTGGCCGGCGAATTGCGCCTCGCCCCGGCCTATCTCATGAGGGTCCTTCGGAAATTCACCGCCATGGGGCTGGCCGAGATGCGCGCCGGCCCGGAGGGCGGGCCACTCGTTCTGTCGCTCACCGTGCGGGGCAAGGCCGCGCTGGCCGCTCTCGAAGTGGCGACGAACCGTGATCTTGCCCGCTTGATCGCCAAACTCAGCGACGACGAAACCTTGGCGCTTTCGGATGCGCTGAACCGCGTGACGCGCCTGCTGGAAACCGCAAGAATGTGAGATTGCCAGTGCCGGCGCGGCGCGGATCGGTGGCCATGGAATCCGTCTCTCATGGATGACGCGGGAAACCGCTATCTGCGGCCTGCACCTGAATATCGACCACCGCAGAAGCCGGATGCCTGGGTCAGCTCCCTTGTGCCGCCGCCAGCGCGCCGGGCAGTTCCTCGGCGAAGATGTCGAGTTCATGGTCGAGGCCGACGCTGACCCGAATGCAGCGGTCGAGCCTAGGTGCCATCGGCTTGCGGATGAAGACGTCGCGCGACAGCAGCGCCTGCATCACCTTCAGCGCGAAAGCGCCGTCACGGCCGCAATCTATGGTGACGAAATTGGTCGCCGACGGCAGCGGCTTCAGGCCGTTTTCCTCGGCGATGGCCGCAATGCGGCGGCGCCCCGCCGCCACGCGCGCCACCACCGAATTCAGATAGTCCTTGTCGGCCAGCGCCTCGAGACCGGCGATCTGCGCCATGCGGCTGACGCCGTAATGGTTACGGATCTTCTCGAAGTCGCGGATCACCTCCGCCTCTGCCACCGCGTAACCGCAGCGAATGCCGGCAAGCCCGTAGGCCTTGGAGAAGGTGCGCATGCGCACGACGTTCGGCCGCGCGACATCGATCGGCGGCAGCGCCGAGGCCGGTCCCAGCTCACCATAGGCTTCGTCCAGCACCAGCATGGTGGTTTCCGGCAGCGCCTCGATGAAGCGGATGACGTCCGGCGCCTCCCACCAGCTTCCCATCGGATTGTCCGGATTGGAGAGATAGACGAGCGGCGCCTTTTCCCTGCCGACAGCGGCAAGCAAACCGTCGAGGTCCTCTTTGTCGTTGGCATAGGGAACCGTCACCAGCCGGCCGCCGACGCCGGCGATGTGGAAGTTGAAGGTCGGATAGGCGCCGAGCGAGGTCACCACCGCGTCGCCCGGCGCGACATACATCCGCGCGACGAGGCCGAGCAGCCCGTCAATGCCTTCGCCGACGACCACGTTCTCGACGCCGACATTGTGATGCGCGGCCGCCGCGACCTTGAGGTCGAAATTGTCCGGGTCGCAATACATCCACTGGTCGCGGGCGACGCTCTCCATGCGGGCGATGACGCGCGGCGAGGGCCCGAAGCTGCTTTCATTGGCGCCGATGCGGGCGCGGAACGGCCGGCCGCGGTCACGCTCCTGCGCTTCCGGTCCGACGAACGGCACCGTGGTGGGAAGCGCGCCGACGATCGGCGTAAGGGGAGGGCGCTGGCGCATGGTATGGGCTCGGTTGAGAGGAGGCTTCTTGCTAGCGTGGGTGAAGGGTGGGTGCAAGTTGGTTGACAGGGTGAAATGGCCTGGTTTGATCGGCGCGGGCAGCCGGCTTTGGAAGTTTGCCGCTTACATAGGCCTGGTGAACGCTGCGGCGAGACGCTGCCGTCGGCCTCCGCGTTCGACGCGGACGACGTATCTCTGGATTCTGCCTGCCGGTTTTGCTAGCGAGACGGCATGAGCAACCGATTGCCGCCCGCCTGGGCAAAACACCTCAAGACGCAGCCCTTGGCGAGAGCGGTATCGCCGAAAGCTGTAGCACCCAAAGCCCAGCCGAAGGCCAGCCCGCCCCGTAATCAGGCCGACGACCTGCTGTTGAGGCAGGCGCTCGAGCTGCAAAAAGCCGAGCAATTGCCGGAGGCCGAAGAACTCTGCCTCAAGGTTCTGGCGCGTACGCCAAACCATCCGCTGGCTTTCTACATCCTGGGAACCCTCGGCATCGGATACGATAACGAGAAGGTGTTGCGGTACTTTGCCCGTGCGGTCGCAGAGGAGCCGCGAAATCCTTATTACCACCTTAGCCTCGGTGAGACCTATCTGAAGCTCAGCGAATATACGCCGGCAATCAGGCATTTTCAGCAGGCCTTGGCCTTGAAGCCGGATATGGTGGAAGCGCTTTGCGCCCTGGGCGATGCTTACAAGGCATTTGACAAGGGAGAAATGGCGCTGCCGCTCTTTGAGAAAGCGCTCAAGATCGACCGAGATCATCCTCTGGCCCGGATCGGGCTGCCCGGTGCACTCGCAAGTCTCGGCCGTATGGACGAAGCAGCGCTTCATCTAAAAAAGGCGATAGAACGTCGCATCGCGGTACCGAACGCATACAACGCGCTTGTGCATACGCGCAAGTTTACGGAAGAGCCGCAGGAACTCGCGGCAATTCTAGCGGAGCTTCGAGACACGGACCATGGATCGGAGGGAGCGGCATCGCTCCATCACGCCGCCGGGAAGCTGCTCAACGACCTCCGTCGCTACAAGGAGGCGATGGATCACTTCAAGCAAGGGAATCAGGCCGGGGGCCAAAAATTCGACATAGGAAGCTACCGTCGTTGGGTCGATACCATGATCGAGACCTTCACGCCCGAACTGGTGGCTTCAATGGCCGATTATGGCAATCCCTCGGAGGCGCCTGTATTCGTCGTCGGCATGCCTCGCTCGGGCACGACGCTGACGGAGCAGATTTGCGCCAGCCATCCAAGTGTTCATGGCGCCGGCGAGCTCAGCAAGCTTGCGCGAATAGCCAATGGACTCGGGCTCAAGGACCGTACCGGCGCAGACCTCGGCAAATCGATTGCCAAAATGACCCCCGATCTGACCAGGACACTGGCAGACGAGCACCTCGCCTATCTGCGTGAGCGAGCACCCGACGCACTCCGAATCGTCGACAAGATGCCCCACAATTTCGAGTTGATCGGACTGATCGGCATTCTGTTTCCCAACGCGCGCATCATTCATTGCCGCCGCGATGCCATCGACAATTGCATCTCCTGCTTCGTCCTGCAATTCAGTGAAGCGCACAGTTATAGCGCTGACCTTCGAACGTTGGGACTTTACTACCGGGAGTATGACCGCCTGATGCGGCACTGGAACAAGGTTCTTCCGGGGTGCATCTTCGAAAACCGGTATGAGACACTGATTGAAGATCAGGAGGAGCAGTCGCGCCGTCTCATAGATTATCTCGGGCTGCCTTGGGACGATGCCTGCTTGCGCTTTTTTGACAGGGACGGCTCCGTAAATACTTTCAGCCGTTGGCAGGTTCGCCAGCCGATTTACAAGTCGTCCGTCAAGCGTTGGAAGAATTACGAGAGCGAGATCCAGCCGCTGATAGATGCCTTGGGCGATCTTGCTGAAGTTTGATCAGCGGTCTTCTGGATTATGCCTGCTTCCCCGGAACTGTAGTCAATTCTCGGCCAACCATCGCGCTCGCTCCTTTCGCTGAGGCTCCGCCGGCTGCTCCAAGTCCTGTCTGGGCACTAAGGTTCCCCACCTTCGGCATCCTTGGGCCTAGCGACGCAAAGCGGAGCGAAGACCCAAGGATTCATGTCGCGACTCCAGAGCGTTGCGGCGGTGGAGAAGCCTTGAAACGCTGGCGGGACAGCGCCCCCCTCTGTCCTACCGGACATCTCCCCCACTTGGGGGGAGATCGGACGTCGCCGCGGCTTTCGCCAATCGCCAACGTCGCAAGATTGAATGGGGCGTCGAAACTGCCAATCTCCCCCCTTGTGGGGGGAGATGTCCGGCAGGACAGAGGGGGCGCGAAGGATCACAACCTATTTCACCCTGCGCAGCCGCATTCTTCAACCAGGTCGCGGCCGCGTCGCTTCGCTCCTGCTCCGTCTAAGTTGATAAAGCGATGGGCGTTCCAGCCGATTCCAGACGTTTCTGATGGTTTGCCGAAACGAACTGTGAAATCTCGGCTGACGATGTCTGCAACTTGTTCGGATTAACCGCTTGCGTGCGAGTCCCTGCGATCGCGCGAAATGAAACAATCTGCAAATTGCGTGTCGGCTACTGCCAGCAGAAAAGAAAAAACCCGGCGGTTGCCCGCCGGGTTCGATTTCAATCAGATACCGCTGATTAGAACGAGCGCTGGAAGCGGAGGAGACCGCCGATGGCGTCGTCGTCGCCAGCAGAAATACCGGTCCAGTTGTGGTTCAGGCCATCGAGATTGTCGATTTTGCCTGCATTGACGTAGTCAACTTCGGCCGTGATCGTCAGGCCCGGGACAATATCGTAGGCGATGTTGGCGGCGATGCCGAGGTTCTCACCTTCGTCATACGAGACCTGAGCGTTGAACGAGGTCTTCTCGTTGAACTTGTAGGTGCCACCACCCCAGACTGCCCAGTTGCCATCCCACTGCTTGTAGAAGCCGCGACCGCCGGCCGGGAACGCGTAGGTCGGGTCCGTCAGGTTGTCGTCGGTGCCGTAGCCGGCCATGATGAACAGCGAGATCGCGTCGGTGGCGTTCACGTCCAAGCGGACCTTGCCGGCGACTTCTTCATAGTTGCTGTCATAAGCGATGACGCCGGTGATGGCGCCCCAGCCCTGCGTCCACTTCACGCCGCCGACGACATGCGGAACGTAGCTGTCGATCGTGCCCACGCCGTAGGAACCGAACGTGCCGTCGCCCGCGCCTTCTTCGAGCGAGATCACGGCGGAGAAGCCGTTGCCGGCGTCGAAGTAGTACTGGACGACGTTGGTGTCGAAGTCGCCGTAGGGAACCAGCGTATCCTGGATGACGTTGCCGGCATAGCCGATGAACGTATCGAAGGCCGATTCGTCCTTACCGACGCGCAGCCCACCGAGCTGGATCCAGGCGAAGTTCAGCGAAGTGCCCTTGTTGAAGGCCGGATTGACGGAGCCATCCGCGCCCAGATCGGCGTTGCGGTTGCCGAAGTTCCAGCGGGTCTCGGTGTAGGTCTTCAACGTGCCGAGCTCGGTTTCCTGGCCGGTCCAGGTCTTCAGGGTGAAGCGGGCATTCTTGTAGAAGGTGTCGTTGCTGCCGCCGTCCTCAACATCGGCGGACGTCGCGCCGTCGAACGAGCCGACGTCGCCGACGCCGATGTCGTAACGGACATAGCCGCCGATGCGCAGGCAGGTCTCGGTGCCGGGGATGTAGAAGTAGCCCGAGCCGTACACGTCGCAGATCTTGACGTATTCAGCCGGTTCCGGCTCGGCGACGGTCACCGCGTCGGCGGCGCGGGCGCCGGAAACTGCGATCAGGGCCGCAGCTGAGCCGAGAAGAAGGCTCTTGATGTTCATTTTCTGACCTCCAGTCAAAAGTTAAAAAACGGGTCTGGGTATTTTTTGCTGAAGGACAGCGTTCCCTGCCCCATCCCCACTTACCGAAAAAGATGCGCACCGCGCCGCTCCTTCGAAAGTGACCTTTACCCAGGCGGCGGCGTCGTTCAACCACGATCGTATCGGCAGAAGCCCCATCCGGACGCTATCCCCGGACGTTGTTGCACAAATGACACGATTTGGCCTCACTCCGAAAGCTCTCGTTAACCATTAACGGTCGCGTGGACTGTGAATCCGGCCGAATCCGGCGATGGCTGGACAGAAATGCGGCGCAGAGGCGAGTCGTCGGCTCCAGTTACCGCCGCAGAATCGCCTCATGCGGAGCCAGGTCGGGTTGGTCTGCTGTTTTTTCAGCGATTATGGCGCCGGCTTGTTGATTGTGCCGGCGCTTTTCTTTATCCAGCGGCGCGACGGAGAGGTGGCCGAGTGGTCGAAGGCGCTCCCCTGCTAAGGGAGTAGAGGTCAAAAGCTTCTCGTGGGTTCGAATCCCATCCTCTCCGCCACCCTACGCCTGTCCGACCCGGAGACATAGGTAACAGATCGTACCTAAGACATGGGTGACAACCTCGTGCCGAACGGGTT
>NZ_JAVIJB010000070.1:0-20445 GCF_033977165.1 Mesorhizobium captivum
TGTCGACCCACAGATGCGAGAACTGGCCGAAGCGCGACATCAGCACCTTATCGCCGGGGCTGAGCACGTTGGTCATCGCCGCCTCCCAGGCGCCGGTGCCCGACGAGGGATAGATGAAGACGCGGCCGGTCTCGTTCTTGAACACCCGCTTGATGTCCTCGAACAGCGGCAACGTCAGATTGGGAAAGGAGGCGGCGCGCATGTCCTCCATCGGCAGGTTCATGGCCTGCCGGACCTCTTCGGGAATGTTGGTGGGTCCTGGGATGAAAAGATGGGTGAACCCAGCCATGCGCGAAATTCCTCCGCTCGTTTGATGATGGAGGAAGTTTCGTTGCGAGGGCGCCGGGCAGCAACACCTTGCCGGGTAAGTTGTCGCCGCGCCCGGGTAGGGCAGACCTACCCGAGCTGCCTACCCGATAGGCGGTTTGGAGGTGCGGCGCTTCTCGTTCGCATAGAGCGCGACAGCCATGGCGCGGTTGCGCACGTCAAGCTTGTCGTAGAGATTCTTGAGGTGGTACTTCACCGTGTTCTCCGAGATCCCGGTCCGGGTCGCGATCTGGAGATTGGTCCAGCCATCGGACAGCACCGCAAGCAGCTCGCGCTCGCGCACGGTGAGCTGCGAGAGCGGCGTGTCGTTGACCTTGTTGATGTCGATATAGGGGATGCAGATCCGCCCGTGCGCGACCGCCAGGATCGTCTCGAAGATGATCGGCGGATCGTCGAACTGGAAGCAGTAGCCCTGGGCGCCGAGCCGCACGCACTGCTTCAGGATGCCGATGTCGTGGTCGTTGGAAAAGACCGTGATGCGCAGGTCGAGCTTGCGGTTCTGGACTTCCGCCAGGATGTCGGCGCCGTCCATGTCGGCGAGCTTCCAGCCGATAATGGCGACGTCGAATTTGGTGCTCGCCGCCAGTTCGAGGAATTGCTTGCCGCTCTGCACCGAACTCAAGAGCTCGAAACGGCCGTCGCATTCCAGCATCTCACGCAGCGCCGACACAACGAGCGGATTGCGCTCGGCCACGACAACGCGTACGCGCCTCGAGCCAACTGCTTCGTTCGTTTTCCGGGACTTGAGGTTCAAGGCCTGCCGATTGTCCTGTCGATCTTTATGCAGTTGCCGGTCCCCGTGGACCTGCGTCATGACAATTCTGCCCCAATCGCCAAGGGGCGCTCTTTCCGCAGCGACATGCGCTGTCGCGCCGGCTGAAGCCGGCAATTGCTCTGTTGTCAGGTCGCGCCGAAGGCGTCGCGGAGAATATTTCGCTGAATATTCCGTATGCTAGAGCAACGATTTCGCAAGACGAATCGCGTGACGGCCCTATCTGCCGCATTGGCATCGGATTTTCCCGAAATGCGGTTTCCACTTTCGGGAATCATGTTCTAGACCTGATTTCGCACCCTTTCCGGATTCCTGTTGGCTGGAGGCGCTGGTGGAAGGCCAGGACACAGAAACGACCGGCGCCAGGGCCGCCGAGGAACACCACGCCGACATCTATGGCGAGGACGGCGCCGTCCGTTCCTCCTTCCTTGCCCAGATCGGCGCGGCGATCGCCGACCGCGATACGCTCACCCTCAAGCGCGAAGTCGACGACCTGCACCAGTCGGAACTGGGCGACCTCATCGAGGCGCTGCACCCCGAACAGCGCCGGGCCCTGGTCGAGCTGCTCGGTTCCGATTTCGACTTCTCCGCGCTGACCGAGGTCGACGAGGCGATCCGCCTCGACATCGTCGACAACCTGCCCAACGCGCAGATCGCGCAGGCGGTGCAGGAACTCGATTCCGACGACGCCGTCTACATCCTCGAGGATCTCGACCGGGAAGACCAGGAAGAGATACTCTCGCAACTGCCCTTCACCGAACGCATCAGGCTGAGGCGCTCGCTCGACTATCCGGAAGAGACAGCCGGCCGGCGCATGCAGACGGAGTTCGTTGCCGTGCCGCCGTTCTGGACGATCGGCCAGACCATCGACTACATGCGCGAGGACAAGAACCTTCCCGACCGCTTCAGCCAGATCTTCGTCATCGACCCGAGCTTCAAGCTGCTCGGCGCCATAGACCTCGACCAGATCCTGCGCACCAAGCGCGCGGTGAAGGTCGAGGACGTGATGCATGAGACGCGGCACGCCATCCCGGCCACCATGGACCAGGAAGAGGCGGCGCGGGAGTTCGAGCAGTACGACCTGCTCTCGGCCGCGGTGGTCGACGAGAACGACCGGCTGGTCGGCGTGCTCACCATCGACGACGTAGTCGACGTCATCCAGCAGGAAGCGGAGGAAGACCTTCTGCGCATGGGCGGCGTCGGCGACGAAGAGCTCTCCGATACCGTGCTGGCGACCTCGCGTTCGCGTGTGCCCTGGCTTCTCGTCAATCTCGTCACGGCATTCCTGGCGGCATCGGTGATCGGCCTGTTCGACCGCACGATCGAGCACATCGTGGCGCTCGCGGTGCTGATGCCGATCGTGGCCGGCATGGGTGGCAATGCCGGCTCACAGACCATGACCGTCACCGTGCGGGCGCTGGCGACAAGGGATCTCGACATCTACAACGCCGCCCGCATCATCCGCCGCGAGCTGGGCGTCGGCTTCATCAACGGCATGGTGTTTGCGGTGCTGATCGGGACGGTCGCCGGGCTCTGGTTCCACGACCCCAACCTGGGCGGCATCATCGCGGCCGCAATGATCATCAACATGTTCGCCGCGGCACTGGCCGGAATTCTCATCCCACTGGTGCTCGACCGCTTCAAGATCGATCCGGCGGTGGCCTCGGCCGTCTTCGTCACCACGGTCACCGATGTCGTCGGCTTTTTTGCCTTCCTTGGGCTGGCCACCTGGTGGTTCAGCATTCGCTAAAACAGTAGGTCGCCGTCAATTGACTTTTACGTAAATGCCGTGCGACGTTGCCGCCGGGGTCATGTGCCGATTCCGGCATAGATGGGGTTTGATCGGAGAAAGGGCGACGCTTCTGCGTGGCGATGCCTGGACGTTGGGCGTGGGAGCGAGAATGCGGGAATATTACACGATCACCGAGCTGACGCGCGAGTTCGACGTGTCGACGCGGACGCTGCGGTTCTACGAGGACGAAGGGCTGGTGCAGCCGATAAGGCGCGGCCGCACACGGCTGTTTCGCCCGTCCGACCGGCATCTCATCCGTCAGATCATGCGCGGAAAGCGCCTTGGCTTCTCGATCGCCGAGATCCGCGAAATCATTCAGATGTACAAGGAGCCGCCCGGCGAGGTGGGCCAGCTCAAGCTGATGATCAAGCGCATCGAGGAAAAGCGCGAGGACCTGCGCCAGAAGCGGCGCGATCTCGAGGAGACGCTTGCCGAGCTCGACCAGGCCGAGGAGTCCTGCGTGGAGCGGCTGGCGGAGCTGGGCGTGAATACCTAGCCCGCTGACAGCCGCGAAGCGGCGTCGCGGATGCTTCTGCTAATCGCCGAGGTATGCGGCCTGCTCGCACCCAGCAATCTTCGTTGTGGATGCAGCCTCAAATCCAGCGCCGCACGCGCTTGCAATAGTCGCGGTATTTCTTGCCGAACTTCGCCGCCAGCATTCTTTCCTCCTTCTCGATCGCCAGCTTCTGCGTCGCGAAGGCGGCGAGGAAGGCGAAGAGCAGGAACCAGGCGATGCCGGTTATGAAGGACACGCCGATCAAGAGCAGCGTATTGGCGAGATACATCGGGTTGCGGGTGATGCCGAAGGGTCCTGACGTCACCAGATGGTCGGGCTCGGCATTGGGATTGAGCGTCGTCTTGGCGCGCACCATGGTGCGGATCGCCGTGACCCAGAGCGCGGCGACGCCGAAGAGCGCCACCCAGCCGGCGCCGACCAGGATGTCGCCGAAGATACCGCCGATCCAGGGCAGCGGGTAGAGCATGCCAAGAACGACACTTAGCGCGATCGCCACGACATAGATCACGGGCGGCCAGGGGATGATCCCATGCTTTGGCTGGGTGCCGGTCATTGTTGTCCTCCCTCCATCTTGCTTTCGGTCGCCGCGGTGCAGGTGCTCGCGAGATCCGCAAGATGCGATTTCCAGATCTCGGTCTGGTCGTTGCTGTAGAGCTTGTCGAGAGACCCTTCGCCCTTCAGCGTGTCCAGCATGCAGCCACAATAGCTGGAACAGAACTTCGTGTCCTGCTGCTGCTCGCAGGATGTCTGGCAGGCTTTCAGGAAGCCGGCATCCTTGTCTTGCGGAGGGGCGGGAATAGCCTGCGAAAGCAGCCAGACCGAGCCGAAAAGCACCGGCTGGTGGATGAGGTAGAAGGCGAGGCTGTGCCGGCCGATAAAAACAAGCGGACTGGACCAGCGGCCCGGCATCCAGTTCCCCAGCCGGGCAAGCAGGCCGGAAGCGGAGGCGAGCTTGACGACCGCGATGCCGGCAAGCACCGCGCCGAACCATGGAAACAGCGGCACGTAGTCGTTGGAGCGCGGGTTGGTCGCCGACAGCCCAACCCACCACAGGGCCGGATGGTCGAAGAATTCTGACCGCAGATAGTATGGCGCCGCAATCACGGCCGCTGCGACGATTGCTGTCAGCAGCGCCGGCAACCGCAGGAAGGCAAGGCCGAGCAGGCTCGCCAGCGCGATCTCATGCAGGATGCCGAAGAAGATGAAGCCGTCCGGGGTGGCGATGTAGGTGACGACCGAGATGGCGATCGCCGCTACCGCGACCATGCCAAAACGCTTCCAGAAGCTCGGCCAGCGGACCTGGCGGCCATGCGCAAGGAACAGGCTGACACCGACCAGGAACAGGAAGGTCGAGGCGATGCAGCGCGCATAGAGCTTCCACCAGCCGAAGGCGGTCAGGCCGGGCGCGGTGTAGCCGAAGTTTTCGAGGTCCCAGGTGAAGTGGTAGCTCGCCATGGCGATCAGCGCGATGCCGCGCAGGATATCGATGGCGACGATGCGACTGTGCTTCGGCGCGTCCCGAACGGCTTCGCTCGTCGTCTGAAGGCTCATGATCTCGCATCCGATTCAGTCCTGCCAAACGACTATCACGGTTCGGGCGAACAACAGAGGGTGGATCGGCAGCGGCGATTCCGACGGCACGACAAGCCGCTTAAATGCATGTCAACGCCATGCACCAAAACAAAGGCCTAAAGCGCGTCGCCTGAATCCGTTTCAGCGCGACGCGCTTTAGGCCAGCGGGGGAAAGCCTTTGACCGGCTTCGCTTTTCGGCTTCTCGGAGTCGGTTTCCTGCTACTGGCTGACCGCTGGTCCGGCCAGATTTGGCGAGCGATTCACTTTTCGGAGGGCCGATGTCCACCCATGTGCGCCATCCGATCTGGCTTCCGGCGCTGCGGCCGGCAGACGCGCGCACCTTCGCCTCGCTCTACGCGGTCGAATCCTTCGCCCGCGCCACGATTTCCAGCGTCATCCCGATCCAGGCCTACGAGATCCTGCACAACGAGCAGATCGTCTCTATCCTCTACACAATCGTGTCGCTGCTCGGGCTTTCGGTGACGCTGTTCATGCCGATGCTGATCCGCCGCTTCGCCCGACGTTGGATCTATACGGCCGGCTGCCTGATGCTGGCGCTCGGTTCGGTTTTCTTTGTCACTCACACGCTGCCGGGGCAGTTGGCCGGCATGCTCTGCCGCGTCATGGGCGCGAGCGCGCTGTCGATCACGCTCAACCTCTATATCATGGACCACATCCGCAAGACCGAGTTCATGCAGGCAGAGTCGCTGCGCATGGCGTGGTCGATGTTTGCCTGGACCGGCGGGCCGACGCTCGGCATCTTTCTCTATACGCGCTTCGGCATCTATGCCGCGCATGGCGCGGTCGTGGTCTTCGCGCTGGCGCTGCTCGCGCTGTTCTGGACCTACCGGCTGGGCGACAACCCATCGATCCGCCCCGGCAAGAGCCGGCCGGCCAACCCACTCGCCAATATCGGCCGCTTCATCACGCAGCCGCGGTTGCGGCTTGCCTGGCTGATCGCCTTCGGCCGCTCCTGCTTCTGGACCACCTTCTTCGTCTATGGCCCGCTGTTCATGGTGATCACCGGCGAGGGCAAGCTTGCCGGCGGGCTGCTGGTCTCGGCCGGCAATGCGCTGTTGTTCATGGCGATCTTCTGGGGCAGGGCGGGAAAGCGCTTCGGCGGCCGGCGGACCATGACCTTCGCCTATTTCGCGATGTCGGCCATGCTGATTGCGGCGGGCGGTGTCGGCGCAGCCGCGCCGCTGCTCACCGCCGTCTTCCTGCTTTGCGGCGCGCTCTTCACCATCGCGCTCGACGCGCTGGGTTCCACCGCCTTCATGCGTTCGGTGCGCTCTTACGAAAAGGCGCAGATGGCGGCGGTCTACCGCACCTACCTCGACTTTTCCGAGCTGACGCCGCCGCTCGTCTATTCGGTGGTGCTGACCTTCTTCGGCCTCGGCTCGGTGTTCGTCACGCTCGGCATACTGGCCGCCTTTTGCGGCTTCTTCACCTGGCGCTATCTGCCGAAATCTTTTTGATCAGCGACCGGGCTGGTCTTCCGCATTGTGGCGCTTGCGCGAGAAACCTAAGCTCGGTTCGCCATCGCCAGTGGATTCGCCGGCCGCCGAAGGTGCACCGCATGCCTGCAAGAACGATGTCGCTGACCGAGGAGCTGGTCGCCCGCTGTTTTCGCGCGGTCGAGGACCCAGGGCCCGACCCTGATGCGGAGCATCTCGCGGACAGCGACTATGAAGCGATGCTGGATGTATTCGAGGCTGAGCTTCCCGCGACCGAACCGCTGTGGCTGTTCGGCTATGGCTCGCTGATCTGGAAGCCTGAAATCGAGCATGTCGAGGAGCGCGTCGCTATGGCGCGCGGCTGGCATCGCTCCTTCTGCATGAAGATGACGCGCTGGCGCGGTACCAAACAGAGTCCGGGTCTGATGATGGCGCTGGATCGTGGCGGCCAATGCAAGGGTGTTGCTTTCCGCCTGAACGGTGGCGAGCGCCGGCAGGCGCTGGACAAGCTTTTCCGCCGCGAGATGACGCTGAAGCCGACCAGCTACCACCCCCGCCTCCTGCAGCTTGCAACCGACAAAGGGTCGTTGAAAGCGCTCGCCTTCGTCATCAATCGCAAGGGCACGACCTATGCCGGCCCGCTCGGCGAAGAGGAGGTGGTCGAAAGGCTGGCGACGTCCTGCGGCCATTGGGGTTCGGGCGCCGACTATCTCTACAACACCGTCAAGAATCTCGAAGCGCGCGGCATCCACGACGCCCATTTGTGGCGATTGCAGCAGCTTGTCGCTGAAAGGATTGCCGGCTCCTAGCACGCCACTGCGTGCCGCAATCGCGCTCTGAGGTGGCGGAATTTGGTTTGCCGGGCGCGTCGATTCTGCCTATAGTCGCCGATGTCGTCGGTTCCGTTTTTGGAGCCAAGAGGGAATGCGGTGAGGGTGGACTTTTTTGCCCAAAGCCGTGGCTGCCCCCGCAACTGTGTGCGGTAGTCCTCTCCATAAACCACTGAGGATTTTTCCTCGGGAAGGTGGGGAAGGGCGCGGATCCGCGAGCCAGGAGACCTGCCGGCGACGGGAAAGTTGACTTCGATGCCCTCGGGTGGAGGGCGAAAGGACAAGACATGAATACCGCTTCCGTCTCTCTCGGCGCCTCCGTCTCCTCGCAGTCGCGCATCATGCAGTTGGCCTTGGCCGCGCTGCTCGGCATTTTCGTCGTCGGTTTTGTCGGCTTCTCGCATATCGATGCGGTCCACAACGCTGCCCATGACTATCGCCACTCGATGGCTTTTCCCTGCCACTAAGCTAGGTCCGACATCATGAACCTGTTTCGCAACGTCGTGTTCATCGCGGCGATCGCGGGGCTCGTGGCGGGCATCGTGCTCGCCTGCATGCAGGCCTACGCGACTGTGCCGCTGATCCTCAAGGCGGAAGTCTATGAAAAGGCGGGTGACGGCCATCACCATGACCATGCCGCGACCTCAGACAACTATGCGATGAGCTCGGCTGCTCCGGCGGACAATACGATGAGCAGCGCTGCTCCGGCGCCGACGGAAGCGGCGGCTCCGGCCGAGGACGAGGACTGGGCGCCGGCCGACGGCTTCGAGCGCTTCGCCTTCAACGTCGTCGCCAACGTCGT
Organism: Mesorhizobium captivum; assembly: GCF_033977165.1. NCBI lineage: Bacteria > Pseudomonadati > Pseudomonadota > Alphaproteobacteria > Hyphomicrobiales > Phyllobacteriaceae > Mesorhizobium > Mesorhizobium captivum. The sequence continues at coordinate 8,071 of NZ_JAVIJB010000070.1, forward strand.
CACGGGCATAGGCTTCGCGCTAATCCTGGTCGCGGTCTCCGAATTTGCCGGCGGTATCGGCAACTGGCGCCAGGGCGTGTTCTGGGGCCTCGCCGGCTTTGCCGTGTTCACGCTGGCGCCCGGGCTCGGCCTGCCGCCCGAACTGCCGGCAATGCCGGCGGCCGAGCTGCTGCCGCGCCAGATCTGGTGGGTGTCGACAGTGGCGGCAACCGCGATCGGTCTCGGATTGATCGCCTTCCGCAAGTCGCCGCTGGCGATCCTAGCGGTCGTGCTGATCGTTGCGCCGCATATCGTCGGCGCGCCGCAGCCCGACAGCTTCGAGACGGCAATTCCGGAAGGGCTGCATCATCAGTTCGTGGTGGCGGTGACGGTCACCGACCTGGTGTTCTGGCTGGTGCTGGGTGCCGTCGTCGGCGTGGTGCGCGGCCGCTTCACCGGCACGGCGACCAGCCTGCGCGACAGCTTTGCCTGATCGTGCCAAGGGTCGTCTGACCCTCATCATCGGCGGTGCGCGCTCCGGAAAGAGCGCGCATGCCGAAACCCTGGCGACGGCAGGCCCGTCGCCCTGGACCTATATAGCCACAGCGCAGGCCTATGACGACGAGATGCGCGAGCGCATCGCGCTGCATTGCTCGCGTCGCGGCGAAGGCTGGGTCACCGTCGATGCGCCACTCGATCTGGTCGCCGCGATCGAGGCCTTGCCCGAGCACCAGCCGGTGCTGATCGATTGCCTGACATTGTGGCTGACCAATCATGTGCTGGCGGAGCATGACATCGAGGCCGAATGCCGGCGGCTCACGGATATCCTGTCGCGCCCGCGCGGGCCCTGGTTCGTGGTGTCGAACGAAGTCGGGCTCGGCATCGTGCCGGACAATGCGCTGGCGCGCCGGTTCCGTGACGCGGCAGGCCGGCTCAACCAGCAGGTCGCGGCCGTCGCCGACAGCGTGTTGATGATGGTGGCGGGGCTGCCGCTCAAGGTGAAGTGACATGGCTGACGACAACTCCAGCGAAGACAGGGACGCCGAACGCCATCGCGTCAAGATGGCCAAGCGCAAGGCGGTGCAGGATGCCGAGGTGGCGGGCAAGACGATCGAGAAGGGCCTGCTGATCGTCAACACGGGGCCGGGCAAGGGCAAGACCACGGCTGCATTCGGGCTTGCGCTGAGGATGCTCGGCTATGGCAAGCGCATTGGCGTCGTCCAGTTCATCAAGGGCAAATGGCATACCGGCGAGAAGGACGCCTTTGCCGCTTTCGGCGACCGCGTCGTCTGGCATGCGATGGGCGAGGGCTTTACCTGGGAGACGCAGGACCTCAAGCGCGATATCGCCGCCGCCGAAGCCGCCTGGGCCAAGGCGCTCGAGTTGATGGCCGACCCGTCGATCAGCCTCGTGGTGCTCGACGAGCTCAACATCGCGCTGCGCTACGACTATCTCGACCTTGAAAAGGTGGTCGCGGCGCTAAAGGCCCGCCGCGAGGGCCTGCACGTCATCGTTACCGGCCGCAATGCCAAGCCGCTGCTCGTCGAGGCAGCCGACCTCGTCACCGAGATGGGTCTGACCAAGCACCACTTCTCTGCGGGCGTTAAGGCGCAGCAGGGGATCGAATTCTAAGGCGCGTTAGCCGGCAATCAGGATGGTCAGGTAGATCACGATCGCCGACAAGATGCCAAACAGGCCGATCAGCAGTCCGTCGGCGACGCGGTAGAGCTTCAGCGCTTGCCTTATGTCCGTGCTCTCGGCCTCGCGCCGGCCACCTTCGCCCATGAAGGCGTCCTCGACCATCTCGCCGCCATAGCTGCGCGGCCCGGCCAGGGCGAGACCCAGGGCGCCGGCCATGGCGGCTTCCGGCCAGCCGGCATTGGGCGAGCGGTGTTTCCTGGCGTCGCGGCGCATCACTTGCCAGGCGCTGCGAGGATCGGCGCCTTTGACCAGGAAGGCCGCGAGCACGATCAGCAGGCCGGTGAGCCGCGAAGCCGGCAGATTGATCCTGTCATCGAATAGGGCCGCGGCGCGGCCGAAAGCCTCGTGTTTCGGCGTGCGGTGGCCGATCATCGAATCGGCGGTGTTGGCGGCTTTGTAGGCGGCACCTCCCGCCAGCCCGCCGATGCCGGTCCAGAAGGCTGGCGCGACGATGCCGTCGGAGAAATTCTCGGCCAGGCTTTCAATCGCGGCGCGAGCGACGCCTGCCTTGTCGAGCTTGTCGGGGTCGCGGCCGACGATACGCGAAACGGCGATGCGGCCGAGCGTCAGGCCGCCGGTCTCCAGCGCATCGGCGACGTCCTCGACATGCTCGGCAAGGCTCTTCTGCGACAGCAGCGAGGAGCCGAGGATAGCGGCAATGACGAGGCCGGACGGGAAGATCAGCCAGAGCAGAACATGTAGCGTCAGTCCGATGAGGGCCGGCACGAGCACGATGATCAACAAAGCCTGGACGCCGCGGCGGCGACGCAATTCGTCGGAATCGGTGGCGCGGTTGAGACTGCGATCGAGAAAGGATATCAGCCTGCCGATCCAGGTGACGGGATGGCCGATGGCGTTAAATAGCCAGTCCGGATAGCCAAGGGTACGTTCAACGGCAAGTGACAGGAAAGCGATCAGGATCGACATGAAGCTTCTTGATGGAGCGATTGCTGCGGTGGATCACGGCGGATCCCTTGGCCGGGCGAGCGCGCTCTTCCCCCACGCGCCACGGCCTTTCGTCGATCTTTCGACAGGTATCAATCCGCACTCCTACCCGCTTTTCGACGTGGCCGCCACCGCCCTGTCGCGATTGCCGGAATCGGAACGACTGCGCGAATTGGCCGAAATTGCGGCCAGGACCTACGGCGCGCCGTCGGCGGCGCATGTCGCGGCTGCGCCCGGCACGCAGATCCTCCTGCCGCGCGTCGCCTCGCTGGTGAGGCCGGGCAAGGCGCTGGTGCTCGGCCCGACCTATGCAGAGCATGCCAGAGCTGCCGCAATCGCGGGCCATGCGGCGGCGGAGGTGGACGATTTCGATGCCCTGGCGGATGCCGACCTTGCGGTGATGGTCAATCCGAACAATCCGGATGGGCGAGTGGTCGAAAGGGATCGCCTGCTCGACCTTGCCGCGCGGCTTCGCGCCAAGGGCGGCCTGCTGGTCGTCGACGAAGCTTTCATGGATGTCGGGCCAACCGAGCAAAGTCTGGCTGGCGATGTCGGCCAGGGCGGCATCGTGGTGCTGCGCTCCTTCGGCAAGTTCTTCGGGCTCGCCGGTGTGCGGCTCGGCTTCGCGCTGACCGATCGACTGACGGTCGAGCGGCTGGATGCGCAGCTAGGGCCCTGGGCTGTTGCCGGCCCAGCGCTCGAATATGGCATTCGCGGGCTCTCCGACACAGAATGGCAAGCCGCCATGCGCAGGCGTCTCGCTGAAGATGCCGGGCGACTCGACGCTCTGTTCAGCAAGTTTGGCGTGCCGGTCGCCGGCGGCACCACTTTGTTCCGCTATCTGTCTGTCCCTGATGCTACAGGCCTGTTTTCGGCACTTGGCGAGCGCGGCATCCTGCTGCGCCATTTTGCCGGCCGGCCACATATCTTGCGGGCCGGCCTGCCGGGCAGCGAGGCCGAATGGCAGCGCCTCGAAAGCGCGCTTGCGGCCTGGGCCTCGCGGCGCGACGATGCGGTGAAGGAGATCGTGCGATGATCCATGTCTGCCCGCTGTCGAAGATTGAAGAGACCGTGGCGAGGACTGGCGCCGAGCGGCTGCTGTCGCTGCTTGCGGCGGGCACCGAGGTTGTCCGCCCGGCTTCCATCCTGGCGGAAAACCATCTGCATCTTGTCATGCATGACATCGCCGTCGCGCAGGACGGCATGACCATGCCGGGCGAAGAGCATGTGCGCGCGCTTCTCGACTTCGCCTATCGCTGGGACAGGGCCAAGCCGATGGTCGTGCACTGCTATGCCGGCATCAGCCGCTCGACGGCGTCCGCCTATATCATCGCGGCGGCGCTGGCGCCCAAGCGCGACGAGGTGGAACTGGCCAAGACCCTGCGCTTCCTCTCGCCGTCAGCAACGCCCAATTCCCGGCTGATCGCCGTCGCCGACACCTTGCTAGGACGCGACGGCCGCATGATTGCGGCGATCGAAGCGATCGGGCGCGGCGCCGACGCATTTGAAGGGACGCCCTTCGAGCTGGATATACAGGCTTAAAGCAGCCAGTCGGCAAGCTTCGCCTTACGAACATCCCTGACCAGGCTGATAAAGCCGTCGGCCTGATGCTCGGCGGTCAGCCGGCCTTTTTCCGCCGTGGCGATGCTGGCGTCGCCGACCACACCGTTGGCATTGAGGTCGCTGGCGATCCAGGCGAAGGCATGCGTGCCGGTGTGGCGCAGCAGGGCGAATTCCTTTTCGGCGCGGCCGACATTGGAGACGAAATTGTCGGCCTTGCCCATGTCGACGAGATCCGGCCGGAAGTGCAGCATCAGCGAGGTCTCGACATCGCCGCCATGGATGCCGTGGCGGTCCTCGAGCTCCGTATACATGCCGGCTGGACGGCCGAAGCGCTGCCAGCTCGTCTTCACCGCCAGCATTTTTGCGCGCACGCGCAGTTCGCGCGTGATGATGCCCATGATTTCCTCATTGCCGCCATGCGAGTTGACGACGATAAGCTTCCTGACCCCGGCACGCGCGACAGACAGGCCAAGCTCAGTCCAGGCATCGACGAGGGTGGTGGCCGGCAAGGTAAGTGTCCCAGGCGCATGCAGGTGCTCGTTCGACTTGCCGACCGCCTGGATCGGCAGGATGCGGATGTCGAGCTCGTCGGGCAGGCGGGCGATCACCGCCTCCAGCATGCCCATCATGATCGAGGTGTCGGTCGAGACAGGAAGGTGAGGGCCATGCTGCTCGATCGCCGCCACCGGCAGCACGGCGATGGTCGCTTCTGCGTCGATCGAGGCGTATTCGGTCGTCCGGTAGTCGCCCCACCACACACGTCTTGTCGTCACTTTCGTCTCCCGATTGGCCTCATTGGGATGATCTAAGACGCCTGGCGGTCGTGGGCAACCATCAGCCGGCCGCGAGCACCTCCACCTCGACCTTGAATTCCGGGCGAGCGAAGCCGGAGACGATCATAAGCGTCGAGGCCGGCGCCGGATCGGAAAACAGCCGGTTGCGAACGTCCATATAGGCCTGCAAATGCGCGCGATCGGTGACGAAGGCGTTGATGCGCACGACATCGTTCAGCGTCAGTCCGGCTTCACTGAGAATCGCGGCAATGTTCTTGAAGCAGAGCTCCGTTTGCGCGCCGGCATCCTCGGGGACGGTGTCATCCGGGGCTATGCCCAACTGGCCCGAGCACAGGACAATGCGCTTTCCCGCTGGAATTTCAACGCCGTGGCTATAGCGGGCAAAGGGCGGCTTGATCGATTGGGGGGCGAGGTATTTGAGCATGGCATTCTCCTGTCCGCAGGCAGACTAAGGCCGGATTCACGAAACCTTCAAGATGCGGTGCATGCCACCCGGGCGATTGTGGACAGGCGTCCAAAAAATAGGCACGATGACTTCCTTACAGCATGACCCGTCCGGTCTCGGCAATGACTGCCGCGCAAGCAGGCGGCCAAGGCGGTGGCATGTGTCTTGCTTCTTGAACAAATGGTGTCGAGCCCAGCGCGCAGCGCGCCGGAGCCAAGAGAGGGTGATGTTTATGCACGGAAAAGAAAAGATCCTGGCGGGTGCGATCGCGCTGCTTGCTGCCAGCACGCTGGGCGCCGCGGCCAACGAGAAAGTGACCTTCGGCACCAACTGGCTGGCAGAGCCGGAACACGGCGGCTACTACCAGGCGATCGCCGACGGCACCTATGCTGCCTGCGGCCTCGACGTCACCATCATGCAGGGCGGCCCGCAGGTCAGCGGCCGGCCGATGCTGCTTGCCGGCAAGATCGATTTCTACATGGGCGGCAACCTGCTCTCGGCCTTCGATGCCGTGCAGCAGGGCATTCCGATGCGCGTCGTCGCCGCCGATTTCCAGAAGGACCCGCAGGTCATCATGTCCCAACCGGGGCAGGGGCTGGATAAATGGGAGGACCTCAAGAACGCCGACCAGTACATCCTCGGCGACGAGGGCGCGCAGACCTTCTTCCAGTGGATGGTGACTGATCTCGGCTTCGACGCCGCCAAGCGCGTGCCCTATACGTTCAATCCGGCGCCCTTCATCGCCAACAAGAAGTCAATCCAGCAGGGTTATGTGACGTCGGAGCCCTTCGCCGTGCAGAAGCAGGGCGGCTTCGTGCCGAACCAGTTCCTGCTCGCCGACAATGGCTGGGATACTTATGCCACGACCATCGAGGTGATGCAGGACACGATCGACAAACGGCCGGAGGTGGTGCAGTGCTTCGTCGATGGCTCGGCCAAGGGCTGGTACAACTACCTCTATGGCGACAACAAGGCCGCCAACGACATGATCAAGAAGGACAATCCGGACATGACGGATGAGCAGATCGCCTTCTCGATCGAACAGCTGAAGAAGTTCGGCATTGTCGATTCCGGCGATACGGAAAAGCTCGGCATTGGCGCCATGACCGACGCGCGCATCCAGAGCTTCTACGACAAGATGGTCAAAGCCAAGGTCGCGCAGCCGGGCATCGACATCAAGAAGGCCTATACGCTCGCCTTCATCAACAAGGGCGTCGGGCTGGGGCTGAAGAAGTAAGGCGGCCTGCCTGACATGATCCAGGAGAAAGTGGCGCGGAAGCAAGCATCGGGCGAAAGCCCGATGCTGCTTTCGCTGCGCAATGTCGGCAAGGTCTTTTCCAACGGCGTGACGGCGTTGAGCAAGGTCGACCTGGCGATCCGGGAGGGCGATTTCCTCAGCCTGCTCGGTCCCTCGGGCTGCGGCAAGTCAACGGCGCTCAGGCTGATTGCCGGCCTGTCGACGCCGACCTCCGGCCAGCTCGACTGGCGCGGCTCGATCGACCGGGCGAATATCGGCTTCGTTTTCCAGGAGCCGACGCTGCTGCCATGGGCGAGCGTCTTCGATAATGTCTGGCTGCCGCTGAGGCTCAAAGGCGTGTCGCGCGCCAGGGCCGAGCCCGCCGTCATGGAGATGCTGTCGCGCGTCCACCTCACCCGCTTCGAGAACGCGGTGCCGCGCGAGCTTTCCGGCGGCATGAAGATGCGCGTCTCGATCGCGCGGGCCATGGTGACCAGGCCGCGCATCCTTTTGATGGACGAACCCTTCGCCGCGCTCGACGAGATTACCCGCTTCAAGCTCAACAACGACCTTTTGGAGCTTTGGCAGGACGAACGCTTCACCGTCGTCTTCGTCACCCACAGCGTGTTCGAAAGCGTGTTCCTGTCCAGCCGCGTCGTCGTAATGGCGGCACGGCCGGGCCGCGTTTACGGCGAGCTCGCGGTCGATGCGCCCTATCCGCGCGACGAGGCCTTCCGGACCTCGCCCGACTATGCCGCGCTTTGCCGGCAGGCCTCGGACGTGCTGGTCAATGCCATCAACTCAACCGCCGGACCTCATCATGACGGCCACTGAAGACACCGCCCTCAAGCTCGATCCCGAAGAGGCGCGCCGCGTTCGCCAGGAGCGGCTGGAGCGGATCGGCAAATGGGTGCTGCCGCTCGCAATCATGGTGCTCGCGATCTGGCTGTGGGACCGCATCTGCGTCTGGAACGAGATTCCGCAATACATCCTGCCGCGTCCCGGCGTGGTGTTGCAGACGTTGCATGACGATGCCGGCCTGTTGTCCTCGTCTCTGCTGGTGACGCTTCGGATCACCTTCCTCAGCCTGCTGCTTGCCGTCATCGGCGGCGTCGGACTGGCGGTGCTGTTCGCGCAGTCGAAATGGGTGGAGATGTCGTTCTTTCCCTTCGCCATCGTGCTGCAGGTGACGCCGATCGTCGCGATCTTCCCGCTGATCAACATCTACATCAACAACCAGACGACGAAGCTTCTGCTCTGCGCCTGGATCGTTGCTTTCTTCCCGATCCTGTCCAACACAACGCTTGGGCTGAATTCCGTCGACCGCAATCTGCGCGACCTGTTCAAGCTCAACGGCGCGACCCGCTGGCAGCAATTGCGCTATCTGCGCCTGCCGGCGGCGATGCCTTATTTCCTCGGCGGGCTGAAGATCGCTGGCGGCCTGTCACTGATCGGCGCCGTCGTCGCCGAATTCGTCGCCGGCGCGCAAGGGCAATCGTCCGGGCTTGCCTCGCGCATCATCGAGGCCGGATACCGGCTCAACGCTCCCAGGCTGTTCGCGGCGCTGATCCTGATCTCGCTGACCGGCATCCTGATCTTCCTGGTGCTGTCGCTGGTGTCGCATCTCATCCTGCGCCGCTGGCACGAGAGCGCGCTCAAGCAGGAGCGCTAGGGTGGTAGGTCCCGTCACCCAGGAGAGCGGCAATTGATTCCGGACTCAGCATCATACCGCCTCGCCAACGTCCGCCTTCACCGGTCGCTGACGCCTGGCCTTTCCGCAGCCTTCGACAGCGACGGCTTCGCACTCGCCGACATCGCCGTCGCCGACGGCAGGATCGCCAGCATCACCGCGCATGGCAAATCGACAGCCCCGACCGGGGCGATCGACCTCGGCGGCCGCATCGTGCTGCCGTGCTTCGTCGACTGCCACACCCATATCGACAAGGGCCATATCTGGCCGCGCAAGCCTAATCCCGACGGCACTTTCATGGGCGCGCTCAACGCCACCGGCGCCGACCGCGCCGCGCGCTGGAGCGCGGAAGACGTCGCGCGCCGCATGGATTTCTCGCTGCGCTGCGCCTACGCGCATGGCACCAAGGCCCTGCGCACGCATCTCGACAGCGTGCCGCCGCAGGAGGAGATCTCCTGGCCGGTGTTCGAGACGATGCGCGAGACCTGGCGCGGCAGGATCGAACTGCAGGCTGCCTGCCTGCTCGGCATCGAAGGCGTGCGCGACAAGGCCTGGTTCGAACGGCTGGCCAAGCGCGTCGCCGCGGCCAAGGGCGTGCTCGGCGTCGTCACCTACATGGTGCCCGATCTCGAGGAACTGCTCGACCAGGTATTTGCGCAAGCGATCAAGCATGGGCTCGACCTCGATTTCCACGCCGACGAGACCGACGACGTCGCGGCGATCTCCTTGAAGAAGATCGCCGAGGCCTCACTGTGGAACGGTTTTGGCGGCAACATTCTGGTCGGCCATTGCTGCTCGCTCTCGCGCCAGCCGGACCTCGATGTTCTCGACACGCTGGACAAGGTGGCGAAGGCCGGGCTCGCCGTGGTGTCGCTGCCGATGTGCAATCTCTATCTGCAGGACCGGCGCAACGACGGCACGACGCCGCGCTGGCGCGGCGTGACGCTGCTGCACGAGATGAAGGCGCGCGGCATCAAGGCGGCTATCGCTTCCGACAACACGCGCGACCCATTCTATGCCTATGGCGATCTCGACATGCTGGAAGTCTACCGCATGGCGACGCGCATCCTGCATCTCGACCATCCGGTCGGCGACTGGCCGAAGGCGGTGGCGGCGACGCCGGCCGAGGTGATGCGGCTCGATGATGCCGGAACGCTCACCGCCGGAGGCAGCGCCGACTTCATCGTCTTTAAGGGGCGGAGCTGGACCGAATTGCTGTCGCGGCCCGAATCGGACCGCATCGTCGTGCGCGACGGCAGGGCGATCGAGCGTAAGCTGCCCGACTATGCCGAACTCGATGAACTGATGGTGGAATGATGGATATCGCAGCGCTGAAGCGCGACCTCGACGGGCTGAAGATCGACGACCATCCGGCGATCGTCCAGCAGAAGAGCCGCGACTTCTACTGGTACAGCCCGGTGCTCAAGCAGCAACTCGATCATGTCGCCGGCGACCTGATCGTCACGCCGAAGAACGAGGCCGAGGTGATCCGCGTGCTCGCCGCCTGCCACCGGCACGGCGTGCCGGTGACGCCGCGCGGCAGCGGCACCGGCAATTACGGACAGGCGATGCCATTGTCGGGCGGTGTGGTGCTCAACCTCGCCGAGATGAATGAGGTCAAGGCGATCGCACCGGGACGCGTGGTGACTGGGCCAGGAGCGGTGCTGGCCGATATCGACAGAGCGACGCGGGCGCATTCCGCGCAGGAACTGCGCATGTCGCCATCCACCTACAACACGGCCTCTATCGGCGGCTTTGTCGCCGGCGGCTCGGGCGGCGTCGGCTCGATCCGCTGGGGCGGGTTGCGCGATCTCGGCAATGTCATCCGGCTGAGGACCGTGACGATGGAGGCTGAGCCGCGCGTCATGGAACTCACCGGCGAGGACGTGCTCAAGGTCATGCACGCCTACGGCACCAACGGCATCATCACCGAAGTCGAGATGCCGCTGACCGCCTCCTATGACTGGATCGACGTCATAGTTGGCTTCGACGATTTCATGGATGCCGCCGGCTTCGGCAACGACCTCGCCATCCAGGACGGCATATTGGCGAAGCTGATAACGCCGATCGCGGCGCCAATCCCCTACGACTATTTCAGGCGGCACCAGAAATTCTTCCGGCGTGAGCAGAGCATCGTGGTCTGCATGATCGCGCCGCATGCGATGGACGCCTTCATCGCCTTCGTCCGCAGCGGCAAGGGCGAGATCGTCTTCCGCGCAGACCGGGAGGCTGATCTCAAGGGCCTGCCGCCCGCCTATGAGTTGACCTGGAACCACACGACGTTGCGCGCCATCCGCGTCGATCCGACCATCACCTATCTGCAGGCGCGCTACCCGTCGCCGGACCATCTCGCTCACGTCAAGGCGATGGTCGACCGTTTCGGCGACGAGGTGCCGGCGCATCTCGAATTCATCCGCTTCGACGGAGCGATCGGCGCCGCCGGCCTGCCGCTGGTCCGCTTCACCACGGAAGAGCGGCTCGACGAGATCATCCGCATCCACGAGGACAATGGCTGCTGGATCTTCAATCCGCACCGCTACACGCTGGAAGAGGGCGGCATGAAGCGGACCGACGATGTCCAGCTCGCTTTCAAGCGCGAGACCGATCCGCAAGGGTTGCTCAATCCCGGCAAGATGATCGCCTGGGAAAACCCGGACTATGACTACCGCTCGGGCAAGTCGTTCCTGTTCAAGGGGCTGCAAAGAGCGGACTGATGAACGTCCTCGTTCTCTACGCTCATCCGGTGGAGACCAGCTTCAATGCCGGTCTGCACCAGACGATCGTCGCGCGGCTTTCCGCCGCGGGCCATGCGATCGACGATTGCGATCTCTATGCCGAGGATTTCGATCCGCGGATGACGCGCGCCGAGCGGCTTGGCTATCACGACCAGCGTGGGCCGGAGGATTCGGTGGCCGGCTACGTCTGCAGGCTGCGCAAAGCAGAGGCGCTGGTGCTGTCGTTTCCGGTCTGGAACTATGGCTATCCGGCGATCCTGAAAGGCTTTTTCGACCGCGTCTTCCTGCCCGGCGTCTCGTTCAAGCTCATCGACGGCAAGGCGCAGCCGACGCTGCACAACATAAGCAAGCTCGCAGCCGTCACCACCTATGGCGGCAGCCGGTTCCGCGCCATGCTGATGGGCGATCCACCGCGCAAGGTGGTGAAGCGCATGCTGCGAGCCACCATCAAGCCGGGCGCTTCCGTCTCCTATCTCGCGCACTACTCGATGAACCTTTCCACCGACCAGACGCGCAAAGCCTTCATGGCGAAGGTGGCAGCCAGCATGGACGTGTTCTGATGCGCGTGCTGGTGGTCTATTGCCATCCGGTGCCCGAGAGCTATTGCGCCGCGATCCGCGACACCGCCGTCGAGGTGTTGAAGGGGAGAGGCTGGGATGTGCGGTTGCTCGATCTCTATGCCGAGAACTTCAATCCTGTGATGAGCTGCGAGGAGCGGTGCTCCTACAATGACCGCGCGCCGGACGACCCGGCGCTGAGGCCGCATTTCGAGCTTCTGATGTGGGCCGAGGCGATCCTGTTCATCTACCCGACCTGGTGGTACGGCCTGCCGGCGATGCTGAAGGGCTGGTTCGACCGCGTCTGGGCGACCGACATCGCCTTCAAGCTGCCTGCCGGCAAGGGTCGGATCAAGTCGCTGATGACGCATGTGACCAAGGTCGGCGTCATCACCACCTGCGGCGCGCCGACCTGGTGGAGCATCGTCGTCGGCCAGCCGGGGCGCAAGACGATCCTGCGCGGCATGCGCGCGCTCTGCGCCACGCGCTGCCGGACGTTCTTCCTGGCGCACTATCTGATGGATGCTTCAACGCCGAAGAGCAGGGCGGCGTTTCTGGCGAAGGTAAGGGCGAGGTTGGAGAGGTTTTGAGAGCCGGTCTTCCCTTCTCCCCTTGTGGGAGAAGGTGGATCGGCGCGCAGCGCCGGGACGGATGAGGGGTATTCCAGCGGAGTGAGACGTCGGCGTTCCCTGGAACACCCCTCATCCGTCGCCTTCGGCGACACCTTCT
>NZ_JAVIJB010000071.1:0-20095 GCF_033977165.1 Mesorhizobium captivum
CTTGCGGCACCCTGGCGTGCTGCAAGCGATCCGGGCTTTCAAATAGAACCAAATAATTAGAGCAGTCCGCCGTTTCCCTGAAACGGTGAACTGCTCTAAAACCCTATGACCTCAAAACGCTGTTTTCAGCGATCATGCCGGTCGAAGAGGCTTACGATTGGCCGGGAGGGCCAAGATGAATATGGTTCGTGTCTCCCCACCCATTGCCGGGGCGTGATCCGCCCGACTGGGCAATCGCCTTCGAGTTCAGGCTCGTGCCGAGCAGAAGCGTTATCGCCGGCGGGGTCACCGCCGCAAAACGCCCCGCCTTCTTCAGAAAGTCCCGGCGCGCCTGAGATTCTGAAACCAGCGTTTCCGGTTTCCGTTCCGGGCGTTTTGTGCTTTCGGTTGGCATGTCAAATCTCCCCACAAGCGTTTCAAGATTTCACGGACTTTACTCTATGCATCCCGGGACGGAGGTACTAGTTCACCAAAAGGCTTAGATTTTCGTTCTGGGGTTCAAGAGCGTACGAGCGATGCGCCGCGCAAGATCGGTCGAGCCACGCCGTGCCAAATCATCGGCTTGTGAAAACCGCCATGTGCCCCACATCAAATTGCCGACCAGGCGCAACGGAGCGCCGATGATCGGGTGGGTCGCCGTGAACACGCGCCTCCAGTGCTGGAAACGGATCATCGGGCGCTGTGCGCATTTCGCCGGAATGTTGGTTCCGAAGAAATGCTGCAGGGCGAGGAGCTGGGTATCGAGCGCATTGCGGGCGCCTCGATCCGCCATTGATGCCTGCAGCGCCGTCCAGTCCAGGTCCTCGCTTTCCGCCAATCGCGCCAGATCATGAAGGTGCCGCAGATCAATCCTTCCGCGCCAGTAGTCCCCCTCCTTAAGCAGGTCGTGCACGATCCAGTGCAGGGCGCGGGACCGGACAGACGGAATATTCACCCGCAGACCGTTTCGCCGGACGAGCTTGGGCGGCTCAAAGCCGTTGCCCCTGCTCGGCCTGAGCTCCAGCATTCCGGCGTCCTGCTGCCGGAGCATGCCTCGAGCACCCGCTATCTCGACGTAGCCGAGCTCCTCAAGGCAGGCTCGCGCGATCGTCTCTTCGGCCGGTTCCACGGCTAGATCGAGGTCACTAGTCATCCTGCTGGGAACCCGACCGGTCGGGGCAAGGAACAGGGGAACGGCCCCCTTGAGCAGGAGCGGAACGATGCCGCGGCGGTTGAGGGCCGCGACGGCTTCACGCAGTTGGGCTCGCAAGCGCAGATTTCGTTCCCGATTGCAGCCGTGAACGAACCGAAGATACTTGCGTACGTCCCGCGGGAGCCGACTGATCTGGCCGGCCCGCAACAGCGACGAGAACAAGTCCGGCGTGAGCAAGGTGCGATTGGCCAGGGCAATCACTTCGCGCCAGTCGGCTGTATCGGCCGGACAGCCGCGAAGCCCGGCAACCAAGGCCTCAAGCGCGTTGGCCCCGCGCATCATCGGCAGGCTTTCGCGATCAGCTCTATTGCATCATCGAGCTTTGAATAGGTCAGGCGGTAGGTCTGCGCCGATCCGATGAGTTGGGTCAGCACGTCGAATGCGGCGCCACTCAGTTCTCGGCCGGGTGCAGACGCGCCGTTGAGCAGGACGCGCAATGCGCTGGCCGGGTCGACCGGTTCCAGGCAAGCTTTCGCGTCTCGACCTCGACGAAGCTGGATCACACTGCCGATGGGCGCGGGAGAAGGCGGCACGAATTGCCCCGGCACGGCAAACCGAACGCGCCTGCGGTCCGGGCGGCGACAGACCGGAACAGCCTCGATATCGGGGTAATATTCGGCCACAAGCGGCCATGCTCCCGCCTTGACCGCGGGGGCAAACGGAAGCCCCACGCCATGCCCCTTGGAGTCCAGCAGCGTCACATCATCGGATACGAAGCCGAACCCTGCATGAACCAGCGCCAAGGTCAGCGTTGTCTTGCCCGCGCCGGGATTGCCGCAAAGAAGCACGAGGCGTTCATTGCCGACCAGCGCAGCCGCGTGCAGGGCAAGTTCGTAGGCGCCGTGATCGAGAACCTCGGTCAGCAATTGCCCTTTCAGCATGACGGGCAATTCATCGCGCGAACAAGACAGGATCCAGTCGCCGTCCCGGAACAGGTGGACCCGTCCCTCGTGCTCAACCACCTGGAGCAGAACGTCGGCAGTCTCTGTTCGGACCTCGAGATGGCGAAATACGGAGACGGCGGGAAAGGCGCAAGCGGCCGGATAGACGATGCGCATGGTAAGGCCCGCAACGGCGACCACCTGGCTCACAGGTTCTTGAGCCGATGATGGAGACAACGGCGCGCGCGGCCGTATCAGGCTCAGCCGCTGCCAATCCCAAAGTGCTGCCTCGACATGCCTGTTTGCCTCAAGCCTATCGACGCCGCTGCGGGCCATCTCGATCGAGATGGCCTGCGGCGATGTGCCTTCCTCAAGGGAGCGCCAGATGTCGGCAGCAGTATCGTTGACGGCGAAAATCGCTCGCTGGGATGGGCTGAACAAGATGTTTTGCCCCCTGACGCGGACCAATCGCCCTTGGGTGACGAACCGCGCAGCGTGATCGGCGAAAGCTGGCGACATGGTTTCATCGACCGCCTTGTCCTGTTTCATCGCCTTCCTCTCGTCTACCATACGGTGACGGTCCAAGCTGTCGTTTGCAAAGCTGGCGGCGGCTTGCTGCCGGCGCCACTTCTCACAGCGCCTCGTCGGAGAACCGCGCCACGTCCCGATGCGCCGCGACCCACTGGCGATACGCCTTGTTCCAGTATCCGCGGGCATCGGCGCCTGTCAGCACCTGGAACCCGGACGGCGGCAGCGGAAATTTGAACGGGACTGGTTCGTCGGGCAGCCACAGCAAAGCGTTGTCGCGACTTTCAACCATCAGCCGCCACGTTCTTTCGAGACGACGCAAGCCACGCATGTTTGCCGAAGTCAGCGCGAAAACCGATCCCGTGATCCTCAACCTGGGTGACTGATCGACAGCCTTGACCGGCGCTTGATGTGTGATCTCGCCCTTGGAGAGAAAGGCATGCATGCGGATCAGGGTTCGGTCGATCCGCACGGTCTCCCGTGTTCCGTCCCGCTCGTGTGACGCAGGATCCACGCTGATCCCGGAAAAACATCCGTCGAACAGGCAATCTTCGACGATGCCGCTGAGGAGATAGTCGTTCTCCACCGCATCATCCCTGACTTCGCTGAGCCAGCATCCCTTTAGGCGAAAGCCGTCGGCCCGCTCGGCGAAACGAATGCCGTCCCAGCAGCGGCGCACACGGACGCCTTCTATTGTCGCATTGGCGGTTCCGTCCCTGACAAGCACGGCCGCGCTGTTGCAGTAAGTATCCCGCCAGTCGGAGGTCAGCGGCACCTGACCGTCGAAGCGCCCTCCGACGAAGCGGACGCCGGGGCAGTTGCGGATGACGACTGGATAGCGATTGACCGGCAACGTACCGTCGTCGCAGCCCATCGTCGCGCTGGGATCGCTGTTCCTGCTGTTGGCGACTGTGAAGGAAGCGTTGCGGGCGTCAACCGTCGTTCCGGCTTCGAGATTCCGAATCGATTGTTGCTCGTAGCCGTAGTCACCCGTCAGAACGAGTTGCTTGCCGCTCGGCGTTTGTCCTTCCGCTTGGCACGAGCCCGGCAGCAGGGCGCACACGGGATACAAACCGGCAAGGCCCATGAACGAGCGGCGATCCATCCCCATGCTCATCGATCAGCAGAATCACATGGCCGATGTCGTTCCAGACAGGCCAAAAGCACCGTCTCCAGCGCACTTTCAGCCACGTCTTCGGGCGACGCCAGTCTTTCCACGTCGACTGACGCCAATACGCCGACGTGATCTTCCGTTCCCATTTCCTTCTCAAGATCGGCCGTCAGCTCACGGCAAGTTCGATCCGCCGCCGACCAGAGATCGAGGTCGCGGCCGGGAGACACCCTTTGCATTCGCGAGGATTGATCGCCCCTCTTCAGAAGTCGATCCCGTGCCACGCCGGTCTCGGCGCGAAGATGAACGAAAAGCATGTCATCGACGCCAATGTCAGACAGGATATCAACCCACTTCTCGGAGGTTGCCCGGCGCTTGCTCTTCAAAAATATGGACCAGAAGCCCTGCAGCAATCCCTGATCCATAATAACGATGGTGTTTTGTCTTGGCCTCTCGCTCTGAACAAAGGCAACCAGAACCCACATGTTCCAGATCACCCTGACTGCATCGGCAATCGATGACTGTCCGCTTTCGAGGACGAAGCGGGCTATTCGCATCAGCAGCGAGCGAAACTCACGATCCTTGATTCTTGGGGCGACAATGCCGACCCTGTAGATCTGCCGGCTGATGAAAGTTCTTGTCCCCCACGCCATTCGCACGTCGCCGACCAGCGGGCCGCAACGTCGCAAACCGTTCGCCAACAGACTGGAGGCGGTTGTCTTTCCGACCCCGGGCAGACCGAAGAATTCCACAAATCGGATGTCTGTTTGAAGCGCCCGCGTTTCGACGCTTGGCGGAAGTCTTGCCGCCAGGTCGCGAACCGCGTGCGAGGTCATTGGGCTAAAGCGCTAAGGTTGACTCTTGAAGATCAAAGAACCAGGAAGAGGCTCTTCCTCTTTTCTTCAATGCTGGAATAGTTGAGATCCGGTCCCGGCATGCAACTCTGGCTTCTGGTCGAGCCCGCTCTGCAGCGATCGCTGCATGCCGCGGTAGACCATGAGCAAAGCCAGCGGCAACCAGAAGAAAGCCGAGGTTGATGGACCGAAGGAATCGCTCATCTGGTTTGCTACGAGGTAATTCCACACGGCGACCGACGTTCCGAGCACCATCACGTTCACTTCGGTCGCTTGCTCGCCCTTCCCGCTGTCCACCAATGTGTGAAGAACGGAGCTGATCAGATAGGCCACGACCAGCACAACGATAACCGATACCAACGCTAGGCCGGGCACTCCCAGCGTTCTGAAGGCGTCGATGAACAGGTTGTGGCTATGCGGAGCGATGTCGCCCACCCACTGGCCTGCCCCCACTCCCATGAACGGATGCGACAGGCCGAGATCGATCGATATGGACCACAGTTTCTGCCGCGACACGATCGAATGCGCCTCACCTCCGGAAAGCTGAAGTGACAGCAGCCTGTAAGCCCGCGGATTGAGGAACTGCAATGTCGCCAAGCTCAACTGGAACAATATCGGAGCCGCAACGGTCCCGGCGATCACTGTTACTGGGCGCTGCCTCCTTATCACCAGATAGACGCTGTATAGCCCGAAGAACGTGCCGAGACCTGCAACGCCAAGGACGAAGTTTGTCTTTGAGCCCGATTTCACCAAGCCCAAAAGCCCCGCCAGAAGGCAGCCTGAGAGGAGAATCCTGTGCCTTCGAGAAGCGACCAGCTTCGCAGCGACAAGCGGCAGACCGGCCGACAAGGCAATTCCGAGTTGGTTTGCGTGCTTGAAATAGCCCTCCGCCCGGTCGGCGAACCGAGCATCGCCCAGCCCGATGGCGACGAGGCAGGATGTTGCAGCAACCATGATGACCATCGCCATCCCGATCCTGTCGATTGCCTCGAAACCCCTGGGCCTCGCGGCGATCACCGCAATCGTCGGAATAATGGCGAAACCAAACACCTGCGCGAAGACCGCGCGCATGGTCCTGATCGGATTGTCTGCATGAAGCGCCGACAGCAGGGACAGAACCATGATGAAAGCAGACATCGTCAGCACGGCAATCGCCAAGCCCGCTTCGGTTCGGTGAAGGCGTTTTGTCGCTTCGGCATAGGGAACGATACTTACCAGGGCGCAGAACAGGGCCAGCAAAAAGGAAAGCGAGCCATCCGTCCCGGCGATCCGCGTGGCGCCGGGGAACCATATCGACACGATAAGCAAAAGGATGGATGCCTGCAGCATAGATGGGATTTCACGCTGAAAGCGCCGTGCAGCAACTGCCCGACCCGGCCTTACTTGGCGTCCTTTTGTCCTGATTAGCAACGCCGAGAACAGAGGCTCAGCATTTCCTTCCGAGGAACAATCCAGACATGCTGCCGCACGGCGGGTGAATGTTCCGCGTACTATTCCATAAGCAGCTCCATAAGCAGCCTAGGCTGAGCGCCTGGACAAGGAAATGAGCGAAAACGCGTCATTCGGAGAAGGTGTCCTACGCCTTTTGTGCAAGCGGTTGTGCAAGCGGCGGAGATGCAGCGATTTCCCGCCACCTGGTTGAGGCCGTCAGGCAGTGCGCCGAGATTGAGCGTTGGTACGGATTCGCAGATGTGGGAGACTTGGGACACGGCACACTTTTGAGTCTTCCACATTATAAGGAGATCGCCGTGTTTTGGGGCCTTGTCGCTGTCGGCGCGATCGGCATTTTGCTGGGATTGCGCGTTCGTGCGCCTGCGCTCATCGTCGCGACCGCGGCGACTGTCGTGGTCGGCGCCGTTGCAGGCGGTATTGGCAGTTTGTTCGATTGGCATCGCCTGCTTTCGATCCTGCTTCTCCTTGTCACGCTGCAGTGCGCCTACCTGCTCGGCCTCCTCCTCGGCGTCATGTGGCGTCGGATGCCCCCCGAGCAATGACGGCCGCGGCTGCCATCTCCGTCGCCGCCGGTGCAGGTCCCATGCGCCTCTGAGTGCCGCAAGATGCTGCGGTCTCTGCGGCAAGGACATGCATGAAGAAGAATTTGCGATCCGCTCGATCAGGACGCATGGTCGAATTTCATCACGGCGAAAATGGTCCGCGCAAGAATGACGACATCGACCCATATGGACCAGTTTCGCACATAACCGCTGTCGATGGAGACGCGGCTGGGATAGTCGATTGCGTCCCTGCCCGTCACCTGCCAGAGGCCGGTCAGCCCCGGCCGGGTTCGAAGATAGTCGATCGCGCAGGCGCCGTAACGTTGTAGTTCGTCGGGAACGACTGGCCGAGGGCCGACACAACTCATGTCGCCGCGCAGCACGTTGATGAGCTGAGGCAACTCATCGAGGCTTGATTTCCTGAGAATGTGCCCCAGGAATGTGATGCGCGGGTCGTTCTTGAATTTCCAGTTCTGCTCCCACTCCTTGGCGGCTTCGGGATTGTTCGCAATATAGTCGGCAAGAACCTGATCGGCATTGGCGACCATGGTCCTGAACTTGTAGCAAGCGAAACGCTTGCCGTTGAAGCCTACCCGGGTGTGGGAGAATATCGCCGGCGCGCCGTCGGTCACCAATATCAGGAGGGTAATCGCCAACATCACCGGGGTGGCAAGGACAAGCGCGATCAGTGCGACCGTCAAGTCCATCATCCTCTTGGACCGCCCCCCAAGCGGGCGACGGTTTTGGCCGACCCGGATGCCGGGCCTGCGGGGGTTCATGTCAAATGCGCTGATTGTCATGAGTTTTCGCCAACGAACGCGGCTGGTTTTCCGCTCCCAATTTCACAGCGGCTGGTCATCCTCGGCAAGAACCGCAAAGGAGGTAGCGCCGCACCAGGCACTGGTTACCCGTTCGCCTGATCCGCGCCTTGCGGGCATGATGGCAATAAGCCTTCTGATCAAACGACGTATCGTTTTCTGCAGTAGCAGTTCGGGCGGGTTCGGCTGTATTGCGGGAGCGACGCAGTCCCGCAAAAGGCGTCCGCCGACGCAATGCATGAAAAGCGAGCGCATCGCGTCCGGACGAGATCCGGCAGGACAACTTTGTTCCGCGTCAGGAATGTGAGCCTATCTGACAGTGGAGACCGCGCAACGTGGCGCCCAGCCCGAAGCCTTCACCCCGTGATTTCCCTGCAAGGCCGCTTGCTCGTCATGCTGCCGAGATCGACCATGCGGAAGCATTGGCTATCGTGCGCAAGCAAATAGCCCTGCTCGATCTCGATCTCTCCGGCCTCACTGTGGTCGTTGGCGCTTCGACAGGATACCATGCGGTGACCGCGACAGCCGCGGCGCTCGCCAATGCGAACCGCGTCATTGCGCTCGCCCGCACATCCGCCAGACATCCGAACTTGGCGGCGGCCGCAGACTCGACATTGGCATTCAGCAAATACGCCAAGGTCTCCGCGCGCGTGGAAGTCACACACCGCATCGACAGCCGCAAATGGCAGGACGTGGACGTCCTCACGAACTGTCCGCAGGTCGCGCCGATTTCGAGATCGCTTATCGAACTCTTGCCCTCCCGTGCGGTTGTTTCGCTAATGGCTGAACCTTGGGAGCTTTGGCCAGGCGCTGTCGACTTCGACGCCTGCGACGAGGCCGGCATCAAAGTTGCGGCTCCCAATCTCGGCCATCCGGCCATAGACCTGCTGCCGGAATTCGCGCGGCTGTGCTACGCCTTTCTTGGTGATGCCGGCGTCGATCAGCGTGACGCGAGGGTCGCCATCGTCTGCGACACGCCTTGTGCGCCGTTCCTCGAGCATATGCTGCGCGAAGGCGGGGCGAGGGTAAGCGTTTTTTCGCACCCGGCGCTCCTGAGCGACGACGCATGGGATGTGATCGTCGTCGCGATGCGACCTTCCGACAAGCCACCAATGGACATCAACTGCCTCGGCCGCATTGCCAGAAACTCACGCCACGCGCTGCTGGTGCAGTTCAGCGGCGGGATCGATCGCTCGGCCGCCAGCTATTTCGGTCTCGGGATTTGGCCGCCGAAGCGGCCCGCCCGCGGTCAGCTAGGCCTGCCGCTCGACGTGCTCGGAGCCGCTCCTGTAATCCGCAGACAGACGGGAGGGCTGAAAGCCGCCGAAGCCGCATACCGCAACGCCGAGTTGGGCGAAGACAGCGTTGGATTTCTGGTGAAGGCAGGACCCGAGACGGTTGGCCGGAAACGTGCCTGAACAGTCGCCGGAGCTACCCATTCTCGAAGGCCGAGCGGACGTCCGACTTCCTGATTCTCGGATCGGAACTGCGACATCGAAGAAATCCGCAGCCCCGATCCTGGACAATGGCGGTTGCCCAGCAGTCGTACTGCCGGTCCGCCTAATGCATGTCGCCCATGCATCAAAACAAAGACTTAAGGCGCGTCGCTGAATCGGTTTCAACGCGACGCGCTTTAGGCAGAGACCGGCCGAGGGGCTTCAAAGCATCATCTGTCTGAGCTTGTAGGCTACCTCCGTGCGGTTCGTAGCCTTCAGTTTCTTCATGATGTTGCGGATATGGACCTTGACGGTGCTCTCGCAGAGATTGAGCTCGTAGGCAATTATCTTGTTCGCCTTGCCTTTCCTCAGCGCCTCCACAACCGCGGCCTCGCGTGTGGTGAACATGCCGGTAAGCGGGCGGGCGCCGTTTGCTGTCGAATGGATGATCTCGCGAAGCGCCAGCACGCAGCTGGCGGGCACAAAGATGCCTCCGGCGCGAGCCAGGCCGATGGCCTCGGCGGCGACCTTCACCTTCACACTTGTGGGAATGTAGCCTCGGGCGCCGCATTCAAGAGCCGCCAGGATTTCCCCCGGCTCATCGGAATCCACCACGACAATTACAGGTACCGCGCCGACCTCGCCGATGAAATGCACGAGCTCTGCCCGAACGCTTTGATCGGTAACCTTTCTGGCCCCCAGGATGACGAGGATCGCGGATGGCTCCGCCTCGCCGTCACTACGCTGGATCTCGTCAAGCGATCCTACCGCGCTGACGCGCAAAGCGGGATTGTGTTCGATAAGGCCACGAGCAAGGCATTCGCGCTCAAGTGCCCGCTTGTCGACAATTACAACCAGGCCTTCGCTTGGCTGTCCTTCTTCAGCATCGGACCTGTTAAGGCCGGTAGCGCTCGGCAGATGCCCATTTGGTACCGGTCCTGTTGCGTCGCTCCAAAAATCGGAAATCTGAGGATGTCCCATCGCCTTTTTACTCCTCTCCGCCGCCGACCTTGCTTTCTCCCTTTTTGTATTTGCTCCCTCGCAAAGCCATGTCGAAGGCATGAACTGATACGCTCGTCTACCGTGTGGCAGGCTGCCTAAATGTTGACTGGGGATTCTGGGAGTAGAGCATACGCCATCGCAACGTCCGGACGTATGGCACCCCCGCTCCATTGAGGTAACTCAGCCTGAGAGGCATACTACGATGCTGTGGAAAATGCGCATTAATCCCGGTTAACAATTTGGTAATTATATCTTAGGTGGCTAATATGTCCGAAAGGATTACAATCTGCAGTTGTTCATGCATAAGGAAACACCAAAAAGGCGAACGCGAGATCGCCACGAGCCGAGGGCGTAATCTTGCGATTTGGGGGAAATGGAGCCACAATTTTTGAAAACTTATTGACCTCGGCTGTCAGTGCCCCCCACCCAACCTCTGCAGTCGAGGTTTCTTTTTGGCCGTACGCCGTTGCAGAGCAAACGGCGGGGTGCACCGGCGGGCGGATAGCTCGCTACGATCGGACCTCCGGCACACCGACCGCCTTTCGGCTGATAGCCTGCCTCTGAGGCGCGATCAGACTTTCATGCGCTCAATCGTGGTGCCAGCCTCTGCCGATACATGTCGCCCAAAAAAGTATGCAGCGATTTTGGGAGAACGAAATGCATCAAAACAAAGGCCTGAAGCGCGTCGCCTGAAACCGTTTTCGGCGTGATGCGCTTTAGACAGGCACTGTGCGCTCCATGGCCAGTTCCGCTTCCAGGCTCTCGACATCCCGGAAGATCGAGGCGGCAGCCAGCGTGCGCCCTCCCCTCTTGAAACGCAGCAGGCAGTCCCTGGTGGCGATGTCGCCCTCGACCGCGATCTCGTCCCATCGTTCGGCATGACCGACATAGTTGATCGGGACGTCGTAATGCTGACTCCAGAAAAACGGGACAGCAACGAACTTCTCGCGATGTCCGAGCATATTGAGCGCCGCGGCCTGCCCCTGTCTTTCAGCAACTACCCAATGTTCGACCCGGATATTCTCCCCGCCGTGGGGATCGGGCCACCGCGCGATGTCGCCGGCAGCGAAAATCCCTGGCCCGCTCGTTTCCAGGAAAGCGTCAACGGCGACGCCGCGGTCAACGACCAGCCCTGCTTTCTCTGCAAGCCCGGTGCGCGGCCGCACACCAATGCCGGCGACGACGATATCCGCTGCCAGAGTACTGCCGCCGCTGAGTCTTACCGTCCCGCCCTCGATGCTGCTTACGGTTTGCTCCAGATGGAACACGACACCGTGCTCTTCATGCAGGGCACGGATGAAGTCGCCCATCTGCGGACCCAGGATCCGCTCCATGGGCCGCTTCTCCGGCGCCACGACATGGACGTCGATAGCGCGCGCACGCAAAGAAGCGGCAACCTCGAGCCCGATGAAACTGGCGCCGAGCACGACCGCTCTACGTGCGGTGGCGGCTCGCGCGATGATCTCCTTGCAGTCCGCGAATGAACGCAACGTGCGGACATGCGGCTGGTCGGCGCCTAGCACGGCCGGGTGAACAGGTTCTGCCCCAGTCGCAAGCAGCAGCTTGTCATAGGGAATCCTGCCCCCATCCGCGAGAATGATCTGCCGCGCACGGGCGTCGACATGCATGGCTTCCGTGTTGAGCCGCAGGTCGATGTTGTTCTTGGAATAGAATTTTTCCCCGCGGAGCGGGATCCAATCCTCCGGGGCTTTTCCGGCGAGGTAGTCCTTGGAGAGGTTTGGCCGGTCGACGGGCGCCGATTGGTCGTTGCTGAGCATGACGATGCTGCCTTGGAACCGCTCCCGCCGCAGCATTTCGGCCGCGGCGAACCCCGCCGCGCCGCCGCCTATGATGACGATTTTCTCAGGCACCTGGCCGGAGCCTCCGGAGCGCGGTTTCGGATCCGTCCGCTTCAGTTTCTCGCCGACGAATATGCGGCCGTCCCGCTGTTCGACCGCCCGGCAGGCGAGAGGATTGAGTGCAGGGGCGCGCAAGGCTTCGCCCGTCCGCAGATCGAAGCAGGCATGGTGCCAGGGACAGCGGACGGTATCATCCGCGACAAGGCCGTCGACGAGCGGCCCGCCGTAATGCGTGCATGTCGCACTGACCGCGAACACGTCGGTTCCGCGGCGCACCAGCAGCACCTGATCGTCGCCACATCGGCCGGCCAGCTTGCCGCCATCAGGAAGGTCCGCAAGCGCGATGCCCTGAATCAGATCCGGTCCGGTCGACTTGCCTTGGTCCTGGGCCATTGCCTTCTCCCGCGGCGATCCAGGGTCGGAAGCGCCTTTTTGGGGTCGAGAAGCGGGAATTCCTTAATATAGGCTCGGAATTCAACGGTAGTTTCTCGCCATTGGGGACATCCTGCAAACGAATTTTAATCGGCAGTCGGGTGCAAATCTCATTGAAAGGAACCGGACTGCTCGCGTTCGCCGTGCAGATCGCGCTCTACTGAACTACCCGAGAGTTTGACTGGCAAGGGCATAGGTTATCGGTGTGGTTGCGCCGCCGACGGAATAATCGGCGAGGCGCTTGCCCATAGACATGGTCAGCACCGTGTCGAAGACAGGCATTCCGCTGTGCGACAGAAATGCGGCGAACTCGCCGCTCTCCATGTGGGTATCGACCCGCAGGAAGCCGCCCGAATGCTCAGCCACGTGCGGCCGGACAACCGCGATGGCATCGGCATCCCGCTGCGCCACCACCGGGCCGATGACGTGGCCGCGGCCGAACGGCCGGCACAGGGCAAAGGCCTTGAGCCGGCCATCGTCGAAGAGCCCGTAGCCGACGGATTGATCGAACAGTTTTTGGACAAGTGCTTCCCTACGCACCCCGAAACTGCCGGCGTCGAGTGGGATGATCGCTTGCAGGTGCTCCGCACGCAATTGCCGCACCTCGCCATGCGCCTTGCCCATGCCGGCCGATCCGATCGCATGGACAACTCCCTGGCATTGGTAGACGGTCTTCTCCGGCTGGAAATCCAGCGAAAGATAAAGCCGCCTTGCCGCCCGGGTTGCGTTGAGACGCAGGTCACGCCCGGCGACCTTGTCGAAGACCCGCTTCATCAGCCACTGCCCCGCCCCCAGCGTCTGCAGTCTCGGCGAGGTGATGACCATTCCGACCGTCGCGAAATCGGCGCCATGTGGGAACCACATGGCCGAGCCGAGAACGCGGCCGATATCATCGAGCGCCACGAACCCGTGCCCGCATTCGCGCAGGAACTGCCAGTCTTCGGCTCGATGCGGCCATCCCACGGACAAGGAGTGCGCGTGCAACCGGTTGAGATCGATGCCATCAATGTCGCCGATGCGCATCGAGAAGGTATCGATTTTCAAGCTTCCGGACGGCTTCAATTTCATGCCTCTGAAAGATTGCCTGACGGGTGCACGCAATGGCCGCTCCCGCCCTGCCAACGCTAAACAACCAGACCGATACGATTTGCTCGAAAGCCGTGCGCCAACGCAAGATTCAACTGAAACACTTCCGCTTTCGGCACGCAATCGCGAAAGAAAGCGCACATCCTTTCCGAAATGCAAGCATAAGGCCGGCGGCCAGATTCCGGCGAACCTTAGATGCCTTGAGGGCAGGAATGGACGTCTTCGACATTCTCGACCGTCTCGTCGCCTTTCCATCCGTCGCTGGCAAGCCGAACGGTGACATCGCCGGCTGGATCGAGGCCTATCTTGCGGAACACGGAACGCAGGTCACCCTGCTTCCGGGGCCGGAAGGCGACCGTTCCAATCTTTTCGCAACGATCGGCCCCGCCGATGTTCCGGGCTATATCCTGTCCGGCCACATGGACGTCGTCCCCGCCGGCGAGCCGCAATGGAGCTCTTCTCCCTTCGCGCTGCGCCGCGACGGCGAGCGGCTCTACGGGCGCGGCACCACGGACATGAAGGGGTTTCTTGCCGCTACGCTCGCGGCTGTGCCGCACCTTGCCGGCCTGCACCTCGCCAGACCGATCCACCTCGCCTTCTCCTATGATGAGGAGATCGGGTGCCGCGGCGCGCCGCATCTGATCGCCCGCCTTCCCGAGCTTTGCGCCAAGCCGCTCGGCGTCATCGTCGGTGAGCCGAGTGGCATGCGCGCCGTGCGCGGCCACAAGGGCAAGGCGGCTGCCCGTGTGACCATCAAGGGCCGTTCCGGCCATTCCTCGCGGCCGGATCTCGGGCTCAACGCCGTCCATGCCATGGCCGATGTGCTGAGTTCGGCCGTCAGCGAAGCGGAGCGGCTGAGCCAGGGTCCGTTCGACTCCTCCTTCGAGCCGCCCTACTCCTCGCTGCAGGCGGGCGTGATCGCAGGAGGACAATCGGTCAACATCATTCCTGACACCTGCATGCTGGACCTGGAGGCGCGCGCCATACCCGGCGTCGACCCGGCCAGCCTGCTCGCGCCTGTCAACGCGAGGGCCGAGTCCCTTGTAGCCGAGGGCTTTCAGGTTGAGTGCACGCCAATGAGCGCCTATCCGGCACTGTCGCTGCCGCAAGACGCGACACTGGCGGCATTGCTGCGCGAGCTGACCGGCGAGGCGCCACTCGCCGCCGTCAGCTACGGCACCGAAGCCGGGCTCTATCAGGCGGCCGGGATCGACGCGATCATCTGCGGCCCCGGCGATATCGGCCGCGCCCACAAACCGGACGAATATATCCTCACCAGCGAACTCGCCGCCTGCCAGCGGATGATCGAGGCGTTGGGCACGCGCTGCGCGGTCTGAGGGCACCGGAATGACGTTCCTGTTCAACTCCGATGCGCGCCGCGGGGCTGTCTTCGCAGAAGCCTTTGCCAAAGAATTGCCCGACCTCCCCTTCGCCATGGACTCCGCGGCGGCCGATCCCGACGCCGTGCGCTATCTGATCACCTGGACCGTGCCGGAAAATCTCGCCCGCTACAGGAACCTCGAAATCTTGTTTTCCATCGGCGCCGGCGTCGACCAGTTCCGCTTCGACGCGGTGCCTGCGCATGTGAAGATCGTGCGCATGATCGAGGACGGCATCGTGCGCATGATGCAGGAATATGTGGCGCTGGCCGCGCTTGCCCTGCACCGCAATCTGCCGGTCTATCTCACCCAGCAGCGCGCCGGCGAATGGCGCGACATCCCGCAGCTCCAGGCAGGGTCGCGCCGCATCGGCGTGCTCGGCCTCGGTCAGCTCGGCCACGCCGTCCTCGACCGGCTGAAGCCCTTCGGCTTTCCGCTTGCCGGCTGGAGCCGCTCGCCGCGGCAGATCGAAGGCGTGACCTGCCATCATGGCGAGCTCGGGCTGGATGAGATGCTCGCGGCCAGCGACATACTGGTCTGCCTGCTGCCGCTGACCGAGGACACGCACGGTTTTCTCGGTGCCGGCTTGTTTGCGAAACTGCCCAGGGACGCGGCACTGGTCCACACCGGCCGGGGACCGCAGCTCGACCATGAAGCGCTTGTCGCCGCCCTCGACAGCGGTCATCTGTCGGCGGCGATGATCGACGTGACCGATCCCGAACCGTTGCCCAAGGGCCATCCGTTCTGGTCGCATCCGAAGATCATCCTGACCCCGCATGTCGCCAGCGTCACCCAGCCGGCGACCGCGGCGCGGGCCGTCATCGACAACATCAGGCGTCATCGCGCCGGGCTCGATCCGATCGGGCTCGTCGACCGGTCGCGCGGCTATTGAACTCCAACCGGAAAGGTCCTGCTCTTGTCCCTGCTCAAGACTGTCGATACCAGCCCCGCCTTCCCGCCGCGCGAATCCAAGGCGCTGCCCGAACGGCTGATCGCCGGCAATCCCGCCTTCAAGACCTGGGCGCAGGACGCCGCCAAGGAGGACCTCGTTCATACCGGCGTCTGGGAGGCGACGCCGGGCGAGACGCGCTCGATCAAGGGCGACACTTTCGAGTTCTGCCATATCCTATCCGGCGTGGTTCAAATCACGCCGGACGCCGGCGAGACGGTGACCTACCGCGCCGGCGACAGTTTCGTGATGAAGCCCGGTTTCACCGGTGTTTGGAAAACCATCGAAACGGTGCGCAAGATCTACGTGACGGTGGGCTGACAGGCGCCGATCTCCGCGGAAGATTTTGCCGTCCCTCGCGGCTGACACGCAACTTTCGTCGGCGGCGGATCGGCGAACAGCGCATGCTGCGTGCCAGCACACGCTAGGCTCGGGCAAATGCTCGAAAGTGATCGCCCCATGAACTTGAGCGTCGAATGAGCCTGAGCTTCGATCCCGACAAAATTCCCCTCCCCGTCGGCCATTTCATTGGCGGGGAACTGATTTCGGCCGAGGGCCGCATCGAGATGTGTCGCCCGTCGGACGGCAAGCCATACACCGCCTGCCCCATAGCCGGCGCGGACATGGTCGACCGTGCGGTGGAGAGCGCCAAGGCGGCGCTGAAGGCGAGCAATTGGGGCGGCGTTCGGCCGCGCGAGCGCACCAGGGCACTCCAGGCCTGGACAGACCTGATCGAAGCGGAAGCCGAAACGCTCGCCAAGGTCGAGGCGTTGAGCTCGACCCGCCCCGTCGGCCAGCTCGTCGCCGGCGACATCGCCGTCACCGCCGAGCAGATCCGCTTCTTCGCCGAATTCGCCGACAAGGAAGGCAGCGACCTAGTTCCGACTGACGACGCCAGTCTCGGCATGATCATGAGCGAGCCTTATGGCGTGGTCGGCGCGATCACGCCCTGGAACTTTCCTATCTCGATGGCCGGCTGGAAGCTCGGCCCGGCGCTGGCCGCTGGCAATGCGGTCGTGCTGAAGCCTTCGGAAATGACGCCTTTCTCGGCTGTCTACATGGCGCAGCTCGCCGTCAGAGCGGGTCTGCCGGCCGGGCTCGTCAACGTGGTACTGGGCGACGGCCTGACGACCGGCACGGTGCTGACCGGCCATCCGGCGATCGCCAAGGTCAGCTTCACAGGCTCGACCCGCGCCGGCGCGGCCATCATGGAGAACGTCGCCCGCACCGGCGTCAAGCCGATGACACTGGAGCTCGGCGGCAAGAGCCCGCAGATCGTCTTTGCCGATGCCGATCTCGACAAGGCGGCAACCGCGATCGCCGGCAGCGTCACCTTCAACGCCGGCCAAGCCTGCGTTGCCGGCACGCGACTGATCGTCGAAAAGAGCGTTGCCGAGAAGCTGACTGCCGCCATTCTTGAGCGGATGAAGGCGGTGCGGCCCGGCCCGACCTGGGACGAGGCGACGCAGTATTCGCCGATCATCTCGGAACGGCAGCGGGCGCGTGTCGATGGCATCGTGCGGGCCGCGGTGGAGGCTGGCGGCGAGTGCCTCACCGGCGGCGGCGTCATGGACAACCCCGGCTATTTCTACGAGCCGACGCTGATTGCCAATGTCGACCAGGCCAATCCTGCGATCGTCGAGGAGATCTTCGGGCCGGTTCTGACGGTCCAGACCTTCGAAACCGATGACGAGGCGCTGACGCTGTCCAGCCATCCGACCTACGGGCTGGCATCCGGGCTGTTCACCTGTGACCTCTCCCGCACGATCCGTTTCGCGCGCAAGCTCGAAGCTGGCACCGTCTGGGTCAACCGCTACAGCCGCTCGCGCGACCACATCCTGCCGACCGGCGGCTACAAGCGCTCGGGCATCGGCAAGGACCTCGGCCGCGAGGCTTATCTTGCCAACCGTAGGACCAAGAGCGTCCTGATCAGCCTTTGAAGAGATGCCGATGAAATCCTATTCGATCGCCCTGATCCCCGGTGACGGCATCGGCAGCGACGTGACCGCCGCAGCCTGGATCGTGCTTGAAACGGTGGCCCGACATTCCGGCTTCGCCCTGACGGCAACCGAGTTCCCCTGGTCTTGCCGCTTCTTCAAGCAAACCGGCCGCATGATGCCCGAAGACGGCATCGAGACCTTGCGCGGCTTCGACGCCATCCTGCTCGGCGCCGTCGGCTGGCCGGCGGAGGTGCCGGATTCCGTCTCGCTCCACGGCCTCCTGCTGCCGATCCGCAAGACGTTCGTGCAATACGCCAACATCCGGCCGCACCGCCTGCTGCTGGGCGTGAAGGGCCCGCTGCGGGCCGAAAGCTTCGATATCCTGTGCATCCGCGAGAATACCGAAGGCGAATATTCCGGCGCCGGCGGGCGCGTGCACCAAGGCAGTCTGGACGAGGTCGCGGTGGAGACCTCGATCTTCACTCGCGCCGGCGTCGAGCGCATCCTGCGCTTCGGCTTCGAGCAGGCGCGGGTGCGGCGGGGCAAGCTTGCCTCCGTCACCAAGTCCAACGCGCAGAAATACTCGATGGTCTTCTGGGACGAGGTCACGCGAAAGCTGGCTGCGGATTATCCGGATGTCGCGGTGACCAGCTATCACGTCGATGCGCTCGCCGCGCGCATGATCATGGCGCCGGAGAGCCTCGACGTGGTCGTCGCCTCCAATCTGTTCGGCGACATTCTGACGGACATTGGCGCGGCGATCCAGGGTGGGCTCGGCTACGCCGCTTCCGCCAACATCAATCCGGACCGCTCGGCGCCGTCGATGTTCGAGCCGGTGCACGGCTCCGCGCCCGACATCGCCCATCTCGGCATCGCCAATCCGATTGCCGCCATCTGGTCGGGCGCCATGATGCTCGATCATCTCGGCGAAAAGGACGCAGCCGGCCGCATAATGAAAGCCGTCGAAGCGACGACCGCTCGGGGCATTGGAACCATCGCCGGCAAGGACAGAACGGACGCCATCACCGCCGCCGTCGTCGCGGCGCTCAACTGATTGCTGGGGTCGTTTTCGATGAAAAGCCTGAAAGAAAAAACCCTCTTCCGCGAAGCCTGCCTGATCGGCGGCAAATGGGTCGCGGCCGGTTCCGGCAAAACGGTCGATGTCGTCGATCCGGCGACACAAGCCTCGATCGGCACGGTGCCAGACATGGCCGGTCTCGACACACGCGCGGCCATAGATGCCGCGGCTTCCGCCTATCGGTATTGGAAGAAGAAGACCCACGCCGAACGCGCTGCCCTGCTGGAGGCCTGGCATGGGCTGATGCTTGCGCATCTGGACGATCTCGCGCTGATCCTGACCACTGAACAGGGCAAGCCGCTGGACGAGGCCAAGGGCGAGATCCGCTATGGCGCTTCCTTCGTCAAATGGTTCGCGGAGGAGGCGCGCCGCATCAACGGCCACACCATTCCTTCGCCCACGGCCGACCGCCGTATCATCGTGCTGAAGGAACCCGTCGGCGTGTGCGGCATCATCACGCCGTGGAATTTTCCCAACGCGATGATCACCCGCAAGGTCGCGCCGGCGCTGGCCGCCGGCTGCACGGTGGTCATCAAGCCGTCCGAGTTCACGCCCTATTCGGCCCTGGCCCTTGGCGTGCTCGCCGAGCGGGCGGGAATCCCCGCCGGCGTCATCAACATCGTTACCGGCATGCCGGCCGGGATCGGCAACGAGATCATGGCGAACGAGACCGTGCGCAAGATCTCCTTCACCGGCTCGACCCGGGTCGGTTCGCTGCTGATGCGCGGCGCCGCCGACAGCGTCAAGCGGCTCAGCCTCGAGCTCGGCGGCAACGCGCCCTTCATCGTCTTCGACGATGCCGATCTCGAGCTCGCCGTCGAGGGCGCGCTCGCCTCGAAGTTCCGCAATGGCGGCCAGACCTGCGTCTGCGCCAACCGCATCCTCGTCCAGGCCGGAGTGTATGAGACCTTCGCCGCAAAGCTAAGCGCCCGCGTCAACGCCATGACGGTCGGACCCGGCACGCAGCCCGGCGTCGCCATCGGCCCGATGATCAACATGGCGGCGGTCGAGAAGATCAACCGCCACGTCGAGGACGCGCTCGCCAAGGGCGCCGCGATCGTGACGAAGAGCCCGGCCTTGCCCAAAGGTCCGCAGTATGTCGCGCCGCTGGTGCTGACCGGCGCCACGAACGAGATGCAGCTCGCCGGCGAGGAAACCTTCGGCCCGGTCGCGCCGCTTTTCCGTTTCGAGACCGAAGAGGAAGCGATCGCGCTGGCCAACGGCACGCCCTACGGGCTTGCCTCCTATTTCTACACCGAGAACCTGAAACGCGCCTGGCGCGTCGGCGAGGCGCTGGAGTTCGGCATGGTGGGGCTCAACACCGGCTCGGTCTCGATGGAGGTCGCCCCCTTCGGCGGCGTCAAGCAATCGGGCCTCGGGCGAGAGGGCGCGCAGGCCGGCATCGAGGAATATCTCGAGATGAAGAGCTTCCACATGGGAATAGGCGAGTAAGGGAGCAGGGCAGTAAGGGAGTAGGGAATAAGTGCTTGTGGAGTGCACCCCAAAACTGAGACAAGGATATAAGGGACAGTCCTGAGAGAGGGACTGATGCCTCA
>NZ_JAVIJB010000072.1:0-19247 GCF_033977165.1 Mesorhizobium captivum
GGAGGGCAAATCAACCAGAGGGTCAAGACCGCGGTAGATGTCTGAGGACGGAGACCTCGCAGACGAGGGCGTGGAGGACTGCATCTGCGTGGTGAGCCAATCCCAAGCCCCCTCGAACGGAGTATGCGGAGCTGAGGAAAACTCTTGAAACGAGCTGGCCTGCTGGGCGCCTTCCCCGGCGAACGAACCCGCCTCCTCAGGATCCCGCAACCCGAGCGCTCTGTTCGCCTCAACGACTTGTAGGTATTGCCGAAGGTCGTTGAGACGCAGCTTGGCGTGCTTAGTGGCTTGTTCGAAGCCCTTGACATCTCGCATCAACTCACTTTGTTGCTGCTGACCCCCCTTGAGTCGGCTCACTATGCTCCCCTTCTTCTCCCTTTGGAGCCAATCACTAAACCTGCGTTGCACGCTAGCCGCATGGAAAATAGGGGCCTTCTGTTTCGCAGTCGGCTCGGGTCCAAGGTTGCTCAATCTTTCTTGGGTCACAAGGTCGATAAGTTCGGCGTCGTCGGGATAAGCATCCAGGAGGCGCCGCCCCATGATACGCGGGCCGGGCCCGATCTGTTCGATGCCGCACCCTTCCGACATAAGCCTCCGGAGATGATTCAGCGTCGACTGAAGACGGTTCTCAGGGTCGTTACCCTGGGCTTTATACAGGTCTAAATCGTCCGCCAGCGATTCATCTCGAAACCGAGAAGCCAACGGCTCCTTGTCGTTCTCATGGAGCCAGTTGGCGAATTTTTTTGCATGTATCAGGCTGCTGTCAATCGTGTTTTTGGGAACCCCGGCTTGCATGGCTGCCGTTTTGAACCTCTTCATGAGCGCAGCATCTTCGGCAGGAGGGGCAGCCAAGCGCTGTCGGCGGTGGGGGTTGAAATTTGGGGGGCGTTCCTCGACGTTCGCGGCATGGAACTCCTGAAGCACTGTCAATGCTGCATGGATATCTCTTGTGCCAGAGAGTGTCGCAAGTCGATTCAGATCCTCGGGGCGGTCAAGCAAGCTGGACAGCGTTAAGTTCATGGGCCGTAGCCAGGTACGGAATTTATGCAGACTCGTCTCCCACCCACTAACGGTCTTTCTCGCACGGCCGGCGGATTGGGCCGCCTCGCTGAACCCCGCAATAAGCCTCTCGTCATCTGTGAGCTCAGCTGGTGGCAGATTGGTTTGTCGTATATTTTCCAATGCCTCTATGATTTGATCTTTGGTTTTCTTGCTGCCGGCAGAGTCAAATTGCTGCGCATACTCCCGTGCATCGTTGTCCAACTCATGGTCGTTCAACCGGTCGGCAATTGGGTCCCTCTCGCGCTGGTTAAGCCATGCACTGAACTGGTGCAAATGAGATGCATTCCTCTGGGCAGTCTGCACGAATGTGCTGCCGAGAGACGCCCTCAAAAACCTGGAAACAAGGATTTTGTCCGCCTCAAAGGGCTCGGTCGGGAGCCGTCGCTTCGCGTAATATATGCGAAGCTCTGAATGAACTACATCCGACGCCGACATTCCGGACGAGTCCTCGCGACAACTCCCCGAAAAGGCTTTGACGACACCCGACTTCACACGTGACCATAGGTGCCGGCCTTTGCCGTCCTTCGTCCGCACAGCAGGAGGCGCTCCCAAGGGCCCGGTGTAGCACGTGCTGCTGAACCCGCCATTTCGTGGCTTGGACTGCGGAGGCATCCACATTGAATCCTCTATGTCAGCGCGCTGGGGGGTTCCATGCGGCTTGGCAGGGCGAGTGTCAGGCATACTAGCTTCAGGGTAAGTAGCATCACTGGGGCGCGCACCAGCGGAACTGAGCTGCAACTCGCTCAGTTGCTGTTCAAAATGTGCTTGATCCGCGGGCATGCCTCCCGATTGTTGCCTCGCCCGCTGCTGTTCCTGCAGAGCAGCGTAGTCGCGCATCCAGGCGTCCGTATCAAACCATCCGTTGTGGGGCTCCAAATCACTCTCCCTAGATGAGACAAATCATAGCTGGACCCAAGCTAAGCTCGGATGCGGAATTTGCATTTCGATCGAACCTAACGGCCGCTTCGAAGGCTTTGCGTTGTTCAACGTCCGGTGTATCTCTCATTTAGCTGTCAAAAGGCTGACGAGCACCTTTGTACGTGCCGGTAATTTCACAGATATTGAAGTGCGCAGCCTGTGGGTGGCAATGACGAGGCTACTGGTTTGCCGGTCTGATGTTTGATGTTCAAACTGGTTGCGAACTCGGATGGCTGAGCGGGAATGAACAGGCAGATATGATCTCCTCGAACGCCACTGACAGACTGCTTCGACGTCACCGTGTCTATTGAGCTCTCGCCGCCTGCGTCCCATCGAGCGATCAGGCCATTGCGGCTCGTTTTGTGGTCACGACACGCGCCCTGTTGCCCAGGACAGTGTCGACACGAGGGTACCGACAGGAATCGAATTTTTTGCAGCTGGCGAACAACGCCTGCATGGTTGCCCGGTCGTCGGTCTGCAGCCGATATGGCAGGCGCGCAATTCCCATCGTTCGGCCTCTTCGGCCACGGAGCGGCCGCAGGGCTGACGATGACGCAGATTGCTCACAAATTTCCAGTTCTCTCAGGCTGTAGCTCGCGCCCGCTGCCGCAGTAGTTCCAGTGGTCTTCGCTTTTAGCAACTTCAGCATTTTGGCTGAGCGCAGGTCAGGTTTATGTAAGGTAAGGACGGCTATGTGCGATGGCCAAAGCTTTGTCATTGTCTCAGGAAAGCAACATTTTGCGAAAGATCGATGTCTGTCGGGTGGTACGGGGGACATCGTCGCCTTTGGCGCATGGCTCGATGACCGCGGTTCCCGTTATTTCCATGCCGCCGACGTGCGCGCGACATCTCCTGCCGCGACTGCTGCGCGTGCTCCGGATTAAGGCAAACTTTGGGAATAGCCGCCGGTGCCGTGCAAGCGATCGCGTCAGGGCGATCCACAAGACCTCGAACGGGACCGATGGGGTCTCACGCATGCTGAGTTGACCAATGGGGTGAGTACTTCGGTCGCATGCGCTTCGAGCGGCTGATGAGGGCATGGCCAGCGTCAGACTTTTCAGAACCCCCGTTTCTTGACGACCATCTTCGCCTGGGCGCCCGGTCCATCGCACTTCTCGCCCCACGGATGAGCGAATCAGCCTCGACACTATAGGCGGCGCATTGCCCGCATTGGAGATTGGATATATGACAGGCATTGGACGATCTGGAAGATCGCACATTGGAGGTGCTGACTCCGGCAGCACGCGGGGATCGAGCGGTCCGTGCTCGCAATCAGGCCGCGCCCCTGAAGAAGGCAGTCAATCGTTCAATTCCGTCGTGCAACGGATGCACTCTGGGCCTCAAAACCAAGGGACGTCCTCCGCTCCCATTGCGCCCCAAGCCGATAATTCTGCTGGCGGCCGCCCTGCCGGTCCCTCGCTTGGCTCACACCGACTTTTGGCTGCTGCTCTAGGTCAAATCAGTGGGCGGCGTCGTCGTTTCCCCTCGGTGCCGGAGGGCGAGGGGCCAACCCGAGAAGAAGGCTTCTTGCATCCTGATGACGAACCCTGGCGCGGCGATCGATCAGCCGGACCTTCATATACAGCCGCGCGCCCACCGCGTCAGCAAAGCGTGAGCGAACCGGCTGCCAGACCGGGAGAACGGCCGATCGACGATAAGGCCGGGCGGGACGGTCACGGCGGAATCTCGCTACGGAACGGACCAAGGCGGCAGCCCGGTGGCGAACCCCGGCGCAGCCATCAAGCGGCCGGAAGCTCGCGCATCGACGCGTTGCCGCCACATCGACAAAGCGTACCCGATCTGGGCGCCAGATCAGGCGAGCGACCTATCGACCATGTAGCTAGGCGGGATGGCCGCACTGCAAACTCGCAAGAACTGCTTAATGGCGCCCTACACGACATCGGTTTCGCTGGTGACATCCGCAAATTCTCAATGGCTGTGGTGCGCTATCGCAGAGATCTGAAGATGCCGGAACTTGCAACATTCCTGCAACAGGCCGCTGCCCAGTTCACATCTCGATTTGTCACCAACTGGCAGCACGATATCCGCGTCCGGCAAACATGGGGATATGCCACAGTTTGCAATGCAGTGAGCCGCGAGGAAGGCCCGGCAGGCATGGAAGCTTGCCGGGCCATGGCAGCTCAGGTGTCTAGGTTTGCCCACGAACTCATTGATGTCGAGCCCAAAGCGCTTGCGCTCTTGGCGTTATCGTTCAGCCGATATCCACGGGTGCCGGCTTGCCAAAATGGGATGGGCAGCATTGCTGAATTTTGTTGCGAGCAAAGCGGAGTGCTTCGGGAACTCGACAGTCAAAGCCTGGCCCTGTTGGCGAACGGGTTCAGCAAATGGCCGGAACAGGAAAACTCACGCCTTGCCTCGGTCGCAGTCTCCGGTGAGGTCCGTCGCCGCGCCGAACGGACAAACGGCCTCGCCGGTTTTGAGCCACAGCATTTGGCGAATCTGGTGAACGGTTTCAGCAAATGGCCGCAAGAGACGGGGTGTGGCGCGGCCACGGTCGCCATCGCCAGCGAGGTGGGCCGTCGCGCTGGCCAAGCCAACTGGCTCTGTGATTTTCATCCGCAGGAATTGGCCAATTTGGTGAACGGTTTCAGCAAATGGCCGGAAGCTGCAGGCTGCGGTGACGGCACAGGCGCGATCGCTGGTGAGGTGCTTCGCCGCGGCGGCAGCCGGCTCTCTGCTCTTGATTCGCAGAACTTGGCGAACTTGGTGAACGGTTTCAGCAAATGGCCGGAGAGGACAGGCTGTGGCGCGGCCACGGCGGTGATTGCCAAAGAGATTCTTCGCCGCGGCGCCGATGCGTTATCTGATTTTACTCCGCAGGGTCTGGCAAATCTGGTGAACGGCTTCAGCAAGTGGTCTGACACAGGGGGGTGTGGTGCGGCCACCCTCGCGATCGCGGGTGAGATTCGTCGCCGCGCCAGTGGAGCGGATCGGCTCGCCAATTTCACTCACCAGCACCTGGCAAACTTGGTAAACGCCTTTAGCAAGTGGCCTGGACAAGAGAGTTCACGCCTTGCCACTGTCGCGATCGCCGGTGAAGTCCGTCGCCTTGCCAACCGGCTCTCGGGTTTTGATTCGCGGGACTTGGCGAACCTGGTAAACGGCTTCAGCAAGTGGCCTGCCGAGTTGGCGTGTGCCGAAGCCACGGTCGCGATCGCCTGTGAGATTCGTCGCCGCGCCGATAGGCTGTCCGATTTTACTCCGCAGGCACTAGCGAATCTGGTGAACGGCTTCAGCAAACGGCCGGACCAAGTGAGCTGTAGTAGCGCCACGGTCGCGATCGCTGGTGAGCTGGTTCGCCGCGGCCCCGGCCGACTTTCCAGTTTTGCCCACCAGCATCTGGCAAACCTGGTGAACGGGTTCAGCAAGTGGCCCGATCAGGCGAACTGCCGCGAGGCCGCGCTCGCGATCGCTGGTGAGGTTCTTTGCCGCCGCGCCCGCCGGCTCCCTGGTTTTGATTCGCGCGAGCTGGCGAACCTTGCGCTCGGTTTCAGCAAATGGCCCGATGAAGCAGTCTGTGGTGACGTCACGGTCGCGATCGCTGGTGAGATGCTTCATCGCGGGGACCGTGCCGATGAGCTATCTGCTTTCAGCCCGCAGGATCTGGCACACTTGGCGAACGGTTTCAGCAAATGGCCAAAGCAGGCGGGTTGTGCTGCGGCCACCGTCGCTCTAGCCGGCGAGGTTCGCCGCCGCGCCGACGCGCTGTCCGTCTTTGATCCGCAGGATCTGGCCAACCTGGTAGGTTGCTTCAGCAAATGGCCGGAACAAGTGGAGTGTCGCCGCGCTACCGTCGCGATCGGTTGCGAGATCCGGCGCCGCGCTGACCACGCTGGCCAGCTATCTTATTGTACCCCGCAGTCTCTGGCGAACCTGGTGAACGGCTTCAGCAAGTGGCCGGATGAGACGGGCTGTTGCCAGGCCACCCTTGCGATTGCCGGTGAGGTTCGCCGCCGCGGCGCCCACCTGACCGATTTTACTGCGCAGGAGCAGGCGAACCTGGTGAATGGCTTCAGCAAGTGGCCGGTAGAGGCGGGCTGTCGCGAGGCTACCGTCGCGATCGCCGGCGATGTGCTTCGCCGTGCCGATCGCGCCGAGCAGCTATCTGCTTTCAATCCGCAGGATCTGGCAAATCTGGTTAACGGTTTCAGCAAGTGGACTGACGAGACGGGGTGCGGGGACGCCTCGGTCGCAATTGCTGCTGAAGTTCGTTGTCGCGCCGACCGCACCGGGGGGCTGTCCGATTTCTCCTCGCAGCAACTTGCCATTGTCCTGCATGGCTTCA
Organism: Mesorhizobium captivum; assembly: GCF_033977165.1. NCBI lineage: Bacteria > Pseudomonadati > Pseudomonadota > Alphaproteobacteria > Hyphomicrobiales > Phyllobacteriaceae > Mesorhizobium > Mesorhizobium captivum. The sequence continues at coordinate 6,287 of NZ_JAVIJB010000072.1, forward strand.
GCAAATGGCCCGAACAACCGGTATGCCATGGGGCGATCATGGATATCGCGCGCGGGTTCGGCGCGGCGGGTCCAAGATTTAGCACCTTCACTACCGTCGCGCTCGGCACCATCGCCAATATCTTGGGGCGCGGCGTCGTGCGGGGACAGGACGCCGGAGAAATTGCAGACACCGCTCTGCTGAGGGATCGGCTGCATCAGCTGGCCCATCATCTTCATTACGCCAGCGATCGCCTGGAGCAGGCCGACGCGCTAAGCATCGTGCATATCTTCAAGGCGCTGGCGAAGGCGCAGTTGCATGACGATTTGGGTCTACTGGCACGGACAGGCTTGGATCGACTCGAGGCATTGCGTCGGACCTCTGGCTTTGCCCCCGAGAACCTCGAGACCATGGGCAATCTCTGCGCCGCTCTGGTGCCGTTAGCGCGCAGCTCCCAAAGGGCGTTGCGCTGGCACCGCAGGCAGACTTTGAACCTGCTGAACGACATTCAACCAGTCATGGAGCACAAGATCAAGGCGCAACTCAAGGCAAGCGAGGCCGAGCGGATCGCTGGACCGAATTCGAGCCGCTGTCCCGCCTTGTCGATTTATCAAGTGCTCAAGGCCCGTGCTGTCCTTGAGGGGCTTTACAAGAGGCCCTACGTCGATGCCGAAAGTTCCACTTTGAAGCGGCGTCGGGATGAGCTGCATCGCGGAACCAGGGAGATCCTGGCCAGCACGCGCGGCCTCATCGAAGGCGACCTTTCCAACATGAGCTGGAACCTGATCGCGCAGATCGAGGCAGAGGGGCCGGTCGAGGCGCTGGACGAGTTCATGGCCCAGAACGCGGCACTGATCCAGGCCCGACATCCAGCCGCCGTCTTCGATGTCCATAAGGTATTGCGCGCTATGGACCACGAGCCGAGACCGCCGGAGGGTGATGCGGGGCTGATGCAGTTGCCGGTGGTGGACATGCAGGGGCGGCGATTGCCGACGGAGCCCGAGACGCGCTATTCCATTTTCCATCGCCTGACCTCAGGGGCGGTGAAGGTGGTCGCGGTACAACTGCCGGGAAAGCCGAGCGCCTTCATGCTGGGGCGGACATTGAGTGTCGAGGGTGTGCCATACCGGATGGATCTATTCGGCGGCAGCAAGTCAAAACCGCCGAAAAAGACCCTTGCCCAGATCGCCGCCCGCGCTCCAGGCGAAACGGGGGCTCAGGCGCTCGGGGGGAAGCTGCTGGCAATTCCATATGCCGAAACCGCACCGGGTACGGCGTTCGAGCAGCTGTCGCGACACTGGGCGCCATTCAAAGAAGCCTATTATTACACGCAGCGCCGAGGCTTTGCCGCGCCCCCGGCGATCAAAGGTCTAGGGCCCCACGACTACGCACTCGAAGGAGCCTTCAAACTGTCGCTGCTGCCGGACCGTCTGACGGGCGAAGCGCATCCCTTCAGGCTGACCGGGCCGGAAGGCCCGATCGCCTTGCGACCGCATGACGGTTGCGGCTTCATAAAGGCTTCGTTGGCCGAGCGTATGCCGGCTGTTCGTCGGGCCGTTCAAGGCCAAGGTCTCGATCGGGTGGCCGCTTTTGCTGAGGCAAGGAGATCGTCCGTTCCTGCCTCGGCGCTGCAACATTATCCGCGCAGCGAGCTGGTGGCGGATGAGACGCGCGAGAAGGCCAAGACCTGGCTCGACAGCAGAGAAGGACAAGAGCTGGGGGCCGAGGATCTGTTTCGCACCGTGACGGCCGGACACATCGACGCTCCCGGCGCGGTCGCCGTACCGTCCAGTGATGATTGCGTCCATGTGCCCACGCTCAAGAGCGAGACCTTGACGGGGAGGGGTGGCGTGCTGATCGGGCGAGCCCCCTATGACAAGGCCAACCTGCGGCCATTTGGCGCCAGGCAAGTCAGGTCGGCAGGTGACGGGGATGCGACTGCGGCCTTCCTGGATGGCTGCGTAGCCATTCAATACAGTTTCAATGTCGCCGAGAAGAAGGGGAAAGAACTGGCGGGCGACGATCCGATGTTTTTTGCCAAAGGCATTCTGATCGTCGTGCCAGACAAGATGTGGCCGGCCGACTACGCGGAGCGTGGGCTGGTGCTGTCCGCCGAAGACGTCAAATCGCATTCGAGCTGGACACACGGCAAGGATCGAGCCAAGGTGGACACGCCGGTCGACAGCATAGGCATCCTCCAGGCGACGGAGGTGTTTGCTCCGGGCTCTTTGGTTGCTATCCCGACCAGTGAACAGAAGAAGCTTGACGGCGACTTCGACGGGGACGCGGTCATCATCATCGGCGACCGACCGCAGCTTTATGAGCATGTGCGGCAGTTCGATGAGAAGGAGCAAGCGCGCGGCGTTCGCTCACTCAAGCCGGCGAAGTCGCATACCCCGGCGCTTAAGGACGATAGCTACCAATTCAGTCGTGCCCGCCAGATCCTTGCCACCACGCAGGACGTCCTGGAAACCTATAGCTGCCTGCAGCGAAACTTTCTGGCGCAGTCCGACGAGGCGCGACGCTGGTTTGCCGAGCGTGCTGTCTTCGGCACCTACGAAGGCATTCACCACGAGCTTAGGCGGGACATCGCTAACCTGTTGAACGCGGAAGAGGTGCGAGGCCAGGATATCCAGGACACGCTCGCCAGGGCGAGGCAGGAGATCGAGGTCGCCCGGCATCCGGTCGCGCGCGAGATGGCCGCGTTGCTCGTGACCGAGCTCGCGGCATGGGCGGCGAAGGCGGATCAGCAAAACTTGTCCGCAACCGTCGAGACCGTGGACGATTTAAGCCCGTCGGTGAGCCCAGCGCTTGCAAACCTCTTCCAGGAATTGGCGGAGAGCTATCCGGCAACGTCCCAGCCTCGCGACCGCGTCCAGCTTTTGCTCGACCACACTCAAGCCCGGATCGATCCTTCCCCGGATGGCTACAATCCGGACGACCTCGTCGAAAGCACAAGCAACCTGCTGAGCCTCGGCATTAAGGTCGGGACGGATGCCTATAAATCCGACACCGGCACCCGCCGGTTTCTGAAAAAAAGCCATGAGCTGCAGCGGCTCCTATGCCAGACGCCGGGCTTGCAGCCCGTGCCCTACGTCAAGAGCATGGCGGCGACACTCAGCCAGGGCAGGTTCGAAGTCGATGCGACCTTGGAGGAACTGAAGGACAATCCCACGCTGGCGGCTTGCGTCATGGAGGCCTCGATCAAATTCGCCGCACAGAACGGCCTGTTGCCCGAACGCTCCGGCCGCCGCCCTGCCGCCGTGGATTCCGATGTGACGGTAACGCTGAGCCGCCAGGAAGCATCGGAGCAGGCCAAAATCGAGGCGACGCGCGCGAGAGTTGAAGAGGAGGCAATCACCGCAGCGGCAATCTGGGTTGCCGAGAGCCTCAGGCAGGCCGGCATCCCGGTGAACATGCCTCATTTCGATCGCCGGGTGCGATCGGAAGGCTCGATGGCTGAACAGCTCACCGGATTGAACGCCCCCTCTGGCAGCGCGCCGCAGCTGATAAGCAACGCTGTCCGCCACATCTTCGAACTCCCCAACCAGGATTTTACCCGTGGCTTTAAGAAAGCCATCCTGGCCTTCGACGAGCGCGGCTACGCCGAACGCCACACAACCAACTGGTTCAGGATGCGCAATCCGACTTTCAGCGGCATCCAGAGCGTGCTCGCCACACCGCATGGTTATCGCTTCCAGGTTGAGTTCCATACGCCGGCCAGCTACCAAGCCAAGCTCGCCAATCATCACACATACAAGCAGCTGGACCAGCTGCGGCGGGCGGGAGGGGACGCTCCTGCGGAGCAACTCATGCAGCGCGTCATGGAAAACTGCCAGGGCGTTCCAGTCCCCGATGGCGCTCTGGCCGTGCTTCAGTGGGAAGCCGAAGGCGAACGCGGTGCAGGCGCCACTGCGGCCCTGAAATTGCGACCTGTCGGGCAACCAAGCATGCCGCAAACCGTCGGGTCATCACAGGCGAAGGAAGTCGTCGCGGCGCTCGGCAGTCGGCCGGTCGTGCTCGTTGGCATGCCGGGCGCCGGCAAATCCAGCATCGGCCCAGCTCTCGCGAAGCGACTGCAGTTCCACTTCCACGACACGGACAAAATAATCGAAAAGCAGACCCACAAATCGATCTCGCAAATCTTCGAAGAGCAGGGCGAGGTCTACTTCAGGGAGATGGAGGCGAAACTGATCGCCCGTCTGCTGGAGGAAGCGCCCGCGGTGATCGCCACCGGCGGCGGCGCGTTGATGCATGAGCAGAGCCGCCGTCTCATCGGCGACAAGGCGGTCTCGATCTGGCTCGATACCAAGCTGGAGGTTATCAAAAAGCGCCTCAAAAGGGATACCAGCCGCCCGCTGCTGCGAGGCCCTGACCCGGAGCAAAAGATCGCCCAACTGATCGATGAGCGCAGACCATTCTACCAACAAGCCGATCTCACCTTCATCCCGCCTCACCAACAAGACAAAAAGAACGCGGATCCATGCCTCAGCGCGCTACACGCCCATCTGTGCCCAACGCGGCCGCCACTCAGCAATTCGCCAATATTGTTGCGTCACCAGGATAAACCGTAGACAAGCACAGGAACTGACGGGAGCGTGTGAATGAGCCCTCGGTATCGTTTCAAGTCGCAGGGCAGTGAAAACACCGATACGAGAGAGTAATAACCACCGAAGCGGAGTCAGGGGGGCCATCGTCGATGGCCTCATCGCGCGTCCGGATTTGTTGCCCCCCCCAAACGCCACCGCAGCCGCCAAGCGCTCGCTGGCAAAAGCACTCGCTGACTTGCGTCTGAAAAAATAAAGCACCGTTCCGCACCCGCGCTATATACCTACGGACCGCCAGTTTAGCGGCGATCGTGAACGGGTCTATAACGATGGCGCGGGGAGCCCCCTACCATCTGAATTCATCCATCGGCAGAGTTCGCATACTACGAACGCTTCACATCGAACTGCTTCAATTGCGGCACCGAGCATGACAGCCCCTTCCGATCCCACCTTGCCGGGAAAATGGCGCCTTTAAAGCCGCCGTCGCATCGATATGAGCAGGCCAGCCCGTACACGACCATCAGTTTTGTGACAGCGTCCCTTCGTTTTTTTTTGAGCCGTCAGCTTCTCGAAAGCTCGCGCTCTTACTTTGAGCAAGTCGATTTTGAACACTGCATCGCAGCCTCTTGAGGGCAATAAAGGAACCGAGGTACCTGATGGTCGGAGCAATTAGAGGTGGAGGTGGCGGCACCGGTGCTTCCTTGGCTCGTGCGGGCCATGGGGATAGGCAGGATGAGCCCGGCGGGCCTTCTGGTAGTGGCCGACCGGTTGGGGAGGGTGGTCGGGACAGCGGTTCGGTCAGTTCCGGAAGTGACCCGCAAGCCGTAGATCAGAATGCGGCATTCCAAAGTGTTCTGAGTTCCATTGCGGTACAAATGGCGAGCGATACCATGGCTGATTTCGATGACGCCATGGGTGACACGGAAGAGGATGCCTGACGCCGGATCCTTCGGCGTCAGGAGTGTAAGCCGTCAAGACGGCGCAATTCGAAAGGAAAGGTAAAACGATATGTCTAAAGTTGCTCCCCCTGCTGGTGGTGGTGCTGCTCCGGCCATTGGCAATATGGCTGCTGAAGGGGCTGGGACTGCCGCCTTCCAGTCGCAAATTGCGGCGCTCACGGCAATGAGCGCAGAGGCGACGGAAAGGAGCGTGATGCTGCGCACCGTTACAACCAACCTTCAATCAATCAAGAAGGTGGCCGACGAGCGCGTTCAGTAACATTGCAAACGGGACGTAGTGTCGTCCCGATCGCTGCCTTGGCAGTGCAATGTGGAGTCAAAATGAGCCGTACGGCCATGCTGTACGGCTCATCTCCTTGTGCGGGAGAGTTCCGTGAATGACGCCATTTCCGTCGATTTCGAGGTGCTGTCGGGCCTCTATTCTGGGCTGACTGGTAATGCGCCTCTGGGGCCGAATGTAATCGGTGGTGGTCTTGAGTCCGATATAATTTTCATCGAGCAAGGGCTAGAGGCGCGTCATCTTCGTATCAGTCTTCTTGGCAATTCGATCGAGGTCGAGGCCCTTGCGGATGGGGTCCGCATAGAGGGCAACCAAAATGTTGCAGCAGGCGAGCGCGTTGTTGTGTCTCTTCCTGTCGTCATTCATGTGGGCGCGATGTCCATTCTCTGGTCCGTTCAAGATGCCGGGCAAAAGCGCCCCATTGGCATGCGTCGCCTCTCAATGCCAGTGATAGCCGTCGTCTTGCTGAGCTGCATTGGAGTCGGCGCGCTCTCAACCATTTTTTCCCTCTACGGCAGCGCCAGTGGATTGAGCGCCAATCCTACTAACCCCGCACCTATATCGAAGGTAACCATCAACCGCCCTGGTGATCAGAGCGTCCAGTTAGCGGCGAAAGCGCTGCAAGACGAAATTGATCGGGCGCAGTTATTCGATATCAAGATCAAATCCGCAGACAGTGTTGTTACCGCCGAGGGCACCGTCACGCCTGCCTTGGTCTTCAAGTGGCAGAAGATCCAACAGCGGTTCGATCATCGCACGAATGGAGCGCTAACACTCGTGAACGGTGTGGTGATCAAAGAGGACAAGGCGCCATCCGCAATCCCCATTGAAGCTGTTTGGCGCGGGAATCTGCCACATCTTCTGATCGGTGGGCAGAAGTATTTCATCGGCGCTCTATTGGATAATGGATGGATGGTCGATCGGATTGAGGACGCTCATGTGCTGCTGAGCCGAAATGGCCGCGTTGCTGCGCTCCCTTATTAAACTTCCAGGTTCGGTAGGAGAACTCCATGGTCAAGATGTCCAGCTACCCTGTCGGCTCCGGCACCTCGGCGCGCGATCTTAACATCGAGCCTGCAGGAGCAGCCGAGCCGGCCAATGATGGAACCAAGAATGCGGGGAAAATCGCGCTTACGAATATGGAGATCGATCGCGCTCATGCAAATAGTAGCAAGAAGCATGCATCGACTTTGCGGCGTGCGCACGCGCACGATATGCCGCTCGCACGCACGGCCAACGGATCGTTGGGAATTAGTGAAATCGAGGCGGTCACGCGCGTCAGCCCAAGCGAGAGCACTCAGATCAGTGAGATCGACTCCCGCGCTGCAATGGCCGCTCTTTATGGCCATACTCTCGCACGTAGCCAGCTCTCCTTCATCACGCCACGCCTACGTCATCCGGAAATCCTGCGCGAAGGGAAGCGTAGTGTTCTTCTGGAGCGCTTGGTCGACGCGCTATCGGCGGTACCTGAGGATTCGGTGGCGCGTGAAGGTATTTCCGCCCTCCAAGAGGAGTTCCGGCGGCTGGTGCTGTTGCGACAGAACCGGAACAGCTTGATCAAGGCGAGCGAAGGTCGACCTGGATGAAGAATAACACTCAAATGTTACGTCATCCCGTCGGGACACACGTTGCCAAAGACCGGTGATGTCGTGCTGATTTCCGAGCAGGAGCGAGATTTGCTCTGCGCCCTTTCCTATGCCCACCTAGCGTGTGGGCAGAGCGCCCAAAGCCTAGCCTTGTTGCGGCTCGCCGTCAGCGACAATTCTCAAGATGTCAGCCTGCTACGGATTTTCGCCTATGCGCTGATTGCTGAGGGTCTCGGCGATGAAGCACTGACGATCCTGGACAGGCTGGACGTACTTGATGACCAGCAATCTTCTCGCGTCCCTCTCACTCTCATGCGTAGCCATGCGCTGCTGCGAGCCCGTCGCATGGACGAGGCGCGAGCCGTTTTCCAAAGCTACGTTTCACTTCGCAGCGGCACAGTTCTTCTCAAACAAACATAAAGAAGGTCGCAATGGCGAACCTCATGCGCAACTTCATCGCGCGAGCGCCGGCCAACCCGGATATAATGGTCGCGTTAATGCTGCTTCTGGCGATCGGCATGATGATCATGCCAATCCCAATCGCGGTCGTTGACGTCCTGATCGGATTCAACCTCGGATTCGCCATACTTCTTCTAATGGTTGCCCTGTATGTCGGCACGCCACTTGAACTTTCTTCCCTGCCCGGCGTCATTTTGATCTCTACGGTGTTTCGCCTCGCGCTTACCATTGCAACGTCGCGACTAATCCTTGCGGAGGGGGAGGCCGGCAGCATCATCCACACGTTCGGCGATTTCGTAATCTCAGGCAACATCGTCGTAGGTTTTGTCATCTTTCTAGTGGTGACCATGGTCCAGTTCATGGTTCTCGCAAAGGGTGCCGAACGCGTTGCAGAAGTGGCGGCGCGATTCACGCTGGACGCTCTGCCAGGCAAGCAAATGGCGATCGATGCCGAGCTAAGGAATGGCCACATCGATGAGCATGAATCTCGTAGGCGGCGCGCCATGTTGGAGAAAGAAAGCCAACTTTATGGCGCTATGGACGGGGCCATGAAGTTCGTAAAGGGCGATGCCATCGCCGGGCTGGTGGTTATCTGTATCAACTTGCTGGGCGGAGTTTCCATCGGGCTGTCTAAGGGTTTGCCCTTCGGCGAGGTGCTGCACCAATACACTCTGCTGACCATAGGTGATGCATTAATCTCACAGATTCCGGCGCTGCTGCTGTCGATTTCATCGGCGACCATAGTCACGCGTGTAGGTGGGGCCGGGAGACTCAACCTTGGTGCCGACATAGCCGGCCAGCTCACCGCCAATACGCGGGCATTGAGGCTGGCTGCTGGTGTCATGGTTGCGATGGGGTTTGTTCCCGGCTTCCCTCTGCCCGTCTTTCTCGTGTTGGCCGCAGTCTTCGCGACGGCAAGTTTTACCAAAGGTGATAAGCAAAACGGCGACAATGCAAATGCTACCACTGCAGCTCCCGGGGAGGCAAAAAAGCAAACCCCACCTCCGGAAGGAGGTCCGATCACCCTGCTCCTTGCACCGAGCCTTGGCGATGCGATCAACCAAACCGAATTGCAACAGCACATTGAGCGCGTTTCGGAACTGGTCTCATCTGACCTCGGCATCATTGTTCCTCGCATCCCTGTTGCAGTCGAACAGCAGTTGCCGGACCCGCAGTTCAGGATAGATGTCGAGGGCGTACCGGTCGAACAGGATGCGATTGATCCGACGCAGCTAAGGCTTACCGACGATCTGGCCAATATTGAATTGAGCGGCATCCCCTTCCAGCATGACCCACAAGCGGGCAAGATCTGGGTCGAACAAAGCCATGCATCGGCTCTCAATGACGCCGGCATCGGCTATCACAGTCCCATCGAACTTATTGCATCGCGAGTCCAGGCAACGCTGACGCGCCGTGCGCGGCGCTTGGTGGGCATCCAAGAGACCCGTGAATTGCTGGGCCGAATGGAGCAGAAATATGCCGATTTGGTGAAGGAGGTGCTACGCACGACGCCGATCCCCCGGATCGCCGATGTCCTGCGCCGTCTACTGGACGAAGATATCCCGATCCGCAACACCCGCCTCGTCCTGGAGGCATTGGCCGAATGGGGGGAGCAGGAGCAAAACGTCGCATTGTTGACGGAATATGTTCGTTCCGGTCTGACACGGCAGATCTGTCATCGTTTTGCCAACGCTCAAGGTGTGGTGCCCGCCTTTATTATCGAACGTGAAACCGAGAATTTGGTGCGCAGCGCGATACGTGATTCGGCTGTTGGTCCCTACCTCGTATTGGGGGACGGGCAAAGTGAGATGCTGCTGTCACAAATGCGGCAGATCCATTCGAACCCTGCGCCGGGTCAGCGGCATCCTGTCATATTGGCTTCAATGGATGTCCGACGCTTCGTCCGCGGTTTCCTTACTCGCAACGGGATCGATCTCGTCGTTTTGTCTTATCAGGATCTGGATTCGGAGTTTACGATTCAGCCGGTCGGATCCGTCAAGCTCACCGCTGCAACGAATCATGAAACGTCAGGAGAACGTAACAATTTGCGCGTTGAGCCCAGCTGAACTGTGTAGCATTAGTCGTAAGGATAGCGGCATTCACATGAGAACAACAGTCGTTTCGCAGTTGCGTTCAGTTCGTCTGGCGTCAGTTCCCTTCGCAATACTTGTCATTCTTCCTCTCGGCGGTTGCGCTAGCTGGGGCACGCAAGCCCTTTCAGTGAAGGACACGCCGTCACCCGAGTTGCTCGGTGCCAAGGATATCAATCCGGCCATGCGCGAACGCATCTTGAGCTCCGTTGGTCAGGATGCTCACGAGCGGGCTTTGCGGGATCAGCTGCAGCAGCAACCAGGCAATGTCGACGCGGCGATCCAGCTTACGAAAGCCCTACTAGCAAGGAAACTCCCGAAGGAGGCCCTTCAGGTGCTCGACGGGGTTTTGATTGCGGCTCCAGGCAACTTGCGCACATTGAACGCGAAGGGAGTTGTGCTCGACATTTGCGGACGGCATGGCGCGGCACAAGCGCTATATCGCCAAGCGCTCAGGAAAGAACCGGGGAACCAGATGTTGGTCAACAACCTTAACCGGTCGCTCGCGCTTGACGAGAAGTCCGGACGGAGTGCGCCGGCACGATCGCGGTAGACTGGCATTCGCGCGGAAGCTCATCGCAGGCGATCAACATAGTCGCAGCAGCTTTTCATCAGTTGTTCCCCATTCTCCCCGCAAAACCTGACGAGCCCGAAATCAGCGCGAAAAAGCGTGGTCCATAGGTACGCGAATTGATCTCTCAAATGCTCAAATCCAGTAAGTGTGCGCCTTCTACGGCAATCAAACAGGGTATGTCTCCGAACGTAAGTGCCTCTGCGTTCTTGAAACTTGAAGGCGCAGAAGAGGGTGCTTATCGCTACGACATGAGATGTCATTCAGAAAGGGCGCGGCATTTTGTTTTCAATGAAGAACTGGCGCGTATCTCATCGGGTGATGTAGCCCAGTACCGGTGCAGTGCGGTTCAGCAAGAGCGTCCAATTGGAATTTTTTCGAGTGTCTATTCTTGTGAAATCGGGCGTACCTTTCAGCTGGCCGACTGGCGCGAAGGGCCATGAAAAAGGGGCCTCTAACCGACCTTTTAGTCGAACGGTTTGAGACGATGCCGCCTCAGGTCCAGCGGGCTGCCCGGTTTGTGTTGGACCATCCGCAGGACGTCGCGTTGATGTCCATGCGCGAGCAAGCGCATTTGGCGGGTGTGTCCCACACGACCATGATGAGGCTAGCGCGATGGCTCGACCTCGACCGCTACGAAGACATGCGCAGCGTTTATGCGAAGGCCCTGCGCACGTCTGCCGAATCGCCGCTGCCTGAGCGTCGGCAGGATGGCGATGGCAGTTACTCAACGGTCGGAGTCGTCGCGGGCACGCTGGCAGCGGAAATCGCGAGGCTCGGGGAATGCGCGAACGCGATGCAGCTGACGGCGGCTGCCAGTGTCCTTGCCGAGAGCCGAAATCTCTTCAGCCTTGGCCTGCGCGCAGAGCATCCGGTGGCACAGCATTTTGCCTACACGCTGTCACGGCTCGGCCGGCAGGCGGTCGTTCTTGATGCGGCCGGGGGGCTCGGCATCGATGCCTTGCGAGGTGTCGGGAAAGGCGACGTAGTGCTGGCGGTAGGCATCGAGCCTTACTGTCGTGCAACCATCGAAACGGCTAGGCAAGCAGCGCGCCAAGGAGTGGCTGTGGTTGCCATCACCGACAGCAGCGTATCGCCGCTCGCCCGTATGGCCAAGGCAAGCGTCATTGTAATTAGCAATCCTCAATCCTTCTTCAAAAGTATCGCGCCGGCTCTGGTAGCAAGCGAGATCTTGGCCAAGTTGATCGCTGCCAAGTCCGGATTGAATGTCGATGAGGTCGTGAAGGAAATCGAGCGCCAGCTCGCGGAGCTGGATGTCTTCTGGAAACGATAGTGGGAAGCGCAGCGGGTGGGCGAAATGTAATCCAAACCGCTGGTACCGGGATTAGCGCGTTTCCGGAAATTACTTGATGATTACCCGCGTGATTATCCGCGCAAGGCGACATGGAAGGGTGCGCCTCTGCCAGGCGAGCTGACCGATGACGCACTTGTGTGGATGCCGGCCATTTTGCAAGAAAGATTTTGAACCTTTGAACGTGATCGAGTGCGGTCTTGTGTCAGGCTTTGAGTTGCAGCATGTGAACGGCCGCACCTGAGACAGGCCTGACACAAGACCGCACTCGATCAAAGTTCAATGCTCTCCTTGCAAAACGGCTGGCATCCACACAAGTTCAAGCAGGCCAACAAGGCGCTGCGCAGGCTCAAGACCTATCTCGGCCGAACCATTCGCGACATCGCTCGCCAGATCGCCGGCCAAGAAGAGCTCGAGGTGATCTTCAGGTGGCCGCTCTACCAGGCTTCAGCGGTTCTGGAGCACCGTCAGAGCCAGCGCGGCGGCAAGATCTGGAGCCTGCATGCGCCCGAGGTCGAGTGCATCAGCAAGGGCAAGGCGCATGCCCCTTACGAGTTTGGCGTCAAGGCCCGAGAGGAAGGCCGGATAGATTCGCGCTTTTCCGCCAGCCCGGCGCGGGCAAGCAGCTTCTGCGCCACCACGCTCGAACTCGAAAGGTGGCCAGTTCGCCCTGCACGCGAAGGCACTGCCGGGCAATCCTTATGACGGCCACATACTCGCAACGATCGGCCCCAACATGGACAAGACCATCGGCAACCAGATCGGACGCATCCTCGCCGACGCTGGATACCGCGGCCACAATGCACCTCAAAGCCACAAGTTCAGGGTCATCACCGCCGGCCAGAAGCGGTGCATCACACCGGCCATCAAGCGGCAGATGCGCCGCCGCTCCGCGATCGAGCCATCGGCCACATCAAGGCCGAACACCGGATGGACCGCAACTAACTCGCCGGCGAGCAGGGCGACGCCGTCAACGCCATCCTGGCCGCCGCCGGCTACAACGTCTCGCTGCTGCTCAACTGGTTCAGGCAGCTTCTGTGGCTGCTCCTCGCCGCGCTCCAAAGCCGGCCGAAATCCCTCGAATGTTGACGAGCCTCATTGTTCACGGCGACTAGATAGGGAGAGCCTGATTTTTCTGCAGACCCAGTTCACGCCGCACTCGGATCGCTCTCATAAGA
>NZ_JAVIJB010000073.1:0-18971 GCF_033977165.1 Mesorhizobium captivum
CCAGTTTCCTCTCCTGCGGGGAAACTGTCCGCGATTTTCCTTGTCTCAGCCTGGGGGTGCACTCCAGTGATGTCCGGGAATTAGCGGAACTCCTGTCCGGCTTTTGCGAAATGCGCATCCACAAAAACATCTGTCCCGGTTCGGCGGCGTCCTTCAGGTCGACTGTTATAGCGGCTTCAATCTGCTCTTCGATCCGAAGCGGAAAGAGCTGCCGATCACGCCCGCATTCTGTTTTGCGCATGCCCGCAGGGGATTCTTCGAACTGGCCGACGTCGAGAAAAATGCCCGCGAGGGTAAGAGGAATGGCAAACCGATCTCCCCGACGGCGCTGGAGGCCGTCAAGCGCATCGACGCGCTCTTCAACGCCATCAACGGCCAGACAGCGGCTGAGCGGCGTGCCGTGCGGCAAGAAAAGAGCAAGCCGCTCTTCGATGACATGCACGAGTGGTTGCTGCGCGAGTGCGGTACCTTCTCGCGCTCTACGGATGTCATCAAGCCGATCAACTACATGCTCTCGCGCTGGGACGACTTTGCACGATTCCTCGATGACGGCAGAATCTGCCCGACCAACAATGCCGCAGAAAGGGCGTTGAGAGGTGTGGCCCTGGGAAGGCGTGCGTGGACATTTGCCGGGAGCCAGCGCGGCGCCGACCGGGCTGCCGTCATGTTGAGCTCCATCACCACCTGCCGCCTGAACGACGTCGACCCAAAAGCCTGGCTCGCCGACGTTCTCGCACGGATCTCTGATCTGCCAAGTTCCCGCCTGCACGAACTGCTGCCCTGGGAATGGAAAAATCTGCGCGACGCCGAGAAACTGGCCGGTCAACAGACCGCCGCAGCATGAACTGATCGCATCACCATAACGACTACTACTGGCCCACGCGACGCTTCATTCCGCGGCCTTCAGCGTACGCATACGAGCAAGTTCGAACCGTCGTCGTCGTGCAAATCCAGGAAGCGCACCAGCTCCAGCTGGCAGGCGGCGATCTTGCACAATGTCTCAAGCTTGATGCCGATTTGCTCGCAATGGGAAAGATAGAGGAGCCGCTCCTTGAGCAATGGAGCGGCGCGATATCGTGCGATCTCGGCGCTTCCGCAACATAATCCCCTGCGCAACATCTTATCGGGCATGTTGACATCAACATACCCGATAAAGCGGAAGGCCGTCCGCGTAGTTCGACACGGCGATATAAGCAAGCAGCCGCTCCGTCGGCAGGCCGCTTTCGACGATGTGTGCCGGCGCTAGCGCTTGGACCACACCGTCACGATCTCTGAAGGCATATTTGGGACGGCGCGTCACAATGACCCGGAACTTCGGCGGCACGACGTCCCAGCCGTTCGGATCGATCCTCGCCGATCAGAACCTTTTCCGGCCCCTCGCAATCGGCCGGGATGTCTGGCTCGAGTACTTCCTCGATGCGTTCGAGATGCGCAGCAAAGCCCTTGCCCGGACGCGCAGCACGCTTCGGCTTGTTGCCAACTGCCTGGGCGAGTTCGCTCTGGATCGCGGATAGACCAGTCTCGACCTCTTCGAAGGCAAAGGAAGCCTGCTCGTCGTTGATCGACAGGCGCAGCCGTTCGGAACGCTTGCCGTATTGCGCGCGCTCCAGCACCTTCACGATCGATGTGAGGTTGGCGATCCGCTGGTTGGCGTTTCTCTCGACCGCCGTCAGCCGGGCGACCTCCGCCGTTGCTGCTGCAAGTTGGGCTTCGTTTGCAGCCCGCTCGCTGGCCATCGCGAGGACCATCGCCTTCAGCGTATCGATGTCGTCCGGCGGGTCAGAAGAGGACAGAACCATGGAGGGAGATAGAGCACAAAAACAGCCGCTTTCCCAACAATTACAACACCATAATTCATCTTGCCGCAGGCCAATTTCAGCCCGTCGACAACGGCCGCCCAACCTTGGCCGGGCGAATCTTCTTCCAGTCCAACCCGGGGTCCGCTCGCTTCGAGCGGAACACGTGAAGCGCTCCTGAGAACGGGTCGAGGCCGCCATCCCTCACTAGAGCCATCAACGATGTGGCTCCCTTGCGGAAGTCGACCGGCTGGCACGACACCTAAACGACAACTCCTGAGGCGATCATGCCTTGCGCACCACGCGCATGATCTTGACCAGACGATCGGCATCAACATCGCCGCTGACGCGCACCACCACGTCGCCGACGACGATTTCCACCACCTCACTGCTTACTGCTTCAAAGCCCGTGAACCTGACCGGCTTGACTTGCCCCCCTGACAGCGGCGAAACCGCTCCAGACGCCAGCGCCTTGCGACGCCACGCATAGACCTGCGAAGGGTCCAAGCCGTGAGAGCGGGCAATCGCCGAAACATTGCTGCCCGGCGCCGACGCCTCCGCAACAAGCCGCGCCTTGTCCTCATCCGACCGATGACGCAGCTTGCGACGCGACCGCACCGGCTCCGCCGTCAAAATCTCAAATGTCCGAAGATAATTCACACTTTCGCTCATAGGATTCTCCGCATCACTCATGCAGAAAATGAGCGTTCAGAATCCCGCACGCCACGTGGGGTGGCCTACGCGCTTACGAATATGACCGGATCGATGATTGGAACTGACCAACGGAACAACCGCCTGCCCCCGATGTCATTGTGGAGAAGGTCGGGCTTTCCGCCAACTAGCATCGCCTGAGGGCTGAGGGGGTCATCGAAGCGGACGTCTCGAGCGGGCGGCAGGTCTGGTTCGACGGCCCGGTAGGTCATCGCCCCGAAAGGCCGCGCCGCACCACGTTCTCCAGCAGTTTCGAAATGTTGTTCTTGAAGTCGTTCACCGGGAGGCTTCCGCAAAACAGGATCGAACCAGTAGAGAAGACAAAATTGCCGTGCGGCTTTGGAATGAAGCAGAGATCGGCCCTGATCTGCGACGAATGCCAAGCAAGTGGTTGCGGCCACACTATCTTTTCCGGCACGCAATGGTACTCACCCAAATACTCCTCGGATTGCGCAAGGACAACCGCATCGGGCGGTGTGCCCAAGGACGAGTCGACAATGTCGACTTCGAACCCAGCAGCCCCGCCGCCGCAGAATCCAAAATCACCGACGATCTCACCATCAATCCCATCAAACAGCCATGCAAAACGCGGATCGTAAGAGGCATCCGTACGACGATAGAAGGAGCCGGTGAAATCTCCATGAGCCGACATGCCGACGCCGACGAGCCGCTGCGGAGGCCTGTCGTTCTTAAGCCAGAGGCCGCCATAGCAGCCGTCGAAAGCATGGAAGTACTCTCCGGGTTCGGCCTCCCATACCCTGGCGCCCGTTTCGCCGCGTCGAATCTCAATTGCCCCGGGAAACGCCCCGCTTGTGGCTACCCGCCAATAGAACCCGTTACCCCCAAGGTATCCGAGGCTGCCGCCGTGAACTACAAAATTCTCAATTGCGTCAAGGGTGCGAGCCGATTGGTATTCCGGGTGCGTCACTGTGAGCACCAACGCATACTCATCAAGCGCCTCGCTACCCTCGGCTTCAAGGTCATGATCGGTGACGACGTCGACAGCAATATCTTTTGCCGCGCACCACGCGATCAGATGCATGTCGGCAGGGAAAGTACGCAATCCCGATCCCCTGTCATCAACGTAGGCCAAATATCCGGGCCGCATGTTTAGCAGTGGTCGCAACATAGAACTAAACATGATCCCGCTGCCATCGGGATGGAAATTATAGAGAGATCGTCCAAACCCCGGGTACTCCGCCGGATGGTTTGGATAGGCATGCCAGGCGCTGCGCCGTTTGACATATGCTTCGTCGAAGTTACCGCGAGGATGGTTCGCGTAGGCCAGATAGGTGAATGTCGAGAAAAGGACCGCAACTCTCGCCTTCTTAGCATCCGACGCAGGGCGGACAAAGAAAGGTATGATGTCCTCAGCGTTGTCGCATCTCAAACGAATACCGTACACTCCGCTTGGAAGATCGTGGGGTATATCGAAGCTGAAATCTGTCTCCCATCCACAATCGTAAAGGTCGTCCTCGTGGAAATGGACTGCTGCATATTCGTCGATCGCGTGCCTCCAGCACATTTCCGCGCCGGACCATCGCGAGCCTCGCACGGCTCGTGCCGGCAAATTGCGGAAGGTTCCGTCGAGCCGCAATGGACCTTTGTCGCGGATGTTCGACGTTGGAATGTCGATACCGAAATCCCAGAAAGCGAGAATTTCCTCTTCCAGCACATGACCTTCCACGAGGCGTTCGACAAGCTGCTCCCCACGCAATAACCTGGGTGCTTCGAGCCGCCCGTTGAAAAACGAAGTGAACGCTGAGGGATCTCCCGGCTGCGGCGTAGCCGCCAGCACCAGTTTCGTAAATGCCGCCTTCCCTCTAAGCCGCCCCGTCTTAACCTCAAAGCACCGTGATCCAGTCTCGACAAAGTAGCCCACCAGATGCAGACCGCGAGATGCAATCGAAAGGCGCAACTCATACCACCTGCCAACCTCGAAGGCGAAGGGAGCGGCGCTCGTCTCGGCAAACGTCTCCAGCTTCAGGCCGTCCTTCTGAATGCTAACCGAGACTGCGCCCTCCGACAATGCGAGGAAGGAGAACAGAACCTGGGGCGACTCGCGCAGAAGACGCGGTTGGAACCTGATCGAAAACGTAGCGTCCGCGGCAATGTTTGTATTGCCAAGGGGAATGATGCCGCAGGACCCCGGACGCGATGGCTTCGCGACCGATCGGTAGGTACCTTCGAAGGCAGCCGAGACTGGGCGAACATCCATGCCTGGTCCGTTCGGATTGGGGTCTGCTGAGAAGATGCGAACGAGATCAGCAGCGTAGTCGCTGGAAAGGCCGCTGGACACTTTCACTTCGATGTTTTCGCCAGCACGGGCTGAAAGCCGATTGGTATATCCGATCAGAATGGGTGGATTTTCCTTCGCTTGATCCTGTTTCACTCGCTGTCCCTCAATGTAAAGTCGCTTCGGCGGGAATATCGAGCGGGGCGGCTCTCTCACATGCACTCCTCTGCGTGGGTCTGCATGTGCATGTACCAAAGGGCTTACGTCAAATTCAGTGTGTATATTGAGGTCATCTGATTTTGAGATGCACTCAGCCCGGCACAAGGAGGACGGCTGGGCCGATGGCGTCGTCACGTTAACGAAATGGGATCGGCGGCCGTCGTATGAGCCGGGTATGAAGTGGCCCGTCACTCGATCCATGTCCGCCACCATTTCCTGCCGAGGTGATCAACCTCGCGGTTTGGTTGTACTTCCGCTTTCCCTTGAGCCTTAGCCTGGTCGAGGAGATGCTGGGCCGCCAGCGGACGCGCATTGCCGTGGAACGTAAGATGTGCCCGTCGATATAACCAGCCCATGTCGAGCGGCTGACCGAGTGTTCTCCGCCGGGCGATCGACGGGAGGGCGCGGCAATGAGCCTGACCAATCTTGGAACCAAGCACGTCCAAGATAAGGATCGGAGCTTCGTCTTTCATCCCTCCATACACTTTGGCAAAACACATCCGCTGCGAGACACCAAATCGGATCATGGCCGGAGCGGAAGGCGTCTACATCTGGGATACTGAGGGCCGAAAGAGCCTCGACGGCTTCGGCGGGCTCTACTGCGTCAACATGGGTATGGATGCACGGGGACCGCTGACGCCATTGCCAAAAGCGCATGAACTGCAGTTTGCACATGTGTATGCCAGCCAAGGCACGAAGCCTGTTGCCTGTTCGGCGGAGGCCGTGGTCGAAATTTCGGACAGAACATGCAAAGAGTAGGCTTCAAACGAGCCGCCGTTACCGCAGCACGAAACTGGCGGTGACAAGCATTCTATGTTCAAAACCGGCGAGTACTTCGATCGCATCCCGGAGCGATAGCGTGATCACTTTACGACTGGCGTTCAGTCTCTAAAGTGTCCGTTTCAAAAAGAGTTGGGTGATTTCAGCAGGTTGTGATTCCGTCGGATTCGCGAGATTCGATGGAGATCACGATGGCCTGGACTGAAATCACCCGTGCGCATTATGAGCGGCGTTGCGCCCGCTACGCAAGCGATCTGACCGGTGCGGAATGGGCGCTGATTGAGCCGATGATGCCGTCAGCGAACCGCATCGGCCGGCCGCGCAAGACGAACCTGCGCGAGGTCGTGAACGCGCTTCTTTATCTGGCTTCGTCGGGCGGTGCGTGGCGATAGCTGCTGGCGTGAGGAGGGCCTGTTGCGGACCTTCAGCGGCCTCGTCATGCCGGCACGCGAGGCTGAGGGTCGGGAAGCAAGTCCGACGGCGGGCGTGATCGACAGTCAATCGGTCAAGACCACGGAAAGCGGCGGAATTCGTGGCTTCGACGCGGGAAAGAAGATCAACGGGCGCAAGCGTCACATCGTTGTCGACACCATCGGCCTGTGGTCGGGCTCGTCGTCCACGCCGCCGATATCCAGGACCGGGACGGCGCACCGGCTGCCCTCAAGACCATCCTCGAACGCTGGCCGTGGCTGCGACACGTCTTCGCCGACGGCGCCTATGCTGCGGTGAAAAAGACGCCGCGCCGCCACCTGTCCACCGCTCAGCGGAAAACAAACCCAGATGCGTCATGAATAAGACGGGCTAGACGACCGCCGTCAGCAGATGCGCTGGTCCCGCCACGGGTGCGCACATGCTCTCAGTCGACTCGGACGGCCGATTGCCGAACGTGCCCGCCCGATTAACCCTAACTGCCCCTTTTGCGCACCGCTCAACTGCAGCAGAATTACAGAGCTCCCGCAGGGAGACACAGGCCCGGCGATCCCCTTACGAGTCCGGTCTTAGGCCGCTCTGAGCTTATCTCAAAACCAGATGGCAACGATACGCAAATTGAATTTGACGTAGGTCGCGGCGCGGCGGAGCATAGATCAAATGAATGCTCTGCTCAGCATTAGCTAACGATAAGCGTGATAAACGGCGCGACTGGAAAAAAGGGGAAATGAACCATGCCAATCTCTCGACGTGAAATGATCAAGACAGGTTTGGCCGTCGGAGCGGCTATATCGATCCCATCAGTCCTAAGGGCACAAACAGCGCCAACCGATGCGCGAACAGTCCGGATGGTATTGGGTAATCTCAACGTCTTCGATCCGATGTTTACGACGTATGTCGACACTGTCACCCATGGCCTGGCGATTTACGACACGCTGTTTGCGCTTGATTCCAAGTATATGCCTCAGCCGCAAATGGTGGGGAAGTGGGGCGTTTCCGACGACAAAAAGATCTATACGTTCGAGCTCCGCGATGGCTTAAGCTGGCATGACGGCAGCGCCGTCACTGCTGCGGACTGTGTCGCGTCTATTCGTCGGTGGGGCCAAGTGAATCCAGGCGGACAACTGGTCATGTCGCGGGCGAAGGATATCTCAAAAAAGGACGACAAGACCTTCACGATCGCGCTCGAGGAGCCACTGGGGCTTCTGCTCGAACTGCTCGCGAAAGAGGTTGGACCGGTCCCAGTCATGATGCGCGAGAAAGATGCAAATCGTCCCGCAACTGAGCAGGTGACTGCCAATATCGGATCGGGACCCTTCAAGTTCAATGAGGCTCTTGCAAAGCCGGGCGCGAACTTCACCTACGAACGCAATGAGAAGTATGTGCCGCGTGAGGAAGCTTCAGATGGCTTGGCCGGCGGGAAGGTCGTCAAGGTTGACCGTGTCATCTGGGAAGTCATCACCGACCAGCAGACAGCTTTTGCCGCCTTACAGTCAGGCGAGATAGACTATATCGGAGCGCCAGCTCCGGATCTTTACTCGATGATCGAGAGCGATCCCAACCTTCAACTCAACCTTCCTAAATCGAACGATGTATTCTTCATGCGCATGAACTGTCTGCAGAAGCCGTTCGACAACGTCAAGGCGCGGCAAGCGATGCTTAACCTGGTCGATCAGGAGGCAGTCATGCGTACGACGTATCCCCCAGAATACATCCGCACCATAACTTCCTTTTTTGGAAACGATACACTCTATTCGAATGATGAAAATACCGGTTGGTTCAAAAAAGGCGGCGACCCGGAAAAGGCCAAGCAACTCTTCAAGGAGGCGGGATATGCGGGCGAGAAGGTCGTGGTTCTGCAGCGCACTGACTGGACTGAGGCCGGCAATATGGCGCAGTTCCTGGCGGCCACGCTACGCAAAATTGGCGTGAATGCGGAGCTCGCCCCAGTAGACTCGAGTGCCTCCAGGGTCCGCCGCGCGAAAAAAGGCCCCGTCGAGAACGACGGCTGGAGCATTTTCATAACGAGCGAGTCCAGTTATTCCTCCAGCGATCCGGTGGGAAACGTTACTCTGAGCGCGAATGGCGAGGGCGGTTGGTTCGGCTGGCCAAAGAGCGACGAGTATGAGGCTCTTCGAGCCCAATGGGCGTTTGTCGACACGGGGCAGCGCAAAGCACTGGCCCGTAAGATGCAACAATTGCAGTGGGACTTCGTTGGCACCGTTCTGCTTGGGGAAGGTGTCACGCCAACCGTCAGCCGCAAAGCGCTCACCGGCCTCATCACCTTTCCAGATTGTACCCCGTTTTGGAATATGGAAAAGGTCTCCGCTTAATGGCGAGCTACGTCCTTCGCAGGTCGATTTCGGCCATCGCCGTGATGGCGATGGTGGGGATCGTCATCTTCCTACTTCTCAGGCTGGCGCCCGGCGACCCGGCAGCCACGATCGCTGGCGAGTCGGCCACGGCGGAGATGATCGCCGGCATCCGCGAGCAACTGGGGCTCAACGAGCCGATGCCGGTGCAGTTCATGCGTTGGGTAAGGGGCATGCTCGGCGGCGATTTCGGCACCTCGATCTCTGCCGGACGACCGGTTCTCGAGCTCATCTCGCGGCGGCTTGAACCGACCCTTGCCCTGTCGATCCTGACGATGATCCTTTCGGTGACGGTCGGGGTCACTTTCGGCATCCTCGCCGCGTGGCGATCTGGCGGTTTCGTCGACCGCCTCCTCGCGGCCTTTTCGGCACTTGGTTATTCAGTCCCGGCCTTTGCCGCTGGATACTTTCTCATATACTTCTTCGCCATGAGGATCCATTGGCTGCCGGTCCAGGGATATGTGCCGATCGAAAACGGCGTCGGGCCTTGGTTCGTGCACTTGGTCCTTCCCACCGTGACTCTAAGTCTTGCCTACATTGCATTCATCGCGCGGGTTACGCGGGCGAGCATGCTTGAGGTGCTGTCGGAAGACTATATGCGAACGGCCGCTGCCAAGGGCGCGTCGTCCTATGCCATGCTTTTTCACCATGCCTTGAAGAATGCCGGGGTGCCGATCCTGACCGTCATAGGCATAAGCTTCGCCTATCTGGTCGGCGGCGTCGTCGTCACGGAAACGGTGTTCAACATACCCGGTGTCGGTCGTCTGGTCGTGGGTGCGATCGACAACCGCGACTATCCCATCATTCAGAGCGTGCTCATCCTGACTTCGGGTCTGTACGTGCTCATCAATCTCATTGTCGATATTGCCTATACGCTAATCGATCCCCGCATCAGGTACTGATATGGCCTACCTCTCCGCACCAGTTGTGCTGATGGGTCGGCTGCAGCTATCCGATCTTCCCCGTCTCGCAAGGCGGCACCCGCTGGTCCTAATAGGCGGCGGCCTCCTGGTGCTCCTGATCATTCTGGCGCTCGCCGCCCCGCTTTACGCCGGCGATCCGGTCAACATGGATCCGTTCAAGCGCCTGCAGCCGCCTTCGGCCGAGATGTGGTTGGGAAGCGACAATCTGGGTCGGGACGTGTTTGCCCGAACGATCTTCGGCGCCCGTATCTCTCTCGTGGTCGGGCTGCTGTCGGCAGCGAGCGCCGCCGTGGTCGGGCTTCTGATCGGTGTCATAGCCGGCTACAGCCGCAGCTTCGACAACGTCGTCATGCGGGTCATGGACGGCCTGATGTCGATCCCGACGATTCTGCTGGCGATTGCGCTTATCTCGTTGACCGGCCCCAGCATCGGCATCCTCATCGTCGCAATCGCAATCCCCGAGACGCCGGCCGTCGCGCGGCTGGTTCGCTCGGTGGTTCTGGGCGTTCGCGAGCGTCCCTATGTCGAGGCCGCGCTCTGCGGCGGTGCGCGCTTGCCCAAGGTGCTGTGGCGGCATATCCTGCCGAGTACCATTCCTGCGCTGATGGTCCAAGGCGCTACCGTCTGCGCCAGCGCGATCCTGACGGAGGCGGGGCTGAGTTTCCTTGGGGTGGGCGTACCGCCCGAGATTCCGAGCTGGGGCAATATGATCGCCAGTTCGCGCCTCTATCTCGCCGTCGCGCCTATGACGATCTTCGCCCCCGGTATCTGCCTTGCCGTAACCGTGCTTGCCGTCAACCTGCTCGGGGACGGCCTGCGCGACCTGTTCGACCCCCGCGCAAAGCGGAGGCGTTGATATGCTAATGCGTGAAACCGTCGGCAATGACCTGCTTCTCGATGTGCGAAACCTCGAAACGCATTTTTATGGAGAAGAAAGCGTAACGCGCGCCCTGGGCGGCATCAGCTTCCAGGTAAGAAAAGGCGAAACGCTTGGGGTCGTCGGGGAGTCCGGATGCGGGAAAAGCGTCACTGCGCTTTCCATTCTCCGTTTGTTGCCGAAGCTGAGCGCCAGGACGGTCGGCGGCGAGATACGCTTCCACGGGCGCGACCTGCTTGAGCTGTCCGATCGGGAGATGCGAAATATCCGCGGCGACCAGATCGCCATGATCTTCCAGGAGCCGATGACGAGCCTGAACCCGGTCTATACTGTCGGCCACCAGATCGCCGAGGCGGTGCAGATCCACACCAAGGCTTCCCGCGCGGCGGCTATGAAGAAAGCCGAAGAGATGCTCCGTCTGGTCCGCATCGCGGACCCCGAGCGTCGCGTCAACAACTATCCGCATGAAATGTCGGGCGGCATGCGCCAGCGCGCCATGATCGCCATGGCTCTGGCCTGCTCGCCGGAACTGTTGATTGCCGACGAGCCGACGACCGCGCTCGACGTCACGATCCAGGCGCAGATCCTGCGGCTCATCGTCGATCTGAAAGAGCGCACGGGAACTGCCGTGATGTTCATCACACATGATTTGGGCGTCGTGGCCGAGACATGCCAACGAGTAATCGTGATGTACGCCGGCCGTATAGTAGAACAAGCGAGCGTAATTGATCTGTTCGCGCGCCCGGCGCATCCCTACACCCAGGGGCTCATGAGATCGGTGCCTGATCGACGGCGCGGCCGACAGCGCCGGCTCCCAGAAATTGCCGGGATCGTGCCAAGTCTCCGCGAGCCCATCGTCGGCTGCAGCTTTGCGCCGCGCTGCCCGTTCGCGATCGACATTTGCCGAGACAAGACGCCCGCCCTGCGAGATGTCGGGTCGGACCACGCCGCAGCCTGCTGGCGCGCCGAAGAGGTGATGGGCGCATGAACGGTCCTCTGCTGAAAGTCGAGAATCTGACCAAGCATTATCCGCTCGGCGCGGGATTCCTGAAGAAGGTCATCCCGGTGATCCGGGCGGTGGACGATGTGTCGTTTTCCGTCGAGGCGGGGGAGACGCTCTGCATCGTCGGTGAGTCCGGCTGCGGCAAGTCGACTGTCGCGCGGCTCCTGATGCGGCTCGTCGAGCCGACGGCTGGTCGCGTGCTGATCGACGGAACCGACATTGCAGGTCTAAAGAAGGACGCGCTTCGCGCCTGGCGCCGCCGGATGCAGATGGTCTTTCAGGATCCTTACTCGTCGCTGAACCCACGCCTTACCGCCGGACAGATCATCACCGAACCCGTCGAGAATTTTGAGCGCCTCGGCCAGAAGCAGCGTCAGGCGCTTGCTGCAGACCTTCTGCGAAAGGTCGGAATGTCGCCCGAGATGATGCACAGGCTCCCGTCCGAACTATCGGGCGGTCAGCGGCAGCGGCTCGGCATTGCACGCGCCCTGTCACTCAACCCTTCCCTGATCATCGCCGATGAAGCGGTATCAGCCCTTGACGTCTCCGTGCAGGCGCAGATCCTGAATCTGCTGCTGGATCTGCAGCAGGAGATGGGCATCGCCTTCGTCTTCATCTCGCATGACCTCGGTGTGGTCGAACATATCGCGCATCGCGTTGCGGTGATGTATCTGGGGCGGATCGTGGAGCTTGCGC
The DNA here is from genome assembly GCF_033977165.1 of Mesorhizobium captivum. Lineage (NCBI taxonomy): Bacteria > Pseudomonadati > Pseudomonadota > Alphaproteobacteria > Hyphomicrobiales > Phyllobacteriaceae > Mesorhizobium > Mesorhizobium captivum. The sequence goes on from NZ_JAVIJB010000073.1 coordinate 12,043, forward strand.
CCTGCGAGGTGCTCTTCGCGAAACCGGTCCACCCCTACACCGAGGCGCTGATTGCGGCAGCCCCGGTGCCGGATCCAACCCGAGTTCGGACGGAGGCGCTCGTCGAGGGCGAGGTACCGAGCCCGATCAACCCACCCGGCGGATGCGCATTCCACCCGCGCTGCCCGCTCGCTGTTGAGCGTTGCCGGATCGATGCGCCGCCTCTGGTACCAATTGCAGACGGGCGCGTTGTGGCCTGCCATGTGCGCGCCCCGGCCACGGAAATCCCGGCCCAGCCGCCTACGGCGGCCAATTCTTCGTTCATTGGGGCATAGCTGCGGAGCCTTTACCCCGTTGGAAGATCACCAGCGCGCTACTGAGGAACAATGGCAATGATACCAATTCGTGAAAAGGATAGATGAGGCAAGTCTATGGAAAACGAGAATGGTAGTCGTCCTAGCCAGCCAAATGCTGACTTTGATTTGGTCGGTTCGATTGCAACGAACGTGGCGGACGGTTTCACGATGGTAGCGGTTGGCGATCTCATCGTGTCGCGAGCGGTGACGAAATCGCAAGATTCTGGCTTCGGCGCCGTCGTCCAGATTCTTCAAGATGCTGATGTCACGTTTGGCAACCTGGAAGTTAACATCGTCGATGTCAGATCGTTCAATGGATACCCGCAAGCTGAATACGGCGGTGCGTATCACCTTAGCCTGCCGGATGTCGGTCCCGATTTGAAGGCAATGGGGTTCAACATCGTAGGTCGCGCTAACAACCATTCGCTTGACTGGGGCGTGGAAGGCATGCGCGAAACGAGCCGGGTGCTCGATCAGAGTGGAATCATCCATGCCGGCGTGGGCGAAAATCGTGCACAAGCCGGCGCCGCTCGGTTCTTAGAGACCGCACGTGGTCGCGTGGCATTGGTTTCGTCTGCTACAACTTTCATGCCTATGGCTCGTGCCGGCGATCCCGCTGGCGAAGCGCCAGGCAGACCAGGTCTTAACGCCCTTCGTCTGGCGAAAACGATCGTGGTTCCTCCCCAGATGCTCGAGAGTTTGAGGCAGATACGTGCTGCGTTGCCCTGCCACTGGCCTGCCGGTGAAGATCCCAACGTGGTCGTGATCGAGGGAACGACATACAAAGCGGGTGACATGGCAGGTGTCAGCTATGAACCAAACCCCCAGGATATCGCCCACATTGTGCGAGACGTTCGTCGGGGCAAGCAGTTCTCCGACTTCTGCATTTTAACGAACCACGGGCACGAGCCTGATAATTGCCGCCAGGTTGTCCCCGATTACGAACCATCGTTTGCGCATCGTATCATCGATGCCGGCGCTGATGCATATATAGGGCATGGATCACACCAGCTACGGGGCATTGAAATCTACAAAGGCCGACCGATCTTTTATGGCCTTGCGAACTTCTTCGAGGATGACCTCGGGACCCCATGCGGCGCTGACATGTTTGACGAATACGCTAAGGACCCGCGGGTCGACACAGATGCCGAAGTGAAAGTCGCCGAAATGGCAAGAGGATTCACAGACCCGCTCTTCTTTGAAAGCGTTATCACGGTCTGCAGATTCGAGCAGAACCAGCTTGCGGAGTTGCGGCTATACCCGGTCGAACTCGGTCACTCGAAAAGGTTTGCAAACCGCGGAGTTCCAAGGCTCGCACTTACGCAACAAGCAAAAACTATTCTCGAGCGTCTACAGACACTCTCGAAACCATTTGGGACCGAGATTGCCATCGAGAATAACGTCGGCGTGATCGGATTGCGGCCGGGTTCTCTGCGATGACCACAATGCCACATTGAAACGGGACGTTTTAATATATCGCAGGTAAGAAAACATGCGTCGAGCCGACATTCCGACAACTGGCCATCTCGATCGCTTCTCTAAGAGACAATACTGCGGCGACCTGTCGGTAGGACAAGCTCACATTCTTACACACGTGATAGCTCGTCCGTCTGGCAGGATGCGTATTCACCTCACGGTGTTGCGTACGGTCAGATTTGGTAAATAAGATGCAGCCAGAGTGAACCAGTAATGGGCTGCCATATACACATCCATCTATTGAGGACATTGCGCACGTGGCACAGCAACATGAAGCATCACTCGGGATAATAACTTCCGACCAAGGAGAGTTGCCCAACTATGTGAGGGGTAAGGAACAGGGCGCGATCGAGAATCCTGCAACCTTTGATTTTCCTGTCATCACGGAAATCGTGAAGGAGACCAGGGGCAGAAGAATTGTGGCAGGCGATCCGGTTCTTGAGCGCGGTTACGTTGCAGCGGCGCGACGGCTGGTCCAGCGAGGTGCTGTCGCGATCAGTTCAGACTGCGGCTTCACGTTCCGATATCAAGCAGCGGTAGCCGCTGCTGTGGACGTGCCCGTGGCAATGTCGAGCATGCTTCTCCTGCCCACGCTGATCCGTCAACTGCCCCCGCCTGCCAAAATAGCCGTCCTGACTTTTGACTCTAACAATTGCGGCGACGATATGCTCCAGCTCGGCGATCCGACGGAGCGCTCGAGAGTTGTGATCGGCGGGATCGAAGGTACCAAGTTCTGGCATGATTCGTTTGAATACCCTGCGCCGCCGACCGATGTTGCTGCGATCGAGGCGGATGTCGCTGCTTGTATCATTAGGTTGAGAGCCGTGCATCCCGAGATTGCAGCCATTCTTTTTGAGTGTGCGGCGTTCCCTGTGGTCGCTCCGGCGATACGCAGGCTCACGAATCTGCCAGTTTATGATATCACAAACCTCTGCCGGATGATGGTCGCGTCGATCCTGTAAGATATCTTCACCACGCTGGAGCGGCAGGCTGCGTTGAACGAGCAAGAGGTCCACATCTCAAGATGTGGCATATCGGCGTGGAGTACGACGAAAGCGAAGGAATCGCAGCAAAATCACAGTTGTGCTGCATTGCAGTTTGGACCGAGAACGCCATCGAGAACAATGTTGGAGCGAACAAATTGCGGCCCAGCTCGCGGCGATGACCACAATGACGCATTCAACCCTCGAGTGCGCACTACCGCAATTCCTGTTTGTGGCTATCTCGACCGCTACTCCCATCGCCTGAGGAGGACGGCAACGTCTTAAAGTTGGTCAAATCTCGCAAACGTCAAGGTCCGTAGGAGTCGGGCAGGTGCCTCATCTGGAAACAAGATGGCACCACCTTCGACTTTATATTGGCGAACTCGTTGGCGGGTGACGCATAGTGCCAGCGTTTTTGGAACAACAAATTGGGCGAAACGACGTGCAGATCAAAGATGTCCTGCTCGCGCCTGGCAACGGCGCATTTTTCTATGACGATCAGGAAGCCATTAGGTCCGGCGCTATCCAGGACGGCTTCATCTACGTCGGCGCGCCGACAACCCCCGGATTCGAGTCGATTCGCATTCCAGCATGTTCGCTCGGCGTAGGGCTCGTCCTTACCGACGACGCCGTTGTTTGGGGGGATATGATGAACGTCCAGTACTCTGGTGCAGGTGGACGCGATCCCCTCTTCGACCCCAACCAAATCTCTAATCTAACGTCACGCGTTGTCGCACCGCGGCTTCTTGATGTCGATGCCGCTCGGTTCCGTGATTCTTGTAAGAGGGTTTTGGAATCGGTAGGACACCAGCGCTTACCTCTGGCTGTTGAATATGGCGTCAGCCAAGCTCTTCTTCGCGCAGCCGCCCATCTTCAGCGCAAGACGATGGCGGAGATCATATGCGGTGAGTTCGGTCTGCAACTGCCGACGTGCCGCGTCCCGATTTACTGCCAGAGCGGTGACGCTCGCGAAATCAACGTTGACAAGATGATTCTGAAGGACGTGGATGTGCTCCCCCACGGCCTGATCAACTCACGGCAGAAATTCGGCGCCGGGGGCCAGACCTTCATGGAGTTCGTGAAGTGGGTTGCAATGCGTGCGCGCGTCATCGGCCACCCCGGATATCATCCGGTGCTGCATTTCGACGTGTATGGCTGGATCGGCCAAGAAATTGGAATGGAGCCGCAACGGATTGCCGACTTTATTTGCACGGTTGCCGACAGCGTTCCGGGTTACGCACTGAACATTGAGTCGCCGGCGGATTTTGGTTCCACACAAGCTCAAATTGAGAATTATGCTCGGATCGTGTCGATCTTGGATCACCGAGGATCGAGCGCACGCATTGTCGTGGATGAGAGATGCAATACGCTTGAGGATATCCGGCTTTTTGCCGAAGCGAAGGCCGCGCATCTCGTCCAAATCAAAACCCCAGATGTTGGCTCAATTGCCGACACAGTGCGCGCCGTTCTTCTCTGCAAAGCGAACAAGGTCGGCGCGTATGTCGGAGGGAGCTGTACAGAGACAGAACTCTCCGCCCAAGCTTCTGTCCACGTGTCAGTGGCTACCCAGGCCGACATGATGCTTGCCAAGCCGGGAATGGGTGTCGACGAGGCATTCTCAATTGTTGGGAACGAACAAAACCGATTGCTGGCGATGCTGAACCGTCGTCGCAATCAAAACGAAAACGTTGGATGAAAAGCACGGTGTCGTATGCAGAACTCTCTTGAGGGGATCACCGTCGTAGCCGTCGAGCAGGCCGTGGCCGCGCCCTACGCATCGTCGCGCCTTGCAGACGCCGGCGCCCGGGTGATCAAGATCGAGAGGCCCGAAGGTGATTTTGCCCGAAACTACGACAAGTTGGTGCAGGGACAGAGTGCTTACTTCGTCTGGCTCAACCGGGGCAAAGAGTCGGTCTGTCTGGACCTAAGATTGGAAGCGGACTGCGCCGTCCTGGACGCGCTTGTTGCCAGTGCTGACGTCTTTATCCAGAATCTGAAACCGGGCAGTATCGAAAAACTCGGATTCGCGTCTGCTGATCTGCGTCGGCGTTTTCCGCAGCTGATCACCTGCGACATCTCTGGATTCGGGAACCTAGGGCCGTATTCCCATCTGAAGGCCTATGATCTCATCGTCCAGGCCGAAACAGGTCTATGCGCGATCACCGGCAACCAACAAGGGCCCGCGCGTGTCGGAGTCTCTGTTTGCGACATCTCGGCGGGCATGACCGCGCATAGCGCCATTCTCCAGGCGCTGTATCACCGCGAGGTCACCGGCGAAGGGACAAGCATCCAAGTGTCACTGTTCGATTCCGTCGCCGATTGGATGAACGTGCCGGTTCTGCAGAACGACTACAGCAGCTATCACACGGTACGCGCCGGCGTAAAACACCCGTCGCTGGCTCCGTATGGCGCCTATCGTTGTGCCGATGGCAAGGAAGTCATCTTTTCGGTTCAGAATGACCGCGAATGGGTGAATTTCTGCGAGAAATTCCTGAAGCGACCCGAACTCACACGCGCACCTGGTTTTGCTGACAACATGGAGCGCTTGGGTCACCGTGCAGAACTTGACGAGATCATTGAACGGCGGTTTTCTGAATTGTCCTGTCACGAAGCAATGCACGAGCTGGAGGCGGCCGGTTTGGCATATGGGCGACTGAATGAAGTCGCGGATATTTCAAAGCATCCCCATGTTCGCAGGGTTGGAATTGGCACACCTGAAGGTACTGTGGAGACGATAGCGCCGGCGGCGATCTTCAACTCTGAGACCCCCTCTCTTCGTCCAGTTCCAGCTCTTGGCGCCCATACGGAGAGTATCCGCAAGGAGGTTTCAGCGCGTTTACACGAAAGAGTTGTGTCAGCATGAGTGCGCCGCTTGCTGGGAAGGGCGCACCCGAGAGCGTGTGCTTGCTCCACTTCCTACCAAAGCATCGGCAGCGGGCCGGCAACCTCACTGCCAGGGCGCTCGCTAATATCGATCGCGAGGCGAACATGATCAAGGACACCTTTCCAGCCGCCGAAAGCGCGCTTCCTGTACCGCGCTGGAGATCGCTACTCTTCGTTCCCGCTCACGTTCCGCGTTTTGTGGAGACGGCCCATCAGCGGGGCGCAGATGGTCTCATTCTCGATCTCGAAGATTCCGTTCCGCAAGACCAAAAAGGCGAGGCACGGCAGCAGCTTCCTGAATCCGTGGCAAAGGTGGGCAGCAAGGGCGCATCGGTTTTGGTCCGCGTGAACCGAGGTTTGCGCGTGTTGGCGGCCGATCTAGATGCAGCTGTGATGGCGGGAGTTGACGCATTGGTTCTGCCCAAGACAGATTCGCCAGAGTGGATTTTAGAAATCGCCAATGCGGTTTCGGAACTTGAATGGGAGAGAAATCTTGCGCCGGGACGCATCCGGTTCGTTGCGCAGATCGAGACTCCGGGCGCTCTGCAAAGGCTCACGGCCATTGCATCTGCGCATCCCAGGATGGCCGCAATGGCGCTCGGTCCTGAAGACTTCAGTGCCGCTGTTGGCGGCTCACCAGAATTCGACCTCCTATTGGCACCGAATCTTTCCGTTCTGTTTGCCGCCCGAGCGGCGGGATTGCTCCCTCTGGGCTTTGTCGGAAGCATCGGAGAGTTTTCCGACACTGACAGCCTTCGTGAAGCCGCAGCGCATGCGCGGCGTCTTGGGTTTGCCGGAGCATTGGCGGTTCACCCGACACAAGTTGCCATTTTCAATGAAGCTTTCTCGCCAAGTGCGCAGGAGCTCCAGTGGGCCAATTGTGTCGTCGCGGCGGAACATGATGCCGCCACGCGTGGAATGTCTGCGTTCTCGTTGAATGGTAAGATGGTTGATCCGCCAGTGGTGCGGCGCGCCCACGAGATTCTGGCTCTGGCCAGCAATTAACTGGCCTGCGATTGGCGCCCTAAGCGATTAGTTGCTTGCCTGTCATCTCGTTTCGAGATACCTATGAAGTACTGGGATCATGCCCGGTTGGATTTGTTCACGTGGACATAAGGCAGTTATTCTCACCGCATCCGGAACAGGCTGCTTGAACGAGCGCGAACGATCCTGAAGGAAATCCAGCTCACCGAAGCTGAACTGACCAACTCGGTGGCCGCTCCCTGCGGAGAGGTGACCATCGGCATTCCGT
>NZ_JAVIJB010000074.1:0-18538 GCF_033977165.1 Mesorhizobium captivum
TCCGGTTCGAGGCTCAGTCGCTTCCATCGCACAAATCTCTGTCCGTGCAGATACAAGGGGCGGCGCCAACGCTGGTAATTGATCGCCCCTGACTCAAGTTGGAATCTTGAGCAAAATGCCCTGTAGATGGCTGAAAGCCAGCTGAAAGCTTGGGCATGCCATGACAGTTTTGTGGCGTTCGCCACGTGACCGGTCCGGGAGCGGCCGGCAAGGAGGAAATGCGGTGCAGCCTGGAGGGCGCGCCGCCCAGGTGGAGGAAGTTACGTGACCGGTTTCATCTCGAAGTGCATCTTGCGTTCGGCAGCGCTGACGCTTGCCATAGTCGCCACGGGTGCCACGGCGGCGTCGGCTGCCGACAAGATCACCATCATCGTCGGCGGCATGGAAAAACAGATCTATCTGCCGGCCGTGCTCACCCAGCAACTCGGCTACTTCAAGGATGAAGGGCTCGACGTCGAGCTGGTCAATTCGCGCGCCGGCGTCGAAGCCGAGAACGAATTGCTGGCGGGCGCCGTGCAGGGGGTCGTCGGCTTCTACGACCACACCGTCGACCTGCAGTCAAAGGGCAAATACATCCAGTCGATCGTCCAGTTCAGCCAGGCGCCGGGCGAGGTCGAACTGGTCTCTGCCAAGCACCCGGAGATCAAGTCGCCCGCCGACTTCAAGGGCGCGACGCTGGGCGTCACCGGCCTCGGCTCCTCGACCGATTTCCTGACCCAGTATCTGGCCGTGCGCAACGGCCTGAAGCCGGGCGACTACACGCTGCTTCCCGTGGGCGCCGGCAACACCTTCATCGCCGCCGTCAAGCAGGACCAGATCCAGGCCGGCATGACCACCGAGCCGACCATCGCCAAGCTGCTCCAGACCGGCGAGGCCAAGGTGTTGGTCGACATGCGCACACCCGAGAAGACCAAGGAAGCGCTGGGCGGCGACTATCCAGCGGCGTCCTTCTATGTCCAGTCCGCCTGGATCGAGAGCCACAAGGACGAGGCGCAGAAGCTCGCCAACGCCTTCGTCAAGACGATGAAATACATCGCCAGCCATTCGGCCGAGGAGATCGCCGACCAGATGCCGAAGGACTACTACGCCGGCAACAAGGACCTCTATGTGCAGGGCCTGGCCGGCGGCAAGGCGATGTTCACGCCCGACGGCCGCATGCCGGCCGATGGTCCGGAGACGGTGCTGAAAGTTCTGTCGACCTTCTCCAAGAGCCTGCAGGGAAAGCAGATCGACCTGTCGAAGACCTACACCACGGCATTCGTCGACGCCGCCAAGTAACGCCGATAGGCGAGGGCGGACCGTCCGGGTCGCCCCCGAGCAATTCCAGGGAAAAGTGTGAAGCGGTTTTTCCGTCCGGAATTGCGTCAACCAGGAGATGGAGCGGTTCGGTGAACCGCTCCAGAGAACAACGAGTTGCGCCGCCTGCCTGGATCAATTCGGCAGCGGCGCCTTTCCGGATGCTGATGCATGGCAAGCCTAAGGGGCTTGAGCCGCCGGCATCCTCGCACCATCGCCACAGGAGTATGCCATGCAGTTGCAAACCATGGCGGCCGAGAAGCTGTCTCAGGCCGCGCCGCCGGCCGATGCCGCAATCGCCATCGACGAGGTGACGTTGCGCTTCGTCACACCCGACGGTCACATGATGACGGCAATCCGCGATTTCACCATGACGGTGGCGCGCGGCGAGTTCGCCTGCGTCGTCGGGCCGACCGGCTGCGGCAAGTCGACGACGCTCAACCTCGTCACCGGACTGCTGCGCCCAACGACCGGCAATGTCCGCGTCATGGGCAATCCCGTCACCGAGATCAGCCGCGACATCGGCTTCGTCTTCCAGGCGGATGCGCTGTTTCCCTGGCGCAGCGTGATCGACAATGTCGCCGCCGGCCCGCTCTATCGCGGCACGCCGAAGGCCGAGGCCTATGAGCGGGCGCGCGACTGGATCGCCCGCGTCGGCCTTGCCCGCTTCGAGAAACACTATCCGCACCAGCTCTCGGGCGGCATGCGCAAGCGTGTGGCGCTGGCGCAAACCTTCATCAACCAGCCGAAGATACTGCTGATGGACGAGCCGTTCAGCGCGCTCGACATGCAGACCCGCACCGCCATGCAAGACGAGCTATTGGACCTGTGGTCGGAACTTAAATCCTCCGTCGTCTTCGTCACCCACGATCTCGAGGAAGCGGTGGCGCTGGCCGACAAGGTCTATGTTCTCACCGCCGGTCCCGGCACGGTGAAGAGCGTCTATCGCATCGACCTGCCGCGTCCGCGCGTCATGGCCGACATCCGCTACGATCAGAAATTCATCGAGATCGCCAAGGTGATCTGGAACGACCTGCGCGAGGAAGTGCAGCTCGGCCAGAGGCGTGGCCTACAGACCGGCCATTGAGAGGAGATACAGCCATGACCGTCATCTCTCCCACCTCTGACCAAGCCGCGCGCGCGACCTCGATCGTCGCTGCCGAAGCCCGGGCGAGGGCGCGGCTGCGCCGCCGCCATGCCCTGGTCATCGGCCTGCGGCTCGCGATCCTGATTTTTTTCCTCGCGCTCTGGGAACTCGGCGCCGACTACAACATCATTGACCCGTTCTTCTTCTCCAGCCCCTCCGGCATCTGGGAGCAGATCTGGTCCTGGGTCACCGAGGGCACCTCGCAGGGGCCGCTCTGGCTGCAGATCTACGTGACGCTGGAGGAAACCTTCCTCGGATTCGCCATCGGCGCCGTCGGCGGCATTGCAGCGGGCATCATCCTCGGCCGCAACAAGCTCCTGGCGGATGTCTTTTCGATTTACATCAAGATCGCCAACTCCGTGCCGCGCGTCGTGCTGGGCTCGGTCTTCATCATCGCGCTCGGCCTCGGCATGGCCTCCAAGGTGGCGCTGGCGGTGGTCATGGTGTTCTTCGTCGTCTTCGCCAACGCCTTCCAGGGCGTTCGCGAGGCCGACAGGGCGATGATCGCCAACGCCCAGATCCTCGGCGCCTCGCCGTACCAGATCACTCGCACCGTCATCATCCCCTCGGCGATGAGCTGGATCCTCGCCAGCCTTCACGTCAGCTTCGGCTTCGCGCTGGTCGGTGCCGTGGTCGGCGAGTTCCTCGGCGCCAAGCAGGGCATGGGTCTCTTGATCTCGACCGCGCAAGGCGCCTTCAACGCCAATGGCGTCTTCGCCGCCATGATCATCCTGGCGGTGATGGCGCTGGTGGTGGAGTTCATCATCACCCGCTTCGAGAACTATGTCGTCAAATGGCGGCCGGCGCCGTTCAACGAACAGGGGACCTGATCGGTCCGTCATCGGGTCACGCCAGCGGTAGCCGCACCTCGACCTTGAGCCCGCCGGCGGCGGCGTCGCCAAGCGCGACGCTGCCGCCGGCATTCTCGATCACCTCGCGCACGATGGCGAGGCCGAGTCCGCTGCCTTCCTCGGTGGCACCGGCCACGCGGTAGAAGCGCTCGAAGACCTGCTTCCGCTCCTCGGCCGGAATGCCGGGGCCGGTGTCGGTGACCGTCAGCACGCCCTCGCGATCGATCGCGGCCAGCTTGACGGTCACGGTGCCGCCGGCCGGCGTGTAGCGCAGCGCGTTGTCGACCAGGTTGACGATCATCTCGCGCAGCATGGTGCCGTCGCCGATGACCGGTACCGGGCCGGTTTCATCGAGGCCGAGGTCGATGTTGCGCTCGATCGCCTTCGGCGCATGCGTTTCCAGCACCTGGCGGGCGGCTTCGGTGAGGTCGATGCGGTCGGCGCGCGGCCGCCGGCTACCGGGCTCGGCGCGTGACAGGGTCAAGAGCTGTTCGGCAAGCCGCGCCAGCCGGCCGGAGCTTGCCTGCAAGGCGATGAGCGCTTCCTGGCGCTGGTCGGCGGCGCTTTCGCGCAGCGCATAGCTTGCCTGCGTCGACAAGAGCGCCAGCGGCGTGCGCAACTGATGCGCGGCATTGGCGATGAAGCGGCGCTGCGCCGCCATCTGCGCTCGCACGCGCTCCATATAGGCGTTGAGCGCATCGATCAACGGCCGGATCTCGCTTTGCGCGCCCGGCACCTCGACCGGGTCGAGATCGCTGCGGTCCGGCGAGCGCACCGCATCGCGCAGCCGGATGAGCGGCGCCAGCCCACGGCGCAGGCCAAGCAGCACGAACACGCCGGCAATCGCCACCAGCGCCAACTGCTGGGCGAAGGCGCTGAACCACAGCCGCCTCACCATCGCGTCGTGGCCGGCAAGCGTGACGCCGACGGTGACCTCGATCGGCGAATCCGCGCCAGCGCCGATCACGGCATGGCTGAGCGTTGCGAGGCGCAACGGGTGATCGCGATAGGAAGCCTCGATGCTGCCGCTCCGCGGCGCTTCGGGCAGGTCGGGATACCCGGTGAGCAGCCGGCCGTTCGCGGTCTCGACCCGGTAGTAGACGCTGTCGCGGTCGCCGGTATCGAACATCTCGATCGCCGCCGGCGGAATGGTAGCGTCGAGAACGCCGTCGGCCATCGCCACCTGCTCGGCGATCGCGCGCGCCGAGCCGACCAGCATGCGGTCGGTGACAAGGTCGGCGGTCGCCAGCGCGTTGCGCTGGCTGGTCCACAGGTTGACGGTCACCAACGCGGCCAGCGGCAGCACCACCCAGGCCAGCAATTGCAGGCGGAGGCTGCTAATCCTCATGGCGCCGAATCTTCATGTCGCCCAATCTTCATATCGCCTAGTCTTCATGGCGCAGCAGATAGCCGAGGCCGCGCAAGGTGGCGATCTGTACGCGCGAGCCTTCCAGCTTTTTGCGCAGGCGATGCACATAGATCTCGATGGCGCTGGGGTCGGCGTCGGTGTCGAAATCGTAGATCGCTGCCGACAGCGCCGCCTTGCTCACCGTGCGCCCGGCCTTGACCACCAATTGCTCCAGCACCGCATGCTCGCGCGGCGTCAGCGCCAGCATCTCGCCGCCGAGCGAGAACAGCCTGGTGTTGGTGTCGAAGACGAGGTCGCCGCAGGAAATGATAGGCGCCGTCCGGTCGTTGGCGCGGCGCAGCTGCACGCGGATGCGCGCTTCCAGTTCCTCGATCTGGAAGGGTTTTGCCAGATAGTCGTCGGCGCCTTCGTTGAGGCCCTTGACCCGGCCGTCGAGACTGGCATTGGCGGTGAGCACGATCACCGGCACGGGATTGCCGCGCGCCCTCAGCCGCTTCAGCACCTCCATGCCGCCCATGCGCGGCAGGGCAAGGTCGAGGATGATCAGCGCATGGTCGCCGGCCGCAAGCGCATGTTCGACATCCTCGCCGTCATGGACGACGTCGACGACATAGCTCGCCTGGCGCAGCGTCTTGCTCAGCCAATCGGCCAGTTCGCGATTGTCTTCGACAAGCAGGAGCCGCATCGTTGATCGCTGTTCAGGAATGCCTTTGTCCGATGGCGACGTCGGCTCGCAAGGTACGGCTGGCGGTCCCAACGGATGCTTGAAGACAATCGATAATATCGATCTGCCGGCAAGGCAAACGCTGGCTAAGACCCAGCCGGCGACCGGTTCAAGTCCAAATTCGCTCCGCCAGGAAATCAAACCGAACGGTTCGGTTCAATTTATGGTGACGGATCGTGTAATCTGAGTGAACGGCAGTTGGCCGTTCCGAGGGCCTATGTTTCGCAGCCGCCACAGTAAGCTATTGATATTAAAACATTAAAATGTGGCAGCTGCACTGTTCATGCGATTTCAAGGTCGAACCAGTTGGTTCGATTTGCACATTTTCGTGATTGGAAATGGCAACCGGGCCGACCCATTTCGGGGTGGTCCGAGCGACGCGAATTTCCATTACGGCACGCCACTAGACGGACACGACTTTTGAAATCTGGAGTATCTAAAATGAACAAGATTGCTCTTACCGCTGCGGCCCTTCTCATTGCCACGGGCAGCGCCTTTGCCGGCAGCGACCATTATGGTTCCGACAATGTCAACCAGCCGACCGCCAACCAGTCGGCCGTGGCCCAGTCCGGCGACAACATCGACCGCACTCCCACGGCTTCGATCCGCAGGCCGGTCGAGCACCGCCAAGAGTTCACCCGCGGGTTCAGGTTGACGCCCGAACAGGTCCAGCCGGAATCCGGCCAGGGCATCTGGGGCCGCTAAGGCGGCCTCCGCCCAAAGTGGCCCAATCCGATCTAACCCTCAAATCCGGAGTAACTGAAATGACTAAGATCGCTCTTACCGCCGCCGCCCTTCTCGTCGCCACGGGTGTCGCTTTCGCCGGCTCCGACAACTACGGCTCGGCCAACGCCAACCAGCCGGCCGCTTCGGTCGACACCTCGATCACCGCTTCGGTCAAGAAGTCGGTTGCGAATGTCCAGAAGCCGCTGACCCAGGGCGCCGACCGCGACCTGTTCGGCAACCACTGAACGGTTCCGATCCTCGATAGACCTCAAAGCGGCGGGCTTGCCCCGCCGTTTTGCTTTGTAGAGCGGCTATGGGTCGGCCTGAATCGGCCAGGCAGCAGTTCCTTCCAACCCATTGTTCAAGATGAGCTTTCGAGGCGAGGGTTCGGCCGCTGTGGCGAAGAAGAGATTTCGCCCGGGAATAAAACCGGGCCGTTCCGGGTCTTGTCGGCAGCGGGGCCATCCTCCCAAGGCGCCGCCGATGAAACGACAGGACAAGGAACACTGAGATGACCAGGATCGCATTCGTCGCCGCCGCCATGCTCGTCGCTGCCATGGGCAGCGCCTCTGCCGGCAGCGACCATTATGGCGCCGACGGCGCCAACCAGCCGACCGCCGGTGTCGATCACATGATGACCACCTCGATCCGCGTGCGGGACATGGCGCATCACCAGGCTGCGGCAACAGCCGGATCCGACGAGACCGCCGCCGACATCATCGCCCGGCACAACGACGACGGCCTCTGGGGTCGCTGACACCGCGTCTCCCGTCTCCTTCACAACTCATTGACAAGGAATCACCGAAATGACCAGGATCGCTCTCACCGCTGCTGCCATGCTTCTCGCCATCGGTTCTGCCTTTGCAGGCAGCGACCACTATGGCGCGAACAATGCCAATCAGCCGACCGCCGGCGTCGACCGCGGCCTCACCGCCTCGGTGCGCAAGCACGAGGCCGCCAAGCCAGCCAATGTCGACACCTCGATGACGACCGGATCGTCGCCGTCGCAGGCCTGGCCGGATCCGGGGCAGGGCATCTGGGGCAATTGATCTCGCCTCCTGAACTGCCAATGCCGGCGGGCTTGCCCGCCGCCATTTGTTTCGCAGATCACCCAGGCTGGCGTTCCTGTCCCGCCGACCTGTGCAGCCGCACACCAGGCTTCTACCCCAAATCCTTCGGCCTGACGCAATGCGTCAGCCGGGCGCCGCCGAAATCGAGGTTCGCCCAATCATCCTTCACGGCAAACCGCGCCAGCGCTGCGGTCGGGAATTTCGCTTCGACCTTCTTGAACACATCGGCATCCGAGCCGGCGCCGGCGAGCCTGAGCACGAAATTCTGCAGGCCGGGATTGTGGCCGATCACGATCAGGCTGCTGGCCTTCGCCTGCCGCACGCGCGCCAGGATGGCGGCCGGCGCCGCCTCGTAGAGCTCGTCCGCGAATTCCGCCGGCACGTGCTTCGGCAGTTCCTGAGCGACCAGCCGCCAGGTGTCGCGGGTGCGCAGCGCCGGCGAGACCAGCGCGAGCTTCGGCAGCCAGCCGCGCCGCGAAAGCTCGCGCCCCATCAGCGGCGCCGTCTTCAGCCCGCGTGGGGCAAGAGGACGGTCGAAATCCTCAAGCTTGGGATCGTCCCAACTCGACTTGCCATGACGCAGGATAAGCAGTTGTCTCATCGTTCAGGACCAGGGAATCTCGGCGTTGAAATCCTTGCCATATCCGCCACCATATTTCGTCCCTGCTGCGGCATCAAAGGTCGCTACCAGCATGCCGAAGACGAACAGGCCCACACGCTGTTCGCTGCCGTCCCACCTGACGGCGACATCTGCTTCGGTGATGGCCCATTGCCCCGACCTGACATGTATTACATCGAGAATCGAGCCGGCCGTCTCGCCTTCCGCCCTATACAGGTAGAAATGCGCTATGGCCTCTTGCGGCCCGGTGTCCTCATATTCGAAGACACCTGCGAGATCGCCTTTCGTCCGGATCGCGCTGTCGAAAATCTCCAAGACTATGCTTCCTTAGAGTAGAGTCGAGAGATCGCGCGCGCCGTGCACGATACGCACGACCTCGATCCGTTCCTCGGCATGCCTGTAGAGAATAAGGTAGTTACTGATGGTCAGCGCACGCGTGTCGGCCCCGATATCGGGTCTTCGCGGTCCGGATTCGGGGAAGACGGCAAGCTGCAGAATGCGTTCTGTGATCGCATCCAAAAAATGATCGGCCGCACGCGGGCTATCCTTGGCAATGGAAAGCCAAATATCTGTCAGGTCATTTTCAACCGCCGGACTGCGGATGATCGGCAGACCGGCCATGGGCTATTTCTTGGCAGCGTCGATGAGGCGGCCCCGGGCCTTCCGCTTGATGTCCTCGATATCAAAAGGAACAAATGGGCCGCTCTCCAGTCCCTCTGTCCAGGCCCTGCGCAGCCGCTCCACTTCGGCTTCGCGGAGCGGTTGACGCAAGCGCCACTCGCGCAGCGCCTCGCGAATGACCTCGCTCGCCGAGCCATAGCGACCGCTATCGACGGCGTCTCTGACCATCTCCAGAAGTTCCGGCGAAAGCGCAACGCTTACTTTTTCGACTGTCGCCATAGAGCTGTCTCCTCAGGGAGATGGTAGCAATTATTGCTACCATACTCAAGGACGCTACGGCGTGATCCGCGCCAGCTGCTCGAGGTCGGTCTCCTCGCGCATCGGGTCCGGCGCCATCACCACCGAGGTGGCGTTTTCGGCGTCGTCGGCGAAATGGGCAAGCACGGTGTGGCCCTTTTCCATCTGCGCCTTACCCTCGGCGACCAGCCCCAGCGCCAGCGGGTAGAGCCGGTGCTCCACCTTCAGCACTCGCGCGGCAAGCGTGTCCTCATTGTCGCCGACCATCACCGGCACGGCGGCCTGGGCGATGATCGGGCCGTCATCCATCTCGGGCGTGACGAAATGTACCGAGCAGCCATGGATGCGCACACCGGCGCGTATGGCGCGCGCATGCGTGTCCAGCCCCTTGAAGGCCGGCAGCAGGGCAGGGTGGATGTTGATCATGCGGCCTTGCCATTTTTCGACAAGGCCACGGCCGAGGATGCGCATATAGCCGGCCAAAGCCACGATCTCGGCACCGAAGCCGGTCAGTGTGGCGTCGATCGCCTCGTCATATGCGTCCTTGCTCGGATGGTCGGCGCGCTGGATGACCTTGGTGGCGATGCCGCGCGACTGCGCGATCCCGAGCCCGGCGGCGTTCGCCCGGTCGGAAATCACGCCGACGATCTCGGCCGGATAGGTCGGGTCGGACGCAGCCGCAATCAGCGCCGTCATGTTGGAGCCGCGCCCCGAGATCAGGACGACCGTGCGTTTCCTGCTCATAGGCCGATCGAGCCTCGATAGATGACGCCGGCGTCGCGGCGCGGCACGATGCGGCCGATTGGCGTCACCGTCTCGCCGGCTTCCTGCAGCACCGCCGCAACCTGCGCCGCCTGGCCGGAAGCGACGGCCAGGATCATGCCGATGCCGCAGTTGAAGGTGCGCATCATCTCTTCCGGCGCGACGCCGCCGGTCTTGGCCAGCCACGAAAACACCGGCGGCACGTCGATCGCCTCGAGGTCGAGCTCGGCCGAAAAATCCTTGGGCAGCACGCGCGGGATGTTTTCCGGAAAACCGCCGCCGGTGATGTGGGCCAGCGCCTTGATGCCATGCGTGTTGCGGATCGCCTTCAGGATCGACTTCACATAGATGCGCGTCGGCTCGAGCAGCGCTTCGGCGAGGCTCAGCTCCTCGTTGAATGGCGCCGGATCGGCCCAGCCCAGCCCGCTCGCGGCGACGATCCGGCGCACTAGCGAAAAGCCGTTGGAATGGAGCCCCGAGGAGGCGAGACCGAGCAGCACGTCGCCCTCGACGATGTCGTCGGTCGGAAGCAACTGGCCGCGCTCGGCCGCGCCCACGGCGAAGCCGGCGAGGTCGTAGTCCTTGTCGCGATACATGCCGGGCATCTCGGCCGTCTCGCCGCCGATCAGCGCGCAGCCGGCCTGCCGGCAGCCCTGCGCGATGCCGCCGACGATCGAAGCGCCCTGGTCGGGATCGAGCTTGCCGGTGGCGAAATAATCGAGGAAGAACAGCGGCTCCGCGCCCTGCACGACGATGTCGTTGACGCACATGGCGACGAGGTCGATGCCGATCGTGTCGTGCTTGCCGGAATCGATGGCGATCTTGAGCTTGGTGCCGACGCCGTCATTGGCCGCGACCAGCACCGGGTCGGTGAAGCCGGCTGCCTTCAAGTCGAACAGGCCGCCGAAGCCGCCGATCTCGCCATCGGCGCCCGGCCGGCGCGTCGCGCGCACCAGCGGCTTGATCTTCTCGACCATCAGGTTGCCGGCATCGATATCGACGCCCGCCTCGGCATAGGTGAGCCCGTTCTTGCGCTTGGCCTTATCGCCGTTGCTCATCTTCGGCTCGTCCCTGTTTCCATTGCGGGCTCTTCGCATGAATGGTTTCGGGGAGCAAGGATGACGCGCAGGTGAGGGGGATTGTTCCCGGGAAAAGCGGTGATTGGCGAAGGCCGGGACGACGGCAAATCTCCCCCCTTGTGTGGGAGATGTCCGGCAGGACAGAGGGGGGCGCTGTCCCTCCAGCCTATCAGGGAAACGTCTGCTCAAAATTCCTAGACTGCCTTCGACCATTTTTTTTGCCAATCTCGAACGTGGGCGTTCCTTCGCGCCCCCCTCTGGCCTGCCGGCCATCTCCCCCACGAGGGGGGAGATCAGCAGCTTCCTCCCTTGCGCGTCCCTCTCATCTCCATCATCTATTTCCAAAACACGCCACGACGGGACATCACGTGACCATACCCAACATGATCACGATCATGCGGCTGCTGCTGGTGCCCGCGGTGGTGCTGGCGATGCTGCAGGCGCGTTGGGACTGGGCCTTTGCCGGCTTCCTTGTCGCCGGCCTCTCCGACGGCGTCGACGGCTTCATCGCCCGCCGCTATCAGTTGTCCTCGCGGCTCGGCGCCTATCTCGACCCGATCGCGGACAAGCTTCTCCTGGTCTCGGTGTTCATCGTCATGGGCTTTGCCGGCGAGCTGCCGCTCTGGCTTGTCGTGACCATGGTGTCGCGCGATGGGCTGATCATCTGCGCCGTTCTATTGTCCAGCGTGATGGCGCATCCGGTCGAGATGAAGCCGCTCTTCGTGTCCAAGATGAACACCGCCGTGCAGATCGCGCTGGCGGCGCTGGTGCTGGGCGAGCTTGCCTTTTCCGTCCATCTCGATCCGCTCCGGCCGGCGCTCATATTGCTGTCCGGGGTCTTGACCGTGGCTTCGGCCGCGGCCTATCTCGTGGCCTGGCTAAGGCATATGAGCGGCTATGGCGAAGGCTCCCAGAACGGCAGTTCCAAGACGGGCACCTGACAGCGAAGCCTGGACGGCCGCGGCATCGACCGCGTTGCGCCGCCAGATCGCGTTCTGGCTGATCGTCGCCGTGCTTCTAGCACTGTTCCTCTACGTCTTCTCGGGCATCCTCCTGCCCTTCGTCGCCGGCATGGTGCTGGCCTATTTCCTCGATCCGGTCGCCGATCGACTGGAGCGGCTGGGGCTTTCCCGGCTGATGGCGACCGTGGTGATCCTCATCGCCTTCATCGTCGTCGTCGTGCTCGCCTTCGTCATCCTGGTGCCGGTGCTGGCGACCCAGATGGCCGATTTCGCCCGCAAGCTGCCGGAATATCTCACGCGCCTGCAGTCGCTGATCACCAGCTTCGACCCGAAATGGCTGGAGCAGCGTTTTGGCGTCAACGCCGCCGGCCTGCGCGACGGGCTGAACTCGCTGCTCACCTCCGGCTTCAGCCTGTTGACCACGGTCTTCACCTCGATCTGGAGCTCTGGCGTGGCGCTGG
Organism: Mesorhizobium captivum; assembly: GCF_033977165.1. Lineage (NCBI taxonomy): Bacteria > Pseudomonadati > Pseudomonadota > Alphaproteobacteria > Hyphomicrobiales > Phyllobacteriaceae > Mesorhizobium > Mesorhizobium captivum. Next base: position 11,985 of record NZ_JAVIJB010000074.1, read on the forward strand.
TCTCGGTCGTCAGCCTCTTCGTCGTCACCCCGGTCGTCGCGTTCTACATGCTGCTCGATTGGGACCGCATGGTGGCCGTGGTCGACAGCTGGGTGCCGCGCGACTATGTCGAAACCGTCAGAGCGCTCGCCCGCGACATCAACACCGCCACAGCCGGCTTCGTGCGCGGGCAGGGCACGCTCTGCCTTGTGCTCGGCGGCATGTACGCCACCGGCCTGACGCTGACCGGGCTGAACTTCGCCATCCTCATCGGCTTCTTCGCCGGGCTGATCTCCTTCATCCCTTATGTCGGCTCGCTGACAGGGCTGGTGCTTGCCGTTGGCGTCGCCTTCGTCCAATTCTGGCCCGACTGGACGATGATCGTGGCGGTGGCCTGCGTGTTCTTCGTCGGCCAGTTCATCGAGGGCAACATCCTGCAGCCGCGGCTGGTCGGCAAAAGTGTCGGCCTGCATCCGGTCTGGCTGATGTTCGCGCTGTTCGCCTTCGGCGCGCTGTTCGGCTTCGTCGGCCTTTTGATCGCGGTGCCGGCTTCGGCGGCCATCGCGGTGCTGGTGCGCTTTGCGATTTCCCGCTATCTGGAATCGCCGCTTTACAAGGGCCATGCCACCGAGCCCACGCCGCCGCTGCCGGCGGATCGCGGCGGCGGCCATCGTTCGCCGCGTGGCTGAAATGTCCGATGATAGATCCGGTCCGCCGCGCCAACTGCCGCTCGACCTCGGCCACGGCACCGGCTATTCGCGCGACGAGCTCGTCGTCTCCGGCACGAACGCTGAGGCCGCGGCGCTTGTCGACCGCTGGCCGGGCTGGCCCTCGCACGTGGTGGTGCTGGCCGGCCCTCCGGGTTCCGGCAAGACGCACCTTGCCCAAATCTGGCAGACACACGCCGATGCGGTGGCCATCGATCCCGACAGGATCGGCGAGCACATCGCCGGCCTTGGCGCCACGCCCGCGCTCATCGACGACATCGACAGGGGGCCGATCGACGAGCAAGGCTTGTTCCACCTGATCAACACCGTGCGCGGCGCCGGCTCCACGCTGCTTTTGACGGCGCGGCGTTTTCCCTCCGCCTGGCGCGTCGTGTTGCCCGACCTCATCTCGCGGCTGAAGGCGGCGGCGACAGTCGAGATACACGAGCCGGACGACCTGCTGCTCGCCGGCGTCATCACAAAGCTGTTCGCCGACCGCCAGGTCGAGGTCGAGCAGCATGTCGTGCAATATCTGGTGCGGCGCATCGAGCGTTCGCTGGCGACCGCGATGCGGGTCGTCGAACGCCTCGACCGCGCCGCGCTCGAACGCAAGACGCCGATCACCCGCGCTCTCGCAGCCGAAACCGTCAGCGCCATGGACGAAGGGCAGGGCGAGTTCGATATTTAGCTCCCCTCCTTCTCCCCTTCTTGTGGGAGAAGGTGTCGCCGAAGGCGACGGATGAGGGGGGTTGGACGGAGCTGTGCGTTTGAAGCCAGGTGCTTTCGGCGCCTATCGGTAGAAGTCGCGTTTCTTCCAACACCCTCATCCGTCTCGGCGCTGCGCGCCGATCCGCCTTCTCCCACAACAAGGGGAGAAGGGAAGGCCGCCAATCGCTGTCCCATTCCGGGACGATCCTGCTGGCATCCATCTTGCAACGCACGAAATGCCGGTTGATCCCGGTCCCGATCGCGTTCCAGATCGGGTTGTAGGCTCGCCGGGCTCGAGGTTGTTGGGGGCTCGCCCGGCGGGTTTACTTGCCCCCCGTGCCGCGGATTGAAATGGACCGTAAGATGGTCTATTGCTTCAAGAATGGACCAGACAATGGTCCGTCGGAGCGACCATGCAGATATCCGTGACAGAGGCTAAGGGGCAACTGACCGAGCTGGTGCGCCGTGCCGAGGCCGGCGACGAGGTCATCCTGACCCGTCACGGCCATGCGGCCGTACGCCTGGTTCCAGTGCGGCCCGCACCGGACAGGAAAGGGCGGCGGACCTTGTTGGAGGCCGCCCGGACCGCCGGCGCGGCCAAGGCCAATGCCGGCCCGTCCGCCGCACGCAGCCAGGACTTCCTCTACGGCGACGACGGCTTGCCGGAATGATTGCGGTTGATACGTCTGCGTTGATGGCCGTCGTCCTCGACGAACCAGAGGCAGGCGCCTGCATCGCGGCGCTCGAAACAGAGGATAGCCTTTTGATTTCGGCGGGAACCGTGGCCGAACTGCTGATCGTTGCAGCAAGGCGAGGGGTGGCGGAAGAAGTGTCGGCTTTGATCGACGGGCTCGGCTTCGAGATCGCGCCGGTGACGGAGGGCGCCGCGCGTCGCATTGCCGAGGCCTACGCGCAATGGGGCAAGGGCATTCACGCGGCGGCTCTCAATTTCGGCGACTGCTTTGCCTATGAGGTGGCGAAGGATCGCGGCTGCCGGCTACTCTATGTCGGCGACGATTTTTCGAAGACCGACATCGAAAGTGCCTTTTAAAGCATGTCTCCCGAAAGTGGGCCCGGTTTCGGGACGAAGACATGCTTAAAATCAAGAACCTGAAGCAGGTCGCGTGAATCCTTTTTCACGCGACCTGCTTTAGAGTTCGCGGCTCAGCCCGTATTGCCATGGCTGGCGAGCAGGCGCAGCACCTGCACGTTCTTCGGCAGTTCGATCAGGAATTCCGCGTCGCGATCGAGATGGTGGACCTCGGTCGGACCGCCGCCGGTGAAGCGTCCCATTGCCTCGATGCTCTCCCAATAGGAGATCGTCACGAACTCCGAATAGGTCGGCGTGTCCTCGCGAAACGTCTGGACACCGAGCGCCTTTTCGATCAGCGGCTTGATGCCGACCTCGTAATTATAGGTTTCATAGGCGTCGGCCTTCTCGGGCAAGGTTCTGCCGCGCCAGATGCGCGCGATGGTCGGGGTGTCAGCCATGGCAATAAAACTTGCAAAGGCTGGGCAGGGTTCCCCGCCCAAAGAATGACGCCAAGGCGCAAGACTGCGGCGCAGCCGGCGGATCCGCCCATCCTCAGCCCTGCCGCAGCGCCTGCCGCAGCTGGCGCAGCTGCCGTCGCCACCACGGCTTTGGCTTGCGCGGGATAAGAACCATCTTGCCGGCGCGGATAAGGGGCGACCACAGGTCGCGCGGCATCCCAGGTCAGGCGCCGCCTGGTGACATCGACCGCCACGATGATATCGGTTTTGGCTATCCAATCGTCCCGGTCGAGGATAGCGACGACCACGGCCGAACCTTTCTGGCCAGGCCTGAGCTGCGCCGGCTGCCCGACCCGCATGTGGAATGCTGAGAAAACTGGTCGGAGTGGCGTGATTCGAACACGCGACCCCCTGATCCCAAATCAGGTGCGCTACCAGGCTGCGCTACACTCCGACGCTCGCGGCGTATAGGGTTCCGTGGCCCGGAAGGCAACCCAAAATCGGAAGCTTCACACGCAGAAATGGCGCCTCAGCGCTTTCGCCCGGCAATCCTGCGGGCGATCGCCGCACCCTGGATGCGGGCGTTGGCGAAGCAGCCGCGAATGCTCGGCCGCATACCGGTGAACCAGAGGCCCGGCAATTTCGGATCGCTGGCCGCTCCGTTGAACAGCGGCACGCCCTTGGCGTCGAGCACGCCGAGCCTGCCCACCATCGTTTCCAGTCCGGTGCGATAGCCGGTGGCGGCAATGACGATGTCGGGCGCGATCGCCTGGCCGTTTTCGAGAACGACGCTGTCGTGCCTGAATTCCTTGACCTGCGGCACGACGATGATGCGGCCGGCCTTGATCGCATCGACCGCGCCGTCGTCGGCGGCGATCGCCGTATAATCCGAGCCGAGGCGGCTGGCGCCGCCCGACGGGGCAGGGGGCAGTCCGAATTTCTTGAGGTCGCCGAAGACCAGCCGCTGCGTCGCCGCCATCACCGCGTCAGCCAGCCTGGCCGGCAGGCTCGCCATGACGGGCGAGAAGCGATGCACGGCGACCTTGCCGATGCGCTTGGGCAAGAGCGAAGGCCCATTGCGCGCTGCGAGCCACATCTGCCCCGTCTCGGAGCCGGAAAGATGGTTGAGCGCATCGAAGCCGGAATTGCCGGCGCCGACCACCAGCACTTTTTTCCCGGCATAATTTCCCGCCCGGCCGAAATGCGCCGAATGGATGATCTTGCCCGAAAAATCCTTCATGCCTTTCCAGGCCGGGATGAAGGGCTGCCGGTCGCGCCCCGTGGCGATCACCACATGCCGTGCCGCGCGCGGCCCCATGCTGGTCTTGACCAGCCAGTGGTCGCCGCGGAATTCGATATCCTCGACGATGACGCCAAAGGCGATCGGCAGGCGGTGCGTCTGGGCGAAATCGTTGAAGAGGCGGATCACCGCGCTGCGGTGCGGAAAGGCAGGCGTGCCTATCGGAAAGGAAACGCCGGGCAGCGTCGAGAGGTCGCGATGCGTGTTGAGATGCAGGTTCTCATGGCGGCGGTGCCAGGGCTCGGCCAGCCGTCCCTCACGCTCGAGGATCTCGGTGGCGATCCCGGCCTCGATCAATGCGTACGCCGCCGCCAATCCCGCCGCACCGGCGCCGATCACGATAGCGCCTTCGAGGATCGCCGGCTCGCCGGTCCAATCCGACGAGATTTCCGCTTCTATGCCCATTTTTGTCTTTATCGTCGTCATGGCGGTCAGATGCCACGACCGTGTATCCGACATATGCCGCCGACAAGGCAATGGGAATAGACCCCCGTTGCAAAGAGCCCCCGGCATTGTGTCGCGGGCTTGATTGAGCGGCTATTTGCAGGCCGGCATCACCTGGATATCAATGCGCCTTAGTGAGCCGGGTCGGCGTGGCGGTGGACCAGCTTGAAGGCGCCGTCCTCCAGCCGGAACACCTCCGTCACCCGCAAGGTCATCTCGGCGGGTTGGCCGTTCTTGCCCATGCGGGCCTTCGCATGCTGCAGTCCGGTCCAGAAGGCGAGGTCGCCGCTCGCTGAGGCTTGCAGCACCTCGAGGTCGGTGCTGCCGCCTTCGTGGAAGCTCGCGGCGTCGCGCTCGTAGCGGCCGGCGACGGCGTTTGCGCCTTCGAGATGATCGCCGCGCGGCGAAAAGAAGGTGGCCGGCTCGCTATTCGTCACGATCGCCTTCAGCGATGTGGCGTTGCCATTGACATAGTCCTCGGCGATCTTCTCGCGTTGTTTCATGAAGGCGTCGAAGGACGAGCCGCCGGGCCGCACGGTTCTGATCCAGATCTCCAGGGCGCCCATGAAATTCTCCAGGAAGGCGGCGGTGTCGCCGTTTTTCACCGCGCCGTTGGCGTCGAGCAGCTCTGCGGCATTGCCGATATAGGCCTCCGGCTGCTGCATCACCGGCATGTCGAGGAAGACGAAGGTCTGCCTGAGCGCATGGTTGGAACCGAATGCGCCGATCTTGCTCGGGCTGACGCTGACGACGCCGGCGGGCAGGCCCTTGAAGACGTTTCTGCCATGGGGACGCGAGCCGACATCGAGCGCGTTCTTCAGGCCGCCGGGGATCGAACGGTTGTATTCGGGCGTCACGAACAGCACTGCGTCGCACTCCCTGATGGCGGCGCGGAACGCCGACCAGGCGGCGGGCGGCGTGTCGCTGTCCAGATCCTCGTTGTAGAGGGGCAGCTGGCCGATCTCGATGAAGCGGCAACGCAGCGAGTCCGGCGCGCGGGCAGCCAGCGCCTTGGCGATCTTGCGGCTGAAGGACTGGGCGCGCAGGCTGCCGACAAGCACGGCCAGCTGCAGGACGGGATGTTCGGTTGTCTTGGTCATGGCGGAGTGTCCAGGCTTGTTGAAGAGGAATGGCGACGCTTTGTGACCTCGGCGGCCTTGCAAGCCGTCATCCAATGGCCGGGGCGGCTGGTCGCCTGACCTTCCGTTAATGTCAGGGCCGGCGCGAGGTTCCCGCCATATCAGACATGACCATTTGCCGGCTGTGACCACCTGCTGGGCCATCGCCGCTTGCGGGCGGCGCCGTTGCACAGTATTGACGGATTGGCGCGCGGCCTCAGGCTCCAACCCGGCTTTTCGGACGCGCGCCACGAAAAAGGTGCCCGGTCGTCGGGCGGCAACGAGGTGGTCATGTCCGCGCGCATTTTCAGCCCAGCCAAAACCGCGATGCAGTCCGGCAAGGCCAAGACCGGCCATTGGGTGCTGGAGTTCGATCCGGCCCAGCGCAAGAAGATCGACCCGCTGATGGGCTACACCACCTCTGGCGACATGCTGAGCCAGGTGCGGCTCACCTTCGATACGAAGGAAGAGGCGGTTGCCTACGCCGAGAAGCAGGGCATCGCCTTCCGCGTTGAGGAGCCGAAGGAGACGAAGCGCCGGCAGATTTCCTATTCGGACAATTTCCGCTATGACCGCAGGACGCCCTGGACGCACTAACCCCTTTGGTCGAGCGTCCCTCGGCGTAGTGGTATCAGCCGGCCCCGGCCGGCCAGCGGTCCCGTAGCTCAGCTGGATAGAGCACCGGCCTTCTAAGCCGATGGTCGCAGGTTCGAATCCTGCCGGGATCGCCATTTTGAGCATGTCCGACCCGGAGACATAGGTAACAGATCGTACCTAAGACATGGGTGACAACCTCGTGCCGAACGG
>NZ_JAVIJB010000075.1:0-18310 GCF_033977165.1 Mesorhizobium captivum
GGCAAAAACCGAAAAGTGTTACCCATGTGTCCGGTACAAATCGTCACCTATCTCTCAGGTCGCTCAGTGGCGGACTGAAGAGCAGGGGCGCTTCGCCGTTGAAAACCGGCGGGTGGCTTGCCATATAGGGAAAACTGGGGCATAAGGCCCCGCATAGCCGGAACGGTACGACTGGATGGTTCCGAAGCGGCGCTCGAACATAAAGCGGAACACTTGCCACTTGCGTGGACCAAGAATCGGTTTTATGTAGATTGAACAGACACGCGACGCGTGGAGCTGGGAAGCCGGCTTTACGCGTCTGATTTGCGTGGGCGAAATGGTGGCGCTGATTCGGCGCCGGCACGAAGCTCAGGCGGCACGTCCCGGCCTGCGGGATCATCCAGGAGACCCGGCCAACGGGTCTTGAAGACAGAGCGGCACATGGCTTCGAAAACCACTAATCCTTTCACCTTTCTCCAGCAGGTTCGTGCGGAGACGGCTAAGGTGACATGGCCCTCGCGCCGCGAGACCATGATCTCGACGGTGATGGTCCTGGTGTTCGCGGTCATCGCCATGATCTTCTTTTTCGCCGCCGACATAGCCATGGGCTATGCGATCGAGTGGATATTGGGCCTCGGACATTAAGTTCGGCGATTACGGAGAGGTCGTGAAATGACTGCGCGGTGGTACATCGTCCACGCTTATTCGAACTTCGAAAAGAAGGTCGCCGAGGACATCGAGAACAAGGCCAAGCAGAAGGGCCTGTCCGGCGAGATCGAGCAGATCGTCGTGCCGACCGAGAAGGTCGTCGAGATCCGCCGCGGCCGCAAGGTCGATGCCGAGCGCAAGTTCTTCCCGGGCTATGTGCTTCTGAAGGCCAACCTGACGGACGCGGTCTTCTCGCTGGTCAAGAACACGCCGAAAGTCACCGGCTTCCTCGGCGATTCCAAGCCGGTGCCGATCACCGAGACCGAGGCGCAGCGCATCCTGAATCAGGTTCAGGAAGGCGTCGAGCGGCCAAAGCCGTCGGTGACCTTCGAAATCGGCGAGGCGATCCGCGTTTCGGACGGTCCGTTCGCGTCGTTCAACGGCTTCGTCCAGGAAGTGGACGAGGAGCGGGCGCGCCTCAAGGTGGAAGTGTCGATCTTCGGGCGCGCGGTGCCCGTCGATCTGGAATTCGGACAGGTCGAGAAGGGCTGATCCGAAGATCCCTCAGTCGACAGGCAAAGGGGTCGGCGGCGCGAAGCAAAGCGCTGCCATCAACGGGTGGGAGGCGAAAGCGGCTTAGCCGGCCGCTGGAACCGCACCACCAGACTGCAACCGCCGGCATTTCCCAGTTGTTGGGGCCGGCATGAGAAAAGGCAGGAATAGAGATGGCTAAGAAAGTTGCAGGCCAGCTCAAGCTCCAGGTTGCCGCGGGCTCGGCCACGCCGTCGCCCCCGATCGGCCCGGCGCTTGGTCAGCGCGGCATCAACATCATGGAGTTCTGCAAGGCGTTCAACGCGCAGACCCAGGAGCTGGAGAAGGGTTCGCCGATCCCGGTCGTCATCACCTACTACCAGGACAAGTCGTTCACCTTCGTCATGAAGACGCCGCCGGTGAGCTACTTCCTGAAGAAGGCCGCCAATCTGAAGTCGGGCTCGAAGGAGCCGGGCAAGGTGAAGGCCGGCACGATCTCGCGCGACAAGGTGCGCCAGATCGCCGAGCAGAAGATGAAGGACCTGAACGCAAACGACGTCGAGGCGGCCATGCGCATGGTCGAGGGTTCCGCCCGCTCGATGGGCCTGGAAGTGGTGGGCTAAGATCATGGCAAAGATTGCAAAGCGAGTTGCCAAGAGCCGCGACGGCATCGATCCGAACAAGGCTTACGCCCTCAACGAGGCGCTGCAGCTGCTCAAGGACCGGTCCACGGTGAAGTTCGATGAGACCGTCGAGGTTTCGATGAACCTCGGCGTCGATCCGCGCCATGCCGACCAGATGGTCCGCGGCGTGGTCAACCTGCCGAACGGCACCGGCCGCTCGGTGCGCGTCGCCGTGTTCGCGCGCGGCGACAAGGCCGAGGAAGCCAAGGCCGCCGGCGCCGACATCGTTGGCGCCGAAGACCTGGTCGACATCGTCCAGAAGGGCACGATCGACTTCGATCGCTGCATCGCCACTCCGGACATGATGCCGCTGGTCGGCCGTCTGGGTAAGGTGCTCGGCCCGCGCGGCATGATGCCGAACCCGAAGGTCGGCACCGTGACCCCCGATGTCGCGGCCGCCGTCAAGGCTTCGAAGGGCGGCGCCGTTGAGTTCCGCGTCGAGAAGGCCGGCATTGTCCAGGCCGGCGTCGGCAAGGTCTCGTTCGACGTCAAGGCGCTGGAAGAGAATGTGCGGGCCTTCGCCGATGCGGTGAACAAGGCAAAGCCCGCCGGCGCCAAGGGCAACTACGTCAAGAAGGTGTCGGTCACCTCGACGATGGGCCCCGGTCTCAAGCTCGACATCGCGACGCTCGCTGCGTCGTAAGTGTCGCCTGACCGGCTTCAGGCCGGTCGCATAAGAATTCCGGACCGCCGATCCGTCGGCGGCCCGGTACCCCGGAAGCCGAAAGGTTTCCGGATATCCTGTCCGAGATTGCAGGCGGCCCAAAGCCTTAATTCGCATGGGCCTGCATGAGACGGGTGAAGACCCGACAAAGGAGCGGAAGCTCCAATGAAAGGTTCGAACCGTGTTTGCCTTTTGTCAGCGCATCGCCGGCTTGGCCGTAGGTGTGGCGAAAGGGGGCAGGATCCTCGAGCGCCGTTCGGGAGATCCATTTTTGGATGGCCCGGCCGGCAAAAGGCAACCCGACTTCTGACCTCGAGAATGGGGCAGGGGTCAACTGGAGATAGGCAGTGGACAGAGCGGAAAAACGCGAACTCGTCACGGGCCTGAACGAAGCGTTCTCGAGCGCGGGTTCAGTCGTCGTGGCCCACTACGCCGGTATCACCGTCGCGCAAATGAACGACCTTCGGTCGAAGATGCGCGCCGCCGGTGGCACCGTCAAAGTCGCGAAGAACCGTCTCGCCAAGATCGCTCTTCAGGGCACGGACTCCGCATCGATCATCGATCTGTTCAAGGGGCAGACGTTGGTCGCTTATTCGGAGGATCCGATTGCGGCGCCGAAGGTCGCGTCCGATTTCGCCAAGGGGAATGACAAGCTGATCATTCTCGGCGGCGCGATGGGCTCGACCTCGCTCAACGCCGACGGTGTGAAGGCACTCGCCACACTACCGTCGCTCGACGAGCTGCGCGCCAAGCTGGTTGGCATGATCGCCACGCCGGCAACCCGGATCGCCCAGATCGTCAATGCGCCCGCGGCTTCGGTCGCGCGCGTCATCGGCGCTTACGCCCGGAAGGACGAGGCGGCATGAGGCCGTTCCTCGCTGTCAACAACACACGTTCGAACCTAGTGAAGGAATACACAAATGGCTGATCTCGCAAAGATCGTAGACGACCTTTCGAAGCTGACCGTCCTCGAGGCGGCCGAGCTGTCGAAGCTCCTGGAAGAGAAGTGGGGCGTTTCGGCCGCTGCTCCGGTGGCGGTTGCCGCTGCTGGCGGCGCTGGTGCCGCTGCTGCTGCTCCGGCCGAAGAGAAGACGGAATTCGACGTCGTTCTCGCCGACGCCGGCGCCCAGAAGATCAACGTCATCAAGGAAGTCCGCGCCATCACCGGCCTTGGCCTCAAGGAAGCCAAGGACCTGGTCGAAGCGGCTCCGAAGCCGGTCAAGGAAGGCGTTTCCAAGGCCGACGCCGACAAGTTTAAGGCTCAGCTGGAAGCAGCTGGCGCCAAGGTCGAGCTGAAGTAACAGGCAAGGGCGGACGGTCTCGCGCCGTCCGCCCCCTCCCTTGACGAAGAGAGGCTTCGTTGCGCGAGGCGTTTGAAAACCTCTTTCCTGAGGGCCGGAGCGGCCTTCAGGAAACGGGTTTTCTCCCGTTTTAGCCGGCAGCCGCCAAGCAATTGGACGGGCAGCCGGAAAACAGACAGGGGCAGCCGGCGAGGCGGCCCGTTGGTGCAAGGCGAACCGCGGCGAGGTTCGTCCCGAGTTTTGAGCTAAGGAGCGACGATGGCCCAGACCCAGACTTTCAATGGCCGCAGACGCGTACGCAAGTTCTTCGGAAAGATCCCGGAAGTTGCGGAGATGCCGAACCTGATCGAGGTTCAAAAGGCATCGTATGATCAGTTCCTGATGGTGGACGAGCCCAAGGGCGGTCGTCCTGACGAAGGACTGCAGGCTGTTTTCAAGTCGGTCTTCCCGATCTCCGATTTTTCTGGCTCCTCGATGCTGGAATTCGTAAAGTATGAGTTCGAAGGACCGAAATTCGACGTTGACGAATGTCGCCAGCGCGACCTGACCTATGCAGCGCCGCTGAAGGTGACGCTGCGCCTCATCGTGTTCGATATCGACGAGGATACCGGCGCCAAGTCGATCAAGGACATCAAGGAGCAGGACGTCTACATGGGCGACATGCCGCTCATGACGTCGAACGGCACCTTCATCGTCAACGGCACCGAGCGCGTCATCGTCTCGCAGATGCACCGCTCGCCGGGCGTCTTCTTCGACCATGACAAGGGCAAGTCGCACTCGTCGGGCAAGCTGCTGTTTGCCGCGCGCGTCATTCCCTATCGCGGCTCGTGGCTCGACATCGAGTTCGACAGCAAGGACGTCGTGCACGCCCGCATCGACCGCCGCCGCAAGATTCCGGTGACGTCGCTCCTGATGGCGCTCGGCATGGACGGCGAGGAGATACTGTCGACCTTCTACAACAAGATCACCTACAAGCGCGCCGGCGACCACTGGCGCATCCCGTTCAACGTCGAGCGTTTCCGCGGCCTCAAGGCCGTCGGCGACCTGGTCGACGCGGACACGGGTGAGATCGTCGTCGAGGCCGGCAAGAAGATCACCGCCCGCCAGGCCCGCCAGCTCGGCGAGAAGGGCCTGAAGGCGATCAAGGCGACCGACGAGGACCTGCTCGGCAATTATCTTGCCGAGGACATCGTCAATTACGCCACCGGCGAGATCTTCCTCGAGGCCGGCGACGAGATCGACGACAAGACGCTGAAAGTGCTGCTCGGCACCGGCGAGGACGAGATCCAGATCCTCGACATCGACCACGTCAACGTGGGCGCCTACATCCGCAACACGCTCGCCGTCGACAAGAACGAGAGCCGCCAGGACGCGCTGTTCGACATCTACCGCGTCATGCGTCCGGGCGAGCCGCCGACGCTCGAGACGGCCGAAGCCATGTTCAACTCGCTGTTCTTCGACAGCGAGCGCTATGACCTGTCGGCCGTCGGCCGCGTCAAGATGAACATGCGCCTCGAGCTCAAGGCCGAGGACACCGTGCGCGTGCTGCGCAAGGAAGACATCCTGGCCGTGGTCAAGACGCTGGTCGAACTGCGTGACGGCAAGGGCGAGATCGACGACATCGACAATCTCGGCAACCGCCGTGTGCGCTCGGTCGGCGAGCTGATGGAGAACCAGTACCGCGTCGGCCTGCTGCGCATGGAGCGCGCGATCAAGGAACGCATGTCCTCGATCGAGATCGACACGGTCATGCCGCAGGATCTGATCAACGCCAAGCCGGCGGCCGCCGCCGTGCGCGAGTTCTTCGGCTCCTCGCAGCTGTCGCAGTTCATGGACCAGACCAACCCGCTGTCGGAGATCACCCACAAGCGCCGCCTGTCGGCGCTTGGACCGGGCGGTCTGACCCGCGAGCGCGCCGGCTTCGAGGTGCGCGACGTGCACCCGACGCATTACGGCCGCATCTGCCCGATCGAGACGCCGGAAGGCCCGAATATCGGCCTGATCAACTCGCTCGCGACTTTCGCGCGCGTCAACAAGTACGGCTTCATCGAGAGCCCGTACCGCAAGATCGTCAACGGCAAGCTGACCAACGAAGTCGTCTATCTGTCGGCGATGGAAGAGGCCAAGCACCACGTCGCGCAGGCCAACGCCGAACTCGACAAGCATGGCGGCTTCGTCGACGAATTCGTCATCTGCCGTAATGCCGGCGAAGTGATGATGGCGCCGCGCGAAAACGTCGACCTGATGGACGTGTCGCCGAAGCAGATGGTCTCGGTGGCGGCGGCGCTTATCCCGTTCCTTGAGAACGACGACGCCAACCGCGCGCTGATGGGTTCGAACATGCAGCGTCAGGCCGTGCCGCTGGTGCGCGCCGAAGCCCCGTTCGTCGGCACCGGCATGGAACCGGTCGTCGCCCGTGACTCGGGCGCCGCCATCGGCGCCCGTCGCGGCGGCATCGTCGACCAGGTTGACGCAACGCGTATCGTCATCCGCGCCACGGAAGATCTCGACCCCGGCAAGTCCGGCGTCGACATATACCGGCTGATGAAGTTCCAGCGTTCGAACCAGAACACCTGCATCAACCAGCGTCCGCTGGTGCGCATGGGCGACCGCGTCAACAAGGGCGACATCATCGCCGACGGTCCGTCGACCGAGCTCGGCGATCTGGCGCTCGGCCGCAACGTGCTGGTCGCGTTCATGCCGTGGAACGGCTACAACTACGAGGACTCGATCCTGCTCTCCGAGCGTATCGTGGCCGATGACGTCTTCACCTCGATCCATATCGAGGAATTCGAGGTCATGGCCCGCGATACCAAGCTCGGGCCGGAGGAAATCACGCGCGACATTCCGAACGTCTCGGAAGAAGCGCTGAAGAACCTCGACGAGGCCGGCATCGTCTATATCGGCGCGGAAGTGCAGCCGGGCGACATCCTGGTCGGCAAGATCACGCCGAAGGGCGAAAGCCCGATGACGCCGGAAGAAAAGCTGCTGCGCGCCATCTTCGGCGAGAAGGCCTCGGATGTTCGCGACACCTCCATGCGCATGCCTCCGGGCACCTTCGGCACGGTCGTCGAAGTGCGCGTCTTCAACCGCCACGGCGTCGAGAAGGACGAGCGCGCCATGGCGATCGAGCGCGAGGAGATCGAGCGCCTGGCCAAGGACCGCGACGACGAGCAGGCGATCCTCGACCGCAACGTCTACTCGCGCCTTTCCGACGTGCTGGTCGGCAAGGAAGCGATTGCCGGACCGAAAGGCTTCAAGAAGGGCTCGAAGCTGTCGAAGGACACGCTCGACGAGTATCCGCGCTCGCAGTGGTGGCAGTTCGCCGTGGAGAACGAAAAGCTGCAGAGCGAGCTGGAAGCGCTGCGCGGCCAGTACGACGACTCCAAGAAGGCGCTGGAACAGCGCTTCATGGACAAGGTCGAGAAGGTGCAGCGCGGCGACGAGATGCCTCCGGGCGTCATGAAGATGGTCAAGGTCTTCGTGGCGGTGAAGCGCAAGATGCAGCCGGGCGACAAGATGGCCGGCCGTCACGGCAACAAGGGTGTCGTGTCGCGCATCGTTCCGGTCGAGGACATGCCTTTCCTCGAGGACGGCACGCATGCCGATATCGTGCTCAACCCGCTGGGTGTGCCAAGCCGCATGAATGTCGGCCAGATCCTGGAGACGCATCTGGGCTGGGCCTGCGCCGGCATGGGCAGGAAGATCGGCGAGCTGATCGACGCCTACAAGGGTGGCGGCGACATCAAGCCGTTGCGCAAGACGCTGGAAAGCTTCATGCCTTCCAACGACCGCAACGAGCCGATCCGCGAGTATGACGACGAGAGCATCATTCGCCTGAGCGAGCAGATGCGCCGCGGCGTCTCCATCGCGACCCCGGTGTTCGACGGCGCGCACGAGGCCGACATCAACACCATGCTGGAGCAGGCTGGCCTGCACACCAGCGGTCAGTCGCAGCTCTATGACGGCCGCACCGGCGAGCCGTTCGATCGCAAGGTGACGATGGGCTACATCTATATGCTCAAGCTTCACCACCTGGTGGACGACAAGATCCACGCGCGTTCGATCGGTCCGTACTCGCTCGTCACCCAGCAGCCGCTGGGCGGCAAGGCACAGTTCGGCGGCCAGCGCTTCGGCGAAATGGAGGTCTGGGCGCTGGAAGCCTACGGCGCCGCCTACACGTTGCAGGAGATGCTGACGGTGAAGTCGGACGACGTCGCCGGCCGCACCAAGGTCTACGAGGCGATCGTCAGAGGCGACGACACGTTCGAGGCCGGCATCCCCGAGAGCTTCAACGTTCTCGTCAAGGAAATGCGCTCTCTCGGCCTCAATGTCGAACTGGAGAACACCAAGTTCGACGAAGCCCCCGTGCGGCTGCCCGACGCAGCCGAATAAGGCCGAGCAAGGCAATGGCGCGCCGCTACCAAGACGCGGCGCGCCCCTCAAATTCTTCGGCCGGTCAGGCCGGCCAGTCTGCGGGCATTCGGTCCGCGCTCGATGCAAGGGGTTTTCGAGGACCCCGAAAAGGAGAACGGCATGAACCAAGAGGTCATGAATCTCTTCAACCCCCAGGCGCCTGCGCAGGTGTTCGATTCCATCCGGATCTCGCTCGCCAGCCCTGAGAAGATTCTGTCCTGGTCGTTCGGCGAGATCAAAAAGCCGGAGACCATCAACTACCGCACCTTCAAGCCGGAGCGTGACGGTCTGTTCTGCGCGCGCATTTTCGGTCCGATCAAGGACTACGAGTGCCTGTGCGGCAAGTACAAGCGCATGAAGTACAAGGGCGTCATCTGCGAGAAGTGCGGCGTCGAAGTCACGCTGTCGCGCGTCCGCCGCGAGCGTATGGGCCATATCGAGCTCGCCGCGCCCGTCGCCCACATCTGGTTCCTGAAGTCGCTGCCCTCGCGCATCGGCACGCTGCTCGACATGACGCTGAAGGACATCGAGCGCGTCCTCTACTTCGAGAACTACATCGTCACCGAGCCCGGCCTCACCGCGCTGAAGGAGCATCAGCTGCTCAGCGAGGAAGAGTACATGCTGGCCGTCGACGAGTATGGCGAGGATTCGTTCACCGCCATGATCGGCGCCGAGGCCATCCACGACCTCCTTGCCGGCATGGACCTGGAGAAGATCGCCGGCGACCTGCGCTCGGAGCTGGCTTCGACCACGTCCGAGCTGAAGCAGAAGAAGCTCTTGAAGCGGCTCAAGGTCGTCGAGAACTTCATGGAATCCGGCAATCGTCCGGAATGGATGATCATGAAGGTGGTTCCGGTGATCCCGCCGGACCTGCGCCCGCTGGTTCCTCTGGATGGCGGCCGCTTCGCGACGTCCGACCTCAACGACCTCTATCGCCGCGTCATCAACCGTAACAACCGACTGAAGCGGCTGATCGAGCTGCGCGCGCCGGGCATCATCGTGCGCAACGAAAAGCGCATGCTGCAGGAAGCCGTCGACGCGCTCTTCGACAACGGCCGCCGCGGCCGCGTCATCACCGGCGCCAACAAGCGTCCGCTGAAGTCGCTGTCCGACATGCTGAAGGGCAAGCAGGGCCGGTTCCGCCAGAACCTGCTCGGCAAGCGCGTCGACTATTCCGGCCGCTCGGTCATCGTGACCGGTCCGGAGCTCAAGCTGCATCAGTGCGGCCTGCCGAAGAAGATGGCGCTGGAACTCTTCAAGCCCTTCATCTACGCCCGTCTCGACGCCAAGGGCTTCTCCTCGACTGTCAAGCAGGCGAAGAAGCTGGTCGAGAAAGAGCGTCCGGAGGTCTGGGATATCCTCGACGAGGTCATCCGCGAGCATCCGGTGCTCTTGAATCGCGCGCCGACGCTGCACCGCCTCGGCATCCAGGCGTTCGAGCCGATCCTGATCGAGGGCAAGGCGATCCAGCTGCATCCGCTGGTCTGCACGGCCTTCAACGCCGACTTCGACGGCGACCAGATGGCGGTCCACGTGCCGCTGTCGCTGGAAGCGCAGCTCGAAGCCCGCGTGCTGATGATGTCGACCAACAACATCCTGCACCCGGCCTCCGGCGCGCCGATCATCGTGCCGTCGCAGGACATGGTTCTCGGTCTCTACTATCTGTCGATCGTCAACCAGAACGAGCCGGGCGAAGGCATGGTGTTCGCCGACATGGGCGAGCTCCAGCATGCGCTGGAGACCAAGGCCGTGACGCTGCACGCCAAGATCAAGGGTCGCTTCCGCACGGTCGACGCCGAAGGCAAGGTCGTGTCGAAGATCTACGATACCACGCCTGGCCGCATGATCATCGGCGAGCTTCTGCCGAAGAATGTCAACGTGCCTTATGAGACCGCCAACCAGGAGATGACCAAGAAGAACATCTCCAAGATGATCGACACCGTCTACCGTCACTGCGGCCAGAAGGAGACGGTCATCTTCTGCGATCGCATCATGGCCCTCGGTTTCGCCCATGCCTGCCGCGCCGGCATCTCGTTCGGCAAGGACGACATGCTGATCCCGGACACCAAGCTGAAGCTGGTCTCCGACACCGAGGCTTTGGCCAAGGAGTACGAGCAGCAGTACAATGACGGCCTGATCACCCAGGGTGAGAAGTACAACAAGGTGGTCGACGCCTGGGCCAAGTGCTCGGAAAAGGTCGCCGACGAGATGATGGCCCGCATCAAGGCCGTCGAGTTCGAGGACAACGGCCGTCAGAAGCCGATGAACTCGATCTACATGATGTCGCATTCGGGTGCGCGCGGCTCGCCCACCCAGATGCGCCAGCTTGCCGGCATGCGCGGCCTGATGGCCAAGCCTTCGGGCGAGATCATCGAGACGCCGATCATCTCGAACTTCAAGGAAGGCCTCACCGTGCTCGAGTACTTCAACTCGACCCACGGCGCCCGCAAGGGTCTGGCCGACACCGCGCTCAAGACGGCGAACTCGGGTTACCTCACCCGTCGTCTGGTCGACGTGGCGCAGGACTGCATCGTCAATTCGCTGGATTGCGGCACCGACAAGGGCCTCACCATGCAGCCGATCGTCGATGCCGGCCAGATCGTCGCTTCGGTCGGTCAGCGCGTGCTGGGCCGTACGGCGCTCGACGACATCAGCCACCCGGTCAGCGGCGAACTGCTGGTCAAGGCCGGCAAGCTGATGGATGAGCGTGATGTAGAGCAGATCGAGAAGGCCGGCGTGCAGTCCGTGCGCATCCGCTCGGCGCTGACCTGCGAGGTCAGGACCGGCGTCTGCGCGGTCTGCTACGGTCGCGATCTTGCCCGCGGCACGCCCGTGAACCAGGGCGAGGCTGTCGGCGTCATCGCGGCACAGTCGATCGGCGAGCCGGGTACCCAGCTCACCATGCGCACCTTCCACATGGGCGGTACCGCGCAGGTGGTGGACTCTTCGTTCCTCGAAGCCTCCTATGAGGGCAAGGTCGAGATCCGCAACCGCAACGTGGTGCGCAACTCCGAAGGCCAGCAGATGGTCATGGGCCGCAACATGGCGGTTCTGATCCTCGACGAGGCCGGCAAGGAGCGCGCCACGCACCGCGTCGCTTATGGCTCGCGCATCTTCGTGGACGATGGCGACAAGGTGAAGCGCGGCCAGCGCATCGCCGAGTGGGATCCTTACACCCGCCCGATCCTCACCGAAATCGAGGGCAAGGTGGCGTTCGAGGATCTGGTCGACGGCATCTCCGTTCAGGAAACGGCTGACGAGTCGACCGGCATCACCAAGCGCGAGGTCATCGACTGGCGTTCGACGCCGCGCGGCAGCGACCTGAAGCCGGCGATCGTCGTTCAGGACGCCAAGGGCAA
Organism: Mesorhizobium captivum; assembly: GCF_033977165.1. Taxonomy (NCBI): domain Bacteria; kingdom Pseudomonadati; phylum Pseudomonadota; class Alphaproteobacteria; order Hyphomicrobiales; family Phyllobacteriaceae; genus Mesorhizobium; species Mesorhizobium captivum. The sequence continues at coordinate 11,582 of NZ_JAVIJB010000075.1, forward strand.
GGTGGGCAAGCTGTCGAAGGGCGGCGATGCGCGCTTCCTGCTCTCGGTCGAGGCCATCCTCTCGGTCGAGCCGGGCGCGCATGTCCGTCCGGGCGACGTGCTGGCGCGTATCCCGATGGAAAGCGCCAAGACCAAGGACATCACCGGTGGTCTGCCGCGCGTGGCCGAACTGTTCGAGGCTCGCCGTCCGAAGGATCACGCCATCATCGCCGAGATCGATGGCACGATCCGCTTCGGCCGCGACTACAAGAACAAGCGCCGCATCATCATCGAGCCGCATGACTCGACGCTGGAGCCGGTCGAGTACCTGATCCCGAAGGGCAAGCCGTTCCATCTCCAGGACGGCGACGTCATCGAGAAGGGCGACTACATCCTCGACGGCAACCCGGCGCCGCACGACATCCTGGCGATCAAGGGCGTGGAGGCGCTTGCGTCCTACCTCGTCAACGAGATCCAGGAGGTCTACCGCCTGCAGGGCGTCTCGATCAACGACAAGCACATCGAGGTGATCGTTCGCCAGATGCTGCAGAAGGTCGAGATCACCACGCAGGGCGACTCGACCTACATTCCGGGCGACCATGTCGACGTGATCGAGCTGGAAGAGGTCAACGAGCGCCTGATCGAGGACGGCAAGAAGCCGGCCGAAGGCCAGCCGGTGCTGCTCGGCATCACCAAGGCCTCGCTGCAGACGCCGTCCTTCATCTCGGCCGCTTCCTTCCAGGAGACGACCAGGGTGCTGACGGAAGCTGCGGTTGCCGGCAAGACCGACATGCTGCAGGGCCTGAAGGAAAACGTCATCGTCGGCCGTCTGATCCCGGCCGGCACCGGCGGCACGATGAGCCAGATCCGGCGCATCGCCACCTCGCGCGACGAGCTGATCATCGACGAGCGCCGCAAGGCGTCCGGCGTCGAGGTCGCCGAGCCGATGCTGACCAACATGGTCAACGCCGCGCAGTAAGCGCGGGGGAATGAGAGAAAGAAAAGGGGCCCGCGCGGCCCCTTTTTGCATTTGAGCTTCACGAACGAGGACGAGCTATGAGCAGCAAGACCTGGACGGCTGTCGACCGCTACATCGTTTCCTCACTTTTCGAAGCGGACCCTGTGCTGGATGCAGTCCTGGCGGCCAATCGCGAGCAGGGCCTGCCGGCGATCGACGTCTCTGCGGCGCAAGGCAAGTTGCTTTCGCTCCTCGTCCGGATTCGGGGCGCGAAAAAGGTGCTCGAGATCGGCACGCTTGGCGGCTATTCGACCATCTGGATGGCAAGGGGATTACCTGCAGACGGCAAGGTCGTGACGCTGGAACTCGACCCGCATCACGCAAAGGTCGCGCGCTTGAACTTCGAGCGGGCAGGGGTTTCCGATAAGGTGGATCTGCGCCTCGGCCCGGCGCTTCAGTCGCTCGCGGCGTTAGCCAGCGAAAACGCCGGTCCGTTCGACCTGATCTTCATCGACGCCGACAAGCCGAACAACCCGAATTATCTCAGCTGGGCCATGCGGCTGTCGCGTTCGGGAACGGTTATCGTCTGCGACAACGTCATCCGCGACGGCGCCGTCGTGAAAGAGCATAGCGGCGACGTCAACGTCGAGGGCGCCCGTGCGGCGTTTTCCTTCATTGGCAGCGAAAAGCGGCTGGACGGCACCGCCATCCAGACCGTCGGCGCCAAGGGCTATGACGGCTTCGCCATCGCCGTCGTCGACTGACGCGGGCGCGCCAGTCCGTCAATTCAGTCGAAGCCGTCAATTCAGCTTAATCGAAGAACGCCTCGACCACGTTGCGCTTGCCGAGCATGAAGGCATCGGCGACATGCTGGAGCGGTGCCAGGTCGACGTCGGAGACGCCGGCGCGCACGATCTCGGCGAAGCGCTTGTAGAGCATCGGATATTCGGCTTCCGGCTCGTCATGGACGATCTTGCCGTCGACGGCGAGCTTTGCGCCGCCGCCCGAAAGCACCATCTTGCCCTTGTCGGTTTCGGCCAGGATATCCCAGCTCTGCGGGCCGGTCTGCAGCCAGTCGAGCTCCATCGTCACCGGCAGCCCGTTCGAGGTGCGGAAGGCGACATGCGCCGCGACTGGCGAGGCGCGGTTCTCGGGGAAGTCGAGCACCGCCGAGGTGATGAACATCGGCGGCAGGATGTGGGTGGCGATCGACAGCGCGTTGATGCCGGGATCGAACACGCCGAAGCCGCCCGGCGCCCAGATCCACTCCTGGTTCGGGTGCCAGCGGCGCACGTCTTCCTTCCAGTTGATGGCGGCCGAGCTGATCCTGGCCGAGGCGAGAAAAGCGCGCGCGGCCTCGACCGCCGGCGCATAGCGCGAATGCCAGCTGGCGAAAAGCGAGACACTGTTCTTCGCGGCAAGCGCCTTCAGATCCTCGACCTCACTGACGGTTGCGCCCGGCGGCTTCTCCAGGAAGACGTGCTTGCCCGCCTCGAGCGCGGCGCTCGCCGCGTCGTAGCGGAACTGCGGCGGCATGCAGAGCGAGACGGCCTCCAGGCCGGGTTCGGCGTCAAGCATCGCCTCGATCGTCGGATAGTTCGGGATGCCATCGACCTTCCCGTGGCGGCTGGCGGCGGCGGCAAGCTGATAGCTGCCATCCTTGGCGAGCGCCGGAAGGTGCTGGTCGCGGACGATCTTTCCCACGCCGACGATACCGAGCCTGATGGGATTGCTGGTCATGGGAACTCCGAGAGATTGGAAGAGTGTTTCTAGGCAGGACAAACGTGCCCGGCAAGCCAGGATGGGTAGGAGGTGTTCCGATCGCCTTGTCGGATCAGATCGGTTCGTCGAAGGTGACGATCGACACTTCACCTTCCAGCGCACCCTGATAGGCCGACAGATGCGGCTCCTCGTCGGGTACGCCTTCCATGTCGCCGATCTGGTCCAGCTCGGCTTCGGCGAATCCTTCGGCCGCGAGCGATTCGAGCGCGCGGCGAACGGCAGAATCATCGTCGGGCGCAACCAGCATCACATGCACGCCCTCCGGCTTGCCGCCCTTGCGCCGCCAGACCCGGCCGGTGATGATGGTAACCGGGCGCTCTTCATTGTCGTTCACGGGCTGATTCCTCCGGAAGCGGGGGTTTTTGCCATTCATGCCCGCCTTTTTGCACGAAGCCGGCTGAGAAGACAGCCGAAAGCCGGTCACTTTCTTCCTCGCCCTCGAAAAAAGACGCAAGAAAATTACATGCGATTTTCGCATGGCTGCCAAGCCTCGGTGTGGGCGCAATATTTGCCGCTTCGGGGTTGACGGACATCAGGCTTGCGAGTAGAAGCCGCCACGTCAGAACCGATGTGAGACCTGCTTTTCCGAGGCGACGCGCTTTGGAGTTTGTCTCAAACAGGGTTCGTTTTACGAGCGAAAAGACATTTCCGGCGCGCATGAAGCGGATTCCGCTTCCTCTGCTATTTGTTCGGGCAGGACCGCGAGACGCGGTGTGTTGCCCGAATTTGCGCATGGAAATGACGCTTTGAGCGGCCCTGACAGGGCAGACACGGAATTGAGAGACAAGAGGGTTTAATGCCTACCGTCAACCAGCTGATCCGCAAGCCGCGCCTGGCGCCGGTGAAGCGCAACAAGGTCCCGGCCATGCAGCAGAACCCGCAGAAGCGGGGCGTCTGCACGCGCGTCTACACCACGACGCCGAAGAAGCCGAACTCGGCGCTGCGCAAGGTGGCCAAGATCCGCCTGACCAATGGTTTCGAAGTGATCGGCTACATCCCGGGCGAAGGCCATAACCTTCAGGAGCACTCGGTGGTCATGATCCGCGGCGGCCGCGTCAAGGATCTGCCGGGCGTCCGCTACCACATCATCCGCGGCGTGCTCGACACGCAGGGTGTGAAGAACCGCAAGCAGCGCCGTTCGAAATACGGTGCGAAGCGTCCGAAGTAAGGGTTTCCGGCTTCGGCGCTTTTTTTGACTGCGCCGTGCCACGAGATTGAGAGACAAAAGCCATGTCCCGTCGTCACAGTGCAGAAAAGCGTGAGATCAACCCGGACCCCAAGTTCGGCGACCTGATCGTCACCAAGTTCATGAACGCCGTCATGTATGACGGCAAGAAGTCGGTTGCCGAGACGATCGTCTACGGCGCGCTGGACCAGGTCCAGGCCAAGACCAAGCAGGAGCCGGTCACCGTCTTCCACCAGGCGCTCGACAACGTCGCGCCGCATGTGGAAGTGCGCTCGCGTCGCGTCGGCGGCGCCACCTACCAGGTTCCGGTCGACGTGCGCCCCGAGCGCCGCCAGGCGCTGGCCATCCGCTGGCTGATCGCCGCCGCGCGCAACCGCAACGAGACCACGATGGTCGACCGCCTCTCGGGCGAGCTGATGGACGCGGCCAACAACCGCGGCACGGCCGTCAAGAAGCGTGAAGACACCCATAAGATGGCGGAAGCCAACCGCGCCTTCGCGCATTACCGCTGGTAAAGCGCGAACGAGACTGAGAGGCACCTCCCATGGCCCGCGAATACAAAATCGAAGACTACCGCAATTTCGGTATCATGGCGCATATCGACGCCGGCAAGACGACGACGACCGAGCGCGTCCTGTACTACACGGGCAAGTCGCACAAGATCGGCGAAGTCCATGACGGCGCTGCCACCATGGACTGGATGGAGCAGGAGCAGGAACGCGGCATCACCATCACCTCGGCCGCGACCACGACCTTCTGGAAGGGCCGTGACGGCAAGATGCGCCGCTTCAACATCATCGACACTCCCGGACACGTCGACTTCACCATCGAGGTCGAGCGTTCGCTGCGCGTGCTCGACGGCGCCATCGCGCTGCTCGACGCCAACGCAGGCGTCGAGCCGCAGACCGAGACCGTGTGGCGCCAGGCCGACAAGTACCACGTGCCGCGCATGATCTTCTGCAACAAGATGGACAAGATCGGCGCCGACTTCTACCGCTCCGAGGAAATGATCGGCTCGCGCCTTGGGGCGCAGGCCGTCGTCATGCAGCTGCCGATCGGCGCCGAGACTGAGTTCAAGGGCGTCGTCGACCTGGTCGAGATGAACGCGCTCGTCTGGCGCGACGAAACTCTTGGTGCTGCCTGGGATGTCGTCGAGATTCCGGCCGACCTCAAGGAGAAGGCCGAGCAGTATCGCGAGAAGATGATCGAGGCCGCCGTCGAGATGGACGAGACGGCGCTCGAGAACTACCTCGAAGGCAAGATGCCGTCGAACGACGAGATCCGCGCGCTGATCCGCAAGGGCACCATCGCGGTCAAGTTCTTCCCGATGTTCTGCGGTTCGGCCTTCAAGAACAAGGGCGTGCAGCCGCTGCTCGACGCCGTCGTCGAATACCTGCCGTCGCCGATCGACGTGCCGGCCATCAAGGGCGTCGACGCCAAGACCGACGCCGAGATCGAGCGTCACGCCGATGACAACGAGCCGCTGTCGATGCTGGCGTTCAAGATCATGAACGACCCGTTCGTCGGCTCGCTGACCTTTGCCCGCATCTACTCGGGCAAGCTCACCAAGGGCACCTCGCTCGACAACACCGTGAAGGGCAAGAAGGAGCGCATCGGCCGCATGCTGCAGATGCATGCGAACTCGCGCGCCGACATCGAGGAAGCCTATGCCGGCGACATCGTCGCGCTGGCCGGCCTCAAGGACACGACCACCGGCGATACGCTGTGCGATCCGGTGCATCCGGTCATCCTCGAGCGCATGGAATTCCCCGATCCGGTCATCCAGATCGCCATCGAGCCGAAGACCAAGAACGATCAGGAAAAGATGGGCCTCGCGCTGCATCGCCTGGCGGCTGAGGATCCGTCCTTCCGCGTCAAGACAGACGAGGAAAGCGGCCAGACCATCATCGCCGGCATGGGCGAGCTGCATCTCGACATCATCGTCGACCGCATGCGCCGTGAGTTCAAGGTGGAAGCCAATGTCGGCGCTCCGCAGGTGGCCTATCGCGAGACGATCACCCGCACTCATGAGCAGGACTACACGCACAAGAAGCAGACCGGTGGTACCGGCCAGTTCGCCCGCGTCAAGATCGTGTTCGAGCCGAACACCGAGAGCGAGGAGTTCGTGTTCGAGTCCAAGATCGTCGGCGGCGCGGTGCCGAAGGAATACATCCCCGGCGTCGAGAAGGGCATCAACAGCGTCATGGGCTCCGGCCCGTTCGCAGGCTTCCCGATGATCGGCGTCAAGGCGACGCTGATCGACGGCGCCTTCCACGACGTCGACTCCTCGGTGCTGGCGTTCGAAATCGCTTCCCGCGCCTGCTTCAAAGAGGCGGCGCCGAGGCTCGGCGTGCAGCTCCTGGAGCCGATCATGAAGGTCGAGGTCGTGACGCCGGAAGACTACGTCGGCGGCGTCATTGGTGACCTCAACGGCCGTCGCGGCCAGATCCAGGGCCAGGAAGCGCGTGGCGTGGCGGTTGTCATCAACGCCATGGTGCCGCTCGCCAACATGTTCAAGTACGTCGACAATCTGCGTTCGATGTCGCAGGGCCGCGCCCAGTACACGATGCAGTTCGACCACTACGAACCGGTTCCGACCGCGGTCGCCCAGGAAGTCCAGAAGAAATACGCGTAACTCGAGCGGGTTGCACGAGACCTTAATTTGAGCCCCGCACGGGCAAGCAGGAATGGAGACATCACATGGCAAAAGGTAAATTCGAGCGCACCAAGCCGCATGTGAACATTGGCACGATCGGGCACGTCGATCATGGCAAGACGTCGCTGACGGCGGCGATCACGAAGTATTTTGGCGAATACAAGCGCT
>NZ_JAVIJB010000076.1:0-15717 GCF_033977165.1 Mesorhizobium captivum
TGTCGACCCACAGATGCGAGAACTGGCCGAAGCGCGACATCAGCACCTTATCGCCGGGGCTGAGCACATTGGTCATCGCCGCTTCCCAGGCGCCAGTGCCGGACGAAGGGTAGATGAAGACGCGGCCGGTCTCGTTCTTGAAGACTCGCTTGATGTCCTCGAACAGCGGCAGCGTGAGATTGGGGAAGGAGGCGGCGCGCATGTCCTCCATCGGCAGGTTCATTGCTTGCCGGACCTCCTCCGGAATGTTGGTCGGCCCTGGGATGAAAAGATGGGTATAACCGGCCATGAAGTCCTCCTCGGCGAGCGGCAGACCCGCTCATGTCATCCAAGGAGCATCAATCGACAGCCACCTATCAACAACACCTGCCCGGATAGAAATGACCTATTGGCCGGATAGGCTTTTACCCACCCGGCCGGATGATGAAACTCCCGGCAATCGAAACGAATCCTTGAAATTGCCGAGGCGCTGACAGGCCATCGTCGCTGGAAGCCTGTTCGGCGCGAACCGAAACCATTCTTTGGCGGGCCGGGCACGGGCTTGCGACTGCGTCCTGCCGCGCCTGAGAGTTCGGCGGGCAAAATGTGGCGGTAATCGAAAGGAGTTGGAGCAGGACATGGCCAGCCAAAGTGGCGGGCTCAACCTCTGTGGAGGAATACGCGAGGGACGCCTTTACCCGGCCTGGCGAACGGCATGCGGCTTCATGGGGGCGACCCGGTGCCGTCCTGCCGGGAACATCGTATCAAACAGTGAGCTCACCAGCTTCCGTATCTGGCGCCCACGGGCACGGCTTGGTCAGTCCGCCCAAATGCCCGGCGACGTCGGGGCGCCGTCGTCATATCTTGACAGCCATTCGACGATCTTCGGCAGATTGGTGACGAAACCCTTGTAGGTCGCAAGCTCGATCGGCAGGTCGCGGATGACGCGATGGAAGCGCCTCGCCCATTTCGGCACCGTCACCAGTTCGTCGAGCTTGATGAGGTAGCAGCGGATCGGGAACACCAGGGCGTTCGAGCGGGGCAGACGGAAGAAGGTCTGCAGCTCGACGCGCAGATGCATCATCTGCCCCATGTTCTCCAATGTCAGATCCTTCTTCATCACGCCCCATTTGTGGTAGTTCTCGGGGCTGGTGTCGAGCAGCGGATTGACCGTCATCGTCCAATTCAGACGTCTCGCCGGCGAGCCCTGTTGTATGTTCAGAAGGAACTTCAAGGCACGCTGGAAGATGCCCATCTCGTGCGCTTTCGGCACGGGTGCGTGCCACTCGAAGAAGTTCATGCCGATGTCGAAATCAAGGCTCCAATCGGCCTGTGTCGTCACCATACCGGCATCCATCCACAGGTTCTCGTCGCGCTGATCAAGCACCGCGAAGTCGCCCTGGGTCTGCCGCGCGATGTATTCCATCGGACCGTAGGGCAATGTGGTCTCATCGAGGAAAGTGAACTTCTGTTCGATGCCCAGCGGACGGTTGATCCAGTGCCATCTGGCGCCGTCGCGGTGGAGCTCGAAAAGCTCGGGATACTCCAGCGCCTTCGAGGCCATGATCAGCTCGAGCAGATCCCAGCCGGCGAGCGTCATGTGCGGCAGCGACTGGCAACGCAGCGGGTCTTCGGCAAGGACGCGGGCGCGGTCGCGCATCTCCGACACATAGTGCTCATCGACGTCGAAAGTCCGCTCGTAGACGCTGCCCGGGCGGTATGATTTGTGCGGCTCCAAGTTCACCGAGTACATGTAGCTGTCCTCGGGAAACGGGAATGGGAAGCGCTTGACCGCCTCCGGCGAGTTGCGGAAGGTGAAGTCGTCGTGGAACGTTTCTTCCTTGAAGATGATAGTCATCGCGACCTCCCTCGCTATCGGTCCAACACCAGCGTCTTGCCTTCGAAGCGGGACACGCACGGCATGATCTTGTCGCCGCCGGCACATTGCGCGGGCGTCAGCCAATGGTCCTTGTGCAGGAATGTCCCGTCATATTCGAGGACATCCGTCTCGCACTGACCGCAGGCGCCGCCGCGGCACAGATAGGGCGCCTCGACGCCGGCTGCTTCGATCGCTTCAAGCAGGCTCTGATGTTCGCCGACCTGGATGACCTTGTTCGACCGCGCCAGCATGACCTCGAATGGCTTGCCCGATGCAGGTGCAAGGAATTCCTCGTGATGGATCGACTCGCGCGGCCATCCGAGCGCGGCGGCCGTCTTGCGCACCCAGGCGATCATGCCTTTGGGCCCGCACACATAGACGTGCGTGCCGAGCGGTTGGCCGTCGAGCAATCCCGGCAGGTCGATCATCTCGCCCCGGTCGTCGTGATAGATATGGACGCGCGAGCGATAGTTGGCCACCAGCTCGTCCGCGTAGGAAGCGAGGGATGGTGTCCGCACGGAGTAGTGCAGCTCGAAATTGCCATTCATGGCGCTGAGCTGCTTGATTTGCGCCAGGAACGGCGTGATGCCGATGCCTCCCGCAAGCAACAGGTGCTTTCGGGCGCGCAAATCCAGCGCGAAGAGATTGACGGGGTTGGAGATGACCATTTCCATCCCGGGCCTCACGTGCCGGTGCATGAACAGCGATCCGCCTCTTCCAGTGTCGTCGCGGCGGATCGATATCGAATAGCCCCGCGGGTCGGCAGGATCGCTCATGATCGAGTAGGGATTGCGGCGCACGCGATCTTGGTCGTTCATCTCCACGACGGTATGCGCGCCGCCGGAGAAGGTGGGCATCGGACCGCCATCACGGCGCACGAACCTGAACCGGGTGACAAGCTCGTTGACCGGCGTGACCTCGGCCACCGTCACGGGTATTTTTGCGGCTCCTGCGCTCATCTGAATCGCTCCACCGATTCCGGAATGTTGCCGGGGTCTTCCGCGTCGATCCGCACGCCCTGGAAGGCCGCTATGCGGCGCGAGTAGTGATCGCGCACGAACAGATGCAGCCCGCAATGGGCGCATTGGAAAGGATCGTGTGTCACGTCTTCAGTGACGCCCTTGCAGTGCACGCACTGCACGCGGCGCGCGGTGGAGCCGCGGTGCTCCGTCTGGATCGCGGAATGCGGGATGCCGGCCTGCGTGGCCTCGAGCATCGCCTGTCCCATTAGCCCCTCGGTTCCCGCTAGATAGACCTGCAGGCCCATATGCGCCCCAGCCAGGACCCGCCTTAGCCGCGGAAGCGCGGCGTCGTAGGTCGGCCCGACATAGAGTTGAGCAGGGGCAAGTTGCTTCAGCCTTGCGACGAACTTGTCCCCTGACGTCTTGGGGAGGTAGATGATGTGAGTCCCAGCGAAGAAATCGGGGGGCGCAGAGGCGACCAAATCGAGGATCGCCTCGGCACCTTCGGCATCGGCGACCATCAAATGCAGTCGCCCCGACCGTATCTCCAGCACGCCGTAGACGGGGCGGCTTGGAATCGAGCCTTCTAACACTGACGTTGACCCTCGGCTCCGTTTTCGTTGGTTTGCGGGCTTGAGCCCTGTTCGCAACACCTCACCGCGACCTAGCCTTTGGCGGTGCGGCGCTTCTTTTCCGCATCAAAGAACGGCATCGAATGCGCGACGCAAGGGATTTCACCGGTCGAATTCTGAACGGTCATCCTCACCCCGTCGACGGCACAGTCCACCGGCATGCGCGCAATGCCGATGTTATGCTTGTTGAGACCGGAGTACATGCCGATCGTCACCACGCCGACTTTCTTGCCGTCCTTCAGCAACGGCGCGCCCTCCTCGGCCGGCGTCGTGCCTTCGAGCTTGACGCCATAGATCTTGAAGCGCTCCTTGCCCTTCAGCCGATAATGTTCCTCCGCGCCGCGGAACCCAACCTTGCCGGGCGAGACGGTGAAGTCCAGCCCGAGTTCCCACAGCGTGTCGCCGGGACCTTCGTTCTCGAATGGATACTTTTCGGAATTGTCGTAAGGGAAGAACAGCAGATAGCTTTCGGCCCGCAGCAGATCGAGCGTGGTGAACCGGCAAGGGATGATGCCCATGCCCGCCCCCTCCTCCAGGATCCGGTCCCAGATCGCGGGAGCATCCTGGCCACGGCAGAAAATCTCGTAGCCGCGCTCGCCCGTGTAGCCGGTGCGCGAGATCGTCACCGGCAGACCGAAAAGCGAGGTGTGCATATGGCTGAAGTAGTTCAGGTTCCGGATGCCTTCGACATGCTTGTTCAGGTAGTCGACGGCCAGCGGCCCCTGCAGCGACAGGTCATGCAGATTGTCGTCGAAGCGGATGGCAACGTCGCGGCCCGTGGCCGCCATGGTGAGTTGTTCATGAGCGCCGCCCGAGCCGTGCACGACCATCCAGCTGTTCGGCCCCATGCGGTAGATCACGCAGTCGTCGATGAACTTGCCGGCGTCGTTCAGCATGGTCGCGTATACCGAACGGCCGGGCATGATCTTCTCGGCGTTGCGCGTCGTGGCGCGGTCGATGATGTGGCTCGCCGCCGGACCGTTCAAGTGCACCTTCTTCAAACCCGAAACGTCCATGAGGCCCGCCTTCGTGCGGATCGCCAGATACTCGCGCTCCGGGTCGCCCGAGTACTGCCAGGCGGTACCCATACCGCTCCAGTCTTCAAGCTTCGAACCAAGCGCGCGATGGCGATCGGCGAGCGTGGAAAATCTCCAGGAATTGGTCATTGCATTCCCCTTTTTTTATACCAATTATTGAACCAGTTTGCGAGAACTGGTTCCTGAAATCAATACTCCCGTTAAAATTTTTTACCTGAGAGCAAAATGACCGATCGGACATCGCGGCAAGGAAGAGCCGAAGGCCAACCGAAATCGAGCGGGAGACCACTTGCACGAAACAGACGGCGAAACGCCAAATTGGCGGTCAGGATCATCCGGCCGCCAAAAGGGCCCGGTCATCGGCCGTGGCTTGCGCGGCCAACCAGAACCGTCGCAAATGGATGCGGACTTTCGGATGCCGAAAGGAACGTCGTTGATGTCATCGAAACATGAGGCTGCCTTGGCCCTAGTCGCGGATCATTCAATCACTGCCACGGTTCGCGTCGTGGTGGACACGCTGCTGGCGCGAATCACCTCTCAGCAATACGCCACCGACGAACGACTGCCCTCGGAACGAACATTGGCTGGTGAACTTGGCGTCGCCCGGAACACGGTTCGCGAAGCGCTGGACATACTTGAGAAACATGGCTTCATACGCCGGCGTGCCGGGAGTGGCAGCTTCGTGAAGGGTCAGGCAACTCCGGATGACGCGACCGGAGGTGTCGCTGCCGAGGCGAGCCCGCTCGACCTCTTGGTGATGCGCGGAATAATCGAACCCGACATGATGAGACTCGCCATCATCAACATGTCGCCGCGTGCCATTGAGGGACTGAGCGAGACCTTATCCGCCATGGAAGGGGTTCAAACCGAAGCGGCGGAGTTCGCCCGGCTCGAGGATGAATTCCACCGTCAGGTTGCCCGCGGCGCGGGAAATCCGCTGCTGACGTCATGTTACGATCTGTTGATCCAGGCTCGCCGCCAGAGCTTCCGCGCTGCGCTCAACCGGCGGCATCTGACACCCAGGCGAATACAGGACTACCAGCGCCGCTACAACACGCTGCTCAACGCGATCATCGCCCGGGATATCGAGAGCGCTGTCGAATTCACCAAGCTGCTGCTGATTGAGGAACAAAAGCTGCTTCTGCAAGAAGATTGAGCTCGGTCGGTCCTATCCGGCGGCGATGCGCAGTTCTCCGGAGACACCGGAATGGCGCTGGTCCCACATCAGCCCAAGCGCGCGCATTTCGTCGCGCAACCGGCCGCCGTGCCTCTGCAGCCAAGCCGGGACCGACCCAAAGGCTACGATTCGCGCCTGGCCATTCGTAATGCGCACGACGGGCCAGTCGCCGATCAGGGCGTTGTCGTTCCCGAATAGATCCGAGCCCGCCCATTTCGCTATCCCGAACGCATGTTCGCCGAGCCCGCCATGCTTCATCGCTGCAAGAACGGAGACAGGCGCTGCCGTTCCAGCTTTCTCGACCGCCGCGTGCCAAAGGTCGAGCGTGGCAACGTATTCCCAGGAAACCGCGCTCCAGCTGTCCGGGAATCGCCGATTGTACTCCGCGAAGAACTCGGCTGGGCGATTGAAGAAAAAAGCCTTGTCGCGGAGCTCCGGATCGTCGAAGTCCGGGAACTGGAACAGAAAGCCCTCCATGAAATCGATCGATGTCCGGTCGACCAGCCGCCGATAATAGTCGGCGGTACAGGAAATGATCTGCCCCCGAAATCCCGACCGGAAAGCAGCCTCGGTCAGTGCGTGAACCATTGGCTCATAGCTAGTGCACCAACACAAAATGTCGGGACTGCCGGCCAGCATCGCGCGCAGTATTTCGTCGGCGTTCGTAGTTTCCGGCGCGTAGCGGATCTCGCCCACCGACGCGATCCCTTCGGCCGCAAAGGCAGCCCGATAGGTCGCCAGCGAGGGCAGGCCCAGCGCATCCGTCTGGCTGCACATGGCGACGCGGCGCAAGTCGGGCCGGTTGCGTGCAAGCCATTCGACTGCCGTGACGTTGTAGAGAGGATGGATCTCGCTGGGCGCGATCAGGTACGGCGTGTCGGGCGAAAGATCGCTCGGCAGCAGCGTAGAAGTCAGGATCTTGCGCGACATTAGATAGTCCTGGACCGGGCGAAACGTGTCGCCTCCGTGCATCATCAGCAGCCCCACCCCGTGATCCTGCACGAGGCGCCGAGCTCCTTCCGCCGCCCGATCGGGTTCGTAGCCGCAGTCCTCGGCCAACAGTTGGACGTTGTGCCGCGTCCCGCCGATGAGCATTCCGCCGGTGCGATTGATCCAGTCCACCCAGATGCGGCAGCCGTTCAGTCCCGGCAACCCCCAAGAGCTGACAGGCCCGCTGAGCGGCCCGAGAAAGCCTACTTTGACCACTCGTTGCGCGCCGACACCCAGCCGTTTGACCTGGGCGTTCACTGCAAGTCGTTGCACTAGGCTGGCGGCATTCATGGCGCGCTCCTTACCGACCGTTCATAGACCGAGGCCAATTCCGGCGCAAATTCATTTTCCTTCCATGAATATTAGTTGACAAGTTTGCCGTTTCGATCATAACTGGTTTGAACCAAAAGAACCAATCTAGCAAAAACCGGTTCAGACCAATGGGAGAATCATGATGAAGAAACGGATTGCCGTCATCGGTGCCGGCCCGTCCGGCTTGGCTCAGTTGCGCGCCTTTGCGTCCGCGGCGCAGCAAGGCGCGGAGATTCCCGAAATCGTCTGCTTCGAAAAGCAGAGGAATTGGGGAGGGTTGTGGAACTACACCTGGCGCACGGGCCTGGACGAATTCGGCGAGCCGGTGCATGGCTCGATGTATCGCTATCTCTGGTCCAACGGCCCGAAGGAGGGTCTCGAGTTCGCCGACTACTCCTTCGAGGAGCACTTCGGCAAGCAGATTGCCTCCTATCCGCCCCGGGCCGTGTTGTTTGACTACATCGAAGGGCGCGTGAACAAGGCTGGCGTCCGCCCGTGGATCCGTTTTTCCATCGTTGTCAGGTATGTGACCTGGAGCGCTGAGACCCGCAAGTTCACCGTGCGTGTGCACGATCTTCCCAATGACCGGTCCTACTCGGAAGAGTTCGACCACGTGATCGTCGCGTCGGGCCATTTCTCGACGCCGAACGTGCCGGAATTCCCCGGATTCGAGACATTCAATGGCCGTATACTCCATGCTCACGACTTCCGCGATGCACGAGAATTTGTCGGTCAGGACATACTGATCATCGGAACCAGCTACTCGGCCGAGGATATCGGTTCCCAGTGCTGGAAGTACGGTTGCAAGTCGGTCACGGTCAGCCATCGTACGGAGGCCATGGGCTTCAAGTGGCCGGCCAACTGGAAGGAGGTGCCCCTACTGACCAAGGTCGAGGGCAACGTCGCAACCTTCAAGGATGGCTCGACCGCGACGGTCAACGCGATCATCCTCTGCACCGGCTACAAGCACCATTTCCCGTTCATGCCGGACGACTTGCGGCTGCGCACAGCAAACAGGTTGGCTACGGCTGACCTCTACAAGGGAGTGGTCTACGTCCACAATCCGGCACTGTTTTATCTCGGCATGCAGGACCAATGGTATACCTTCAACATGTTCGATGCGCAGGCCTGGTGGGTGCGCGACGCAATCCTCGGCAGGATCAAGCTGCCTGCGTCCAAGAACGAACTGGTCACCGATGTCGAGAAGCGGGTGGCGGCCGAGGATGCAGGGGAGGACAGCTATGACGCGATCCGTTACCAGGGCCGCTATATCAAGGAGCTGATCGCCGAGACCGATTATCCAAGCTTTGACGTGGACGCTGCCGACGAGGCTTTCTTCCAATGGAAGAAGCACAAGATCAAGGACATCATGGGCTTCCGCAACAACAGCTACAAGTCGGTCATGACCGGCAGCATGGCGCCGCAGCATCACACACCGTGGAAAGATGCGCTGGACGACACGATGCAGAGTTATCTGCGCAACTGAGCTTGCGTTGCCGAGCCACTTTTCCCGAAGCCCTATGGACCGTTCACTCTCCCGTGCCGCGCTCAGAGCAGTTTCGGGCAGATGACGAGATGAGAGAGGAGGAGCCAGGATGCTGACTACACAGACCGCACATAGGTCGTTTAGTTTCTACCTCTTGCCTGGTTTCTCGCTTCAGGCTTTCTCCTGCGCGGTAGAAGTACTGCGGTTAGCCAACGAAACGATCGGGAAAAACGTCTACAGCTGGCAAGTCATATCTGAAGACGGGCAGCCTGTGATGTCGAGTTGCCGGCTGACCGTCGCCATCGACTCCACGTTGAAAGACGAACGCGAGCGAACCCAAAAATCAAATTTGACGTCAGCCGCGGTGATCTGCGGCGGCAATGCCATCCCGCGCCCAAACAGGCAACTCGATGCCTGGCTAAGGGAATGCCGCATGCGCCGCATCCCCCTCGTCTGCATCGGCAGTGGCACTCTCGTTGTCGCGCGGGCTGGATTGGCCGACGGGCGCCGGTGCGCCGTTCACTGGGAGCAGCTTCCGCTATTTTGCGAGCAGTTCCCGGGGATAGAATCCACGCAGACGGCCTTTGAACATGATGGAGATCTGCATACCTGCTCGGGTGGGGATGCACCTTTCGACATGTTCCTACACTTGGTGGAACGTGACTATGGTTCGGTCATCGTCAACCGCGTCTGCGAGAAAGCCATCGCATACCGAATGCGTTCAGCCGGGGAGCGACAGCGCCTGCCCCTCCATTCTCGTGTCAAGCTCAACCACAAGGCAGTGATGAAGGTCATCGGCCTGATGGAGGCAAGCCTGGATGATCCTATGCCGGTCGACGATCTTGTCACGTTGAGCGGAATATCGCGCCGGCAGATCGAAAGGCTTTTCGACAGGGAGTTGGGGCGCTCGCCGAACCGATACTACATGGAACTGCGCCTGGAGCGCGCGCAGCTTCTTCTTGTGAGCACAAACCTGCCGGTCGTGGAAGTTGCGGTGGCCTGCGGTTTTGTCTCGCCGTCGCACTTTTCCAAAGTCTATCGCGAAGCCTACGGATGCGCTCCGCATCAGACACGATTGGCTGCCCGTGCGGACGGGCGCGTCGACCTGATGGACCCGACGCTGCTGGGATTGGACTGCATCGAGGTATCCCAGCACAGGTTGTCGATGACGGCGTAGCCACTCAAGCAGCTGGGCCCCGGCCTCAGCGAGGAGGTAACGATGCTGACCACGATCTACCCTCCCGTCCGCGGTGGACCGCCGCAGCCGAGCCGCATTTTTCGTCCCGGTGGATTGGCTCTGCCCGCCGGCACCGAGCGCTACATTGTTCGCGGCGCCGGAGCGATCCTGGTCGACATTGCGGCAGGCGACAGCATCACGGTAACGAATGATGAGGGTGGCCAAATCTGCGAGGTCGTCGTCGCTGACGCGTCGGGCAGCATTGACGCCGGCATCGCGGGCCATCGTCCGAACTCGGATGCCGCGGGTTTGAAGGCGCTGCTGACCAGTCAGGACGGCAGCCTGCAACGACTGCGCAAGGCGCTGGAGATCCGTGGTATCGACCTCGCCGCGGCGGGCGGGGTTCGCTTCTTCGACGCGACAACACCGCCGAAGACCAATGTCGAGCTGACCGTCCAGCGCGGTGGCTGGCTCGTCATCGCCGCGCCAGGAACCGACATGGCGCCAGATGGCCAGGAGACTGCGACGCCGCTGACCGTCCATGTGCGGCGTTCAACGATACGCTTGCGTGAGATCTCCCGGGATTTGCCGGATCCGCTTGCCGATCCGGTTCTGGACCTTCGCGTGCACTCGTCGACGGCAGAGGCCTATTTCGTCAAGGCCGGGGACTACATTCAGATCATCGATGTCGACGGACGCCAGTGCACCGATTTCCAGTGCTTTTCGGCGCGCAAATTAGACAAGGGAAAGGAGCATGCACTCGACGTCACCGCCACGCGCAGTGCGATGGGGCATGCCTATCCGTTGCCCGGCCTGCATTCGAAATACTACGACCAGGACTTCCTGCCGCTGGTCGAAGTCGTACAGGACACTTGCGGCCGGCACGATGCCTTCTCGCTGGCGTGCTATGCGAAATATTATGACGATATCGGCTATCCAGGCCATATCAACTGCACGGAAAACTTCAACAAGGCGCTCGGCCCATACGGCGTCGGTCCGCGCGGCGGCTGGATGGCTGCCAACTTCTTCTTCAATACCGGGGTCGACGCGCATGGCGTCATGTATGCCGACGAGCCATGGTCGCGGCCTGGCGACTACGTGCTCTTGCGGGCGCTGACCGACCTCGTCTGCGTCAACTCCGCCTGCCCTGATGACACAACGGCGGCCAATGGCTGGAATCCGACCGACATCCATGTGCGCACCTATTCAGGGATCGAGAAATTCCAACGCGCCGTGGCGGTCCGCGCCACTCCCGATTCGGAGCCAAAGATGACCAAGGAAACCGGGTTTCACGACCGCCTGTCCAAGCTGACCCGCGACTTCGTGGAGTATCGCGGCTACTGGCTGGCCAACAGCTACGCACAAGCCGGGCCGATCGACGAATACTGGGCTTGCCGGCAGAAATCAGTGCTGATGGACCTTTCCGCCCTGCGCAAGTTCGAGGTGACGGGACCGGATTCGGAAGCGCTGCTTCAGTACACGCTGACGCGTGACGTGAAGAAGCTGGCCGTCGGCCAGATCGTTTATACCGCCATGTGCTACGAGCATGGCGGCATGATCGACGACGGCACGTTGTTCCGCCTCGGCCAGGACAATTTCCGATGGGTCGGCGGCGACGAGTATTCGGGGATGTGGCTGCGCGAACAGGCGGAAAAGCTCGGCCTCAACGTCCTGGTCCGCAGTTCCACCGATCAGTTGCACAACATTGCCGTGCAGGGGCCGGAGAGCCGCGAGTTGCTGGAGAAGGTAATCTGGACGCCGCCGCATCAGCCATCGATCACCGAACTCGGCTGGTTCCGTTTCACCGTTGGCCGCATCGGTGATGACCAGGGCCTACCTGTCGTGCTGTCGCGTACAGGCTATACGGGCGAGCTGGGCTACGAGGTCTGGTGTCATCCCAAGCACGCGGGGGAGGTCTTCGACGCGATCTGGGCCGTGGGGCCGGCGCACGGATTGACGCCCATGGGCTTGGCCGCCCTCGATATGGTTCGGATCGAGGCGGGATTGATCTTCGCCGGCTATGACTTCTCTGATCAGACCGACCCGTTCGAGGCGGGCATCGGCTTCACCGTGCCGCTCAAGTCCAAGGCCGACGACTTCATCGGGCGGGACGCGCTGATCCGGCGCAAGGAACATCCGTCGCGCAAGATGGTCGGGCTTGACATCGAAGGGGCCGTCGCGGTCGGCCATGGCGACTGCATCCACCTTGGGCGCGCGCAGATCGGCGAGGTCACATCGTCAACGCGTTCGCCGATCCTCGGCAAGAACATTGCGTTGGCGCGCATCGACGTGGCCCATGCCGATGTCGGCATGCAGGTCGAGATCGGCAAACTCGACGGCCATCAGAAGCGGCTGGCGGCCACGATCGTCCCGCTATCGCATTATGATCCCAAGAAAACCCGTCCACAGTCCTGACGCATATGGAACCAGTAGCAGTCAAGGAAACTCTTCTTGCGCAGATCGGCGGCGAAACGGTTTTGCGCGGTCTGGTCGACTGCTTCTACGACCTGATCGAGACGGATCCTCGCGTAAAGTCGCTGCTGCGACTGCATTTTCGCGGACACGGTGTCGACCATGCCCGCGAGGAACAGTTCAACTTTCTATGCGGCTTCCTCGGCGGGCGTCGTCACTATCTGGAAAAGCACGGGCACATGGACGTCCGTCTCATGCACGCGCATGTGCCGATCTCGGCAGCCGACGCCGAAGACTGGCTGACTCTGATGGATCGAGCGATCGCCGAAATGCAGCTTTCAGGCCCGCCGGTGGACAAGATGCGCTTGGCATTCCGCCGTGTCGCACTGACGTTGATCAACGATCTTGGGGAATGGGGGGCGGGAAACGCGCTTAACGACATCGAGGAGCGTCGACGATCGCGATGAAATAAATAATACTAGCAGGAAAAACATAACCGGCAGAGAGAAGCCGGATCGCAGGAACACTCAACCTCTAACAATGGGAAAAGAGCCATGAGCGCTTTATCGGAGACTTACGCGGAGGGAACCGCGGGGCAGTTGCATAGAAGCATTGACTGGCGAGGCGCCTTTTGGGTGGCGAGCGGCGTCCCCGCCCTCGTTCTGTTCTCGATCGGCGGCATTGCTGGAACGACTGGGAAGCTGGCCTTCGTGATCTGGACTGTGTCCATGATCATGGGTTTCCTGCAGTCGTTCACATATGCCGAGATCGCCGGGCTGTTTCCAAACAAGTCCGGCGGCGCTTCGGTTTATGGCGCCACCGCCTGGCTGCGTTATTCGAAGTTCATCGCGCCATTGTCGGTGTGGTGCAATTGGTTCGCCTGGTCACCGGTGCTGTCGCTCGGCTGTTCCATCGCAGCCGCCTACATCCTGAATGCGCTGGCGCCAATTCCGGTCTTCACCGAAACCTCTCCGCAGGTGGTTGCCTACATCGGGACCCACGCCGGGACGAGCGCGGCCGACGCCATCGCAGCGGTGACGGCTGCCGCAACGCCTGCGATCCGCACCTGGTCGCTCTTCAGCCACACGCTTGGGCCTGTCAGTTTCTCATTGAACGCGACCTTCTTCATCGGCGCGCTGCTGATGCTGATCATCTTCGCCATCCAGCATCGCGGCATCCTGGGCACCGCCAGCGTGCAGAAGTATATCGGCCTGCTCGTCATCATCCCGATGCTGATCGTCGGTGTCGTGCCGATCTTCACCGGCCAGATCGACTGGGCGAATTTCTCGCCTCTGGTCCCGCTGGCCGCCGCCTACGCGCCCGACCCAGGCTCATGGAACATCGCCGGATGGACGCTGGCGCTCGGCGGCATGTTCATCGCGGCATGGTCGACCTATGGCTTCGAGACCGCCGTCTGCTACACCTCGGAGTTCAAGAACCCCGGCACCGACACCTTCAAGGCGATCTTCTATTCCGGCCTGCTCTGCATGCTTCTGTTCATCCTGGTGCCCTTCACCTTCCAGGGCGTGCTTGGCCTCAACGGCATGCTGGCAACGCCAATCGTGGATGGCTCGGGCGTGGCCGACGCGTTGGCCGGCATGGTCGGCGGCGGTAACCTGATCCACAGCCTGCTGGTGATGCTGATGATCCTGGCGCTGGTGCTCTGCATCATGACGGCAATGGCCGGCTCCTCGCGCACGCTCTACCAAGGCTCCGTCGATGGTTGGCTGCCGCGCTATCTGAGCCAC
This sequence comes from Mesorhizobium captivum, assembly GCF_033977165.1. Taxonomy (NCBI): domain Bacteria; kingdom Pseudomonadati; phylum Pseudomonadota; class Alphaproteobacteria; order Hyphomicrobiales; family Phyllobacteriaceae; genus Mesorhizobium; species Mesorhizobium captivum. The sequence continues at coordinate 13,792 of NZ_JAVIJB010000076.1, forward strand.
GTCAACGAGCACGGCGCGCCTACCCGGGCGATGTGGACCGACCTTTGCTTCAACCTTATCGTGCTGGCCATCGCCTCGGCCGACGCGACCAGCTTCTTCTTCATCCTCGCGGTGTCGAACTGCGGCTATATCATCTTCAACTTCCTCAACCTCAACGCCGGCTGGATCCACCGGATCGACAACGGCCATATCGAGCGGCCCTGGAAGGCGCCGACCTGGCTGCTGGGGATCGGGGCGATATTCGCCTATGTCAACGCCATCTTCATGGGTGCCGGTGCCAAGGTCTGGAATCCGATGGCGCTGTGGGCCGGCCTGATAACCGCGGCACTGATCCTCCCGGTATTCTGCTTCCGGCACTACATTCAGGACGGCGGCAAGTTCCCCGATCACATGCTGGACGATCTCGGCATGAAGGCCACCGATCTCAGAGCCAAGAAGGCCGGAATCTTGCCTTACGCGACGCTGGTGGCTGGCGTTATCGTGGTGCTGATCGCCAACCGGATCTTCGTACTGTGATCGGCGACTGCCCGATCATCTTTGAACCGGGAAACATTCCCTCCTCCCGGCCGCGTTGAACCGCGGTTGGTTAGTCACCGCCTGCAATTCCGGGCGGTGACTTCTTTTTGGATCCGTGGAAGGCCTGGCGTAGCCGCCTGCCAACTGATTGAGGCAGACAGGGCGAAAATTTCTTTTTCTTCGTATGAATTTTTTTTTCCTTATAGTTGACTTTCAGCCCAAATAATTGCAAGGTTTCGCAACTTGATTTTCGACGTTCGACGGCAAAGCGACGGCGTATTTCATTCTCAAGAGCGGAGAGAGGCGATGGCTGAAGTGATCGATGGCAAGGCTGTTGCCGCCGATGTGATCGCAAAGGTCACAAGCGCGAGCGGCGTCCTGGCCGCTTCGAAGAATGTAACGCCTGGTCTTGCGGTCATCATCGTCGGGGAGGATCCGGCAAGCCAAGTCTATGTGGCTGCGAAGTCGCGCACAGCGAAGGAATGCGGTTTCAATTCGCTACAACACACCCTACCCGCGGATGTCAGCGAAGCTTACCTGATGGATCTCATCGAGGTTTTGAACCTTGACCCGGCGATCCACGGCATTCTGGTGCAGTTGCCGCTTCCCGGTCACATCGATGCGGGCAAGGTCATCCAGGCGATTGCCCCGGAAAAGGACGTCGACGGCTTCCACTTTGTCAATGTCGGCAAGCTCGGCACCGGTGAGGTCGACACGGCCTTCGTGCCCTGCACACCGGCGGGCTCGATGCTGCTGATCGAGCGGGTGCATGGCAAGGATCTTTCCGGTCTCAATGCAGTCGTCGTCGGCCGCTCCAACATCGTTGGCAAGCCGATGGCCAACCTTCTGCTTGCCGCGAACGCGACCGTCACCGTTGCCCATAGCCGGACGAAGAATCTGCCCGAGCTTTGTCGTGGCGCCGACATCCTAGTGGCGGCGGTGGGCCGGCCGGAAATGATCAGGGGTGAGTGGGTAAAGCGAGGCACCACTGTGATCGATGTGGGTATCAACCGCGTCGCCGCGCCGGAGAAGGGCAATGGCAAGAACCGCTTGATCGGCGACGTCGCCTATGCCGAGGCGGCGGACCATGCCGGCGCGATCACACCCGTGCCCGGCGGCGTCGGTCCAATGACGATCGCGCTTCTGATGGCCAACACGCTGACCTCAGCCTACCTCGCCAGCAGCCTGCCGAGGCCACAGTTCTAGAACCACAGCATGCATTTCCGACAACCCAATCTTCGAGGCAAATGACCATGGCCGAATTCAAAACCGATATTGAAATAGCGCGCGCCGCCAAGAAGAAACCGATCCAGGAGATCGGCGCGAAGATCGGCATCCCGTACGAGCACCTTTTGCCCTACGGCCACGACAAGGCGAAGATCTCGGCCGAGTTCATCAAATCGGTGAAGG
>NZ_JAVIJB010000077.1:0-14584 GCF_033977165.1 Mesorhizobium captivum
GGAAAAGTGTGTAACGGTTTTCCGTCCGGAATTGCGTAGAAACCAATAGTTAGAGCAGTTCAGCGTTTCCGTGAAACGCTGAACTGCTGTAAAGCGCGTCGCGATCTTTCAGATTCGCTCCATGCGCTTTAGTTTTTTGATTTTACGCATGTCTTTGTCCCGAAACCGGTTCCCACTTTCGGGAGACATGCTTAGCAGGCTGTTGAAGACGCGCGCTTCATCGAAGTTGAGAATCTGGGCGACATGCATCGGTAAAGCTCAAAAGGGCTGGAGCCGACGGCGCCGCAGAGGTTACGGACTCTTCGTCGACACCGGTTCCTTTGTGATGGGTTCCGTCACCAGAAATCCTTGTGGTCGCTTGCGATCTCTTCTTCGAGTTCAGGAAATGGGCCACGGATCGCTACATGGCGCCGTCCGGCGGCGAACACCTGGTGACAGCTCAGATCGAGGGTCAGATTCTCCGGATTGTCTCCGGTCAGCTCGGCCAACCGCCTTTCGCTCAGTCCGTAGACCACGGTGCCGATGCCAGCCCAGTAACAGGCCCCGGCGCACATGCAGCACGGCTCGACGGAGGTCACCAGCGTGCATCGCTCGAGAAAGGTCGGGTCGTATTGCAGCGCGGCGGCGCGGGCCACGTTTGCCTCTGCGTGGCCAACACCCCGATCCCGCGCGTAGGTGTTGCCCGATGAAAGGAGCACGTCGCCCTCCGGCCCGACCAGGAGCGCCCCGAAGGGATGATTGCCATTGGCCCGGCTTTCGGTGGCGATCTCCACGGCCAAACGCAGATATTCGGTATCGCTCCTCATGGCCGCCTCCTTGGGATGCCCATTCGTAACCGCGCGCGCAAAGGCCCGGAATCCATATTCTTGGAACGCTTGGGAGCTGTCCAGTCATGGGCATTAAATTCATGGCTGCGCAACGTGGCTAGAGGTTCGGGCTGCCGGGATAAGATGCGGAAGCGCTCCGAATGTCATTCCCCCGTGCCTGGCCCCGATGCCTGGAATTGCTCTAACCCTGGCCGATCGATCTCCTTAAGACTGGACTTTTCCGCGGCCGCGCAAGCGGCTAAGGAGAGCCGTCCTTGCGGAGGTTTTCATGACCATCAGGCTCGTTCTCGCCGGTTGCGGCAATATGGGTTACGCCATGCTCTCGGGATGGCTGAAATCCGGCAAGCTCGAGCCCTCAGCGGTGTTCGTGGTCGAGCCCAATGCCGAATTGCGCAAGCGCGCCGAAGCGCTGGGCTGCGGTGCCGCCGCCGACGCTTCCGCCATTCCGCCCGATGCCGCCCCTGATCTCGTCGTCATTGCCGTGAAGCCGCAGGTGATCCGCGATGTGACGGCAAACTACAAGCGCTTCAGCGATGGCAGGACCACTTTCGTCAGCATCGCCGCCGGAACGCCGGTCGCCACTTTCGCGGAGATCCTCGGCGATCTCGCGCCGATTGTCCGCTGCATGCCGAACACCCCGGCGGCGATCGGCAAGGGCATGATGGTGGTGTTTTCCAACCCGCTGGTCTTAGACGACGTCAGGCGTTTCGTCTCCGAGCTGCTTTCGGCGAGCGGCGTCGTGACGACCATCGATGACGAGAGCCTGATGGACGCGGTGACAGCGGTTTCCGGTTCCGGCCCGGCCTATATCTTCCATTTCATCGAAGCGCTGACGGTTGCCGGCGAGAAGGCCGGCCTGCCGGCCGAGACGGCAAAGCTGCTCGCCATGCAGACCGTCTACGGCGCGGCCTCGCTCGCCGCCGAAAGCGACGAAGAGCCCGGTGTGCTGCGCCGGCAAGTGACCAGCCCCAACGGCACCACCGCCGCGGCACTTGCCGTGCTGATGGGCGAAGACCGGCTGACAAAGCTTTTGACCGACGCGGTGGAAGCGGCGCGGCTCAGGTCGATAGAGCTGGGAAAGTAAGGTCTGTGCCGATCACGCGAGGTCGGTGTGCGAAAAATCATCGCCTTTGAATTTGTCATAACAAAGCGAGTGGCGCACCCATTCGTCAGGTACCGTACAGCATCTCATCCTGCAGCTTGCGCAAAGCGTAAAGCCTGGTCGTCTTGTCAGGCGCGGCGTTGTCGCTGGTTAGCAGCTCGCCCTTCCTGACCGGCTTCAGCACCCTGCCGCCCTCGAGCAGCCCGACGGGCACTGCGCGGCCGGCACGCGCCTCGGCGACCGTCATGGTCCAGGAGCGGTAGCAGGTCTCGCCGATGGCGTCGAAGGTCTCGCCGGCGGCAAGATCGCGCTTGGCGACGGCGCAGACCTCGGCCACCGGTTTCGACAGCGGCACCATGTCCGGCCTGCCGTAGAGCATGATGCGGGCCGCGGTCAGCGGCACCTCGAGCGAGGTCAGGTGGTAAGGCCTGAAGAAGCTATAGTAGGGGCCGTGGCCGACATGGAGGTCGTCCATGCGTTCCACGACGCGCGGATGCGTCGCCTCGACGATGACGAAAACGCCGGGCGCCACGCCCTTGCCGATCGTGTAGTCGACGACGCCCTTCTTCGACAGGATGCCGCCGTCCTCGCGCGGGACAAGCACCTCGGCGAGCTGGTCGCGATCGGCCTTGGGGCCATGCATGCCCGGGACATCGGGCACCAGGCCGGTGGCGTTGGCGATGGCGCACATCTCGACCATGGTCTTGGAACCGTCGACGAACTCGACCAGCATGCGCGGGTTCATGTTCCGGCGCAGCGCTTCCTCGCGATAGTCGTCGGGGACGGCATCGTGGTTGAGCGGGTTGTTCTTGCCCTTGCCGGCCGAGACGATGGTGTAGCCGAGCGCCGAGGCGAACTCGATCAGCTCCATGCAGCTCGACGGTTCGTCGCCGGCGCCGACCGAATAGACCACGCCCAGCCGGTCGGCCTGCTGCTTCAGATAGCAGCCGATGGTGACGTCGGCCTCGACATTCATCATCACCAGATGCTTGCCATGCTCCATGGCCATCAGGTCGAAATCGGCGGCGACGCCAGGTTTTCCCGTGGCATCGATGACCACGTCGATCAGCGGATTGGTGACCAGCATCTCGTTCGAGGTGATTGCGATCCTGCCGCTTTCGATCGCCTGGCTGACCTTGGAGGTGGTCTCGGCTTCCGCAGCCATTGCGTCGTCGCCATAAGCGATGCGGATTGCGTCGCGGGCCGTGTGCGGGCGGCGCGTGGAGATGGCCGCGACCGAAATGCCCGGCATCAGCATACCCTGGGTCACCAGGTCGGTGCCCATCTCGCCGGAGCCGATGACGCCGATGCGCACGGGACGGCCCTCGGCGGCGCGCCGGGCGAGATCGCGGGCAAGCCCGGTCAGGGCGACATTTGTCATACAAGAACGTCCATTCTTTGCTTCGGCCCGCAATACAGGGAACGACCCCCGTTTGCCAACAAAACCAGCCACAGATGGCATTTTCCGGTCCATGCCTTGCGGAACCGGAGCAGATTTGCCTCAACAGTCCGCGGCGCTCGGGCATTCGCACCGCGACCGGCCGGATGCACCGGCAAGCAGACTTTCAGGAACGACGCGATGGCAAAGCTCGCGCCCGGGACCCGATTTTGCCGGGGGAGGCGGCGCTGATTACGAGCGCCTGGCGATTCCTTATGCGGGCCCGTTATTTGTTGAGGACAATCGCGATCGCCGTCGGTTTCAGCCCATAGCAATCCAGACCGGCACCGTTTCTGTGCCATTTTTGCTACAACCGTCGGGACTAATGGTCCGAATCTTCGCTTTTGTGCGCCTCTAAATCATTAAGCGCTCACATCCTCGAAAAATCTGATAGATACTCATCGCAAGCTCCGGTGGCAGGCTTGGGCAAATAAGCGTCGACAAAAACAAAAAGGCGCGGGGATAGTCACGGGGTAAAAATGACCAGGACGGGTAAAGTGACCGTCGGCTGGCGCGTTGCGCTTGCCATGACGGTGTCGATGCTGACTTGTGGAAGCGCCAGCGCGCTCACGCTCAAGGAAGCCATAGCAGTCGCCGTAGAGTCCAATCCTGAGATTGGGCAGGCGATCGAAAACCGCGAAGCCATCGAATTCGAGCTGCGCCAGGCAAAAGGCCTCTATCTTCCCAGCGTCGATCTGGAAGCGTCGACCGGCGTTCGCCGCCTGGACAATTCTTCCCGTCGCGCGCTCGGCGAGGACGATGACGCCCTCTCTCCGAACGAGGCCGATCTCACCGTTACGCAGACGCTTTATGACAGCGGGGCAAGGCGGGCCGAATTGAATCGGCAGGCCTCGCGCGTGGACGGGGCTTCCTTCAGGGTGCTGGAACGATCCGAATTCATCGGACTTTCCGTCGTCCAGGACTATCTTGAATATATGCTGCAGGCGTCGATCGTCTCTGAAGCGAAGAAGAACCTCGCCTTCCATCAGTCTATACTCGGCGACATCAAGCAGGGCATCGCGGGCGGCGCGCTCAACGATGCCGACCGGCAGCAGGCCGAGGAGCGGCTTTATGCCGCCAAGGCGCGGATGCAGGAGGCCACGGAAGAACTGGAGGCGGCCAAGATCCGCTTCTTCAAGAATGTCGGCAAGCCGCTCGCCAATCCGTCGCGTCCGGCCGATGTGGCCGGCGCGCTGCCGCGGTCGCTCGACGACGCGATCGGGCTTGCCAGGCAGAACAATCCCCGCGTCCATATGGCCAACAGCGATATCGACGCCGCCGCGTCACTGATCGACGCCGCGCGGGCAAAATTCGGCCCCACGATCACTGCCGAGGGCGTCGCCCGGGGCGGATATGACATCGACGGCGACGATGGCGACACCAGCGACCTGCAGGCGCGCGTCGTGCTGCGCTGGAACCTCTATCGCGGCGGCATCGACAAGGCCAACGAGCAGGAGCAGATCCGCCGCACCAGCGAGCAGCGTCTTGCGCTGCATCAGGTGCTGCGCGAGATCGAGGAAGCCGTGCGCACCTCATGGGACCGCCGCTTCCGCCAGGCGGAACTTGCGCAGACGCTGCGGCTGCAGGCTGCCACCAACGAAAAGCTGGTCGCGTCCTACCGCGAGCAGTTCAAGGTCGGACAGCGCTCGCTGCTCGACGTGCTCGACGCGCAGAACACGCGTTTCAACACAGCAACGCTGGCCGACACCTCTTCCTATGCGTCGCTGTTCGCCGAATACCGGCTGCTGGCCGCGACCGGGGAGTTGCTGAAGACAATGAATATCCAGCCGGCCAGGCAATCGGCGGCCTACGCGCGAACGGAATTCGGTGTGCCGGCAACGGCCGACACCGAAACCTATGCGCGAACGCCGTCGGAGCAGAAGAACGATCTGCCGTTCGATATCCTCGCGCCGGTCAGGAAGAAGCAACCGATGTAAGTATCGATCTCAGGTCCTTCGGGGCGGATCGTGAACCAACAGCCTAACATCGTCTCGCCCAAGGAGGCTTTCAAAGCCTGCTTCTCGGCGATTGCAGCCTATCTCGGCCGGCCGAGCGCGGAAACCGTGCTGTTTGCCGGGGTGCCGATTTCGGAGACGCGCATCGAGCCGGACGACATCAGGCACCTTGCCGAACGCATCGGTCTCGAGGTCCAGGCGTTCAGCCATCGCGATTTCGTGCGCGGCCGCGTCGACCTCCCGGCCATCGTCTTCCGCGCCAGCCAGTTGCCGGTTGCGCTGCTTGCCGAGACCGGAACCGGGCAATATCTGACGGCCCCGCAGGAAGACGGCCGCACCGCGATCGGCAAATCGGAGCTCGCCGAGAGCTATATCAGCGGCGGCGCCTCATTCTCGATCACCTATGCCAATACCGCCGAGGAGATGACGGTCGGCACGGCGCCGAGGATCGAAAGGCGCCATTGGCTGACCGGAACGATGGGAGCGTTCTGGCGCACCTATTCGAAGGTCGTACTGTCGGCGGTCTTCATCAACCTCCTGGCGATCGCCTCGCCGATCTTCACCATGAACGTCTACGACCGGATCCTGCCGAACAAGGCGATCTCGACGCTCTGGGTGCTGGCGCTCGGGATCGGCGCGGCGATCGTGTTCGACCTGTTGCTAAAGACGGCCCGCGCTTCGCTCATCGACTATGCCGGGCGCAAGGCGGATCTCAGGATTTCATATCTGCTGTTCGAGAAAGTGCTCAACTCGTCCTTGTCGGCCAGGCCCGGATCGACCGGCGAATACGCGAACCGCGTCACACAGTACGAGTTCGTGCGCGAGTTCTTCACCTCGAACACCATCAGCGTCTTCATCGACACGGTTTTCGTGTTCGTCTTCCTGCTGGTCATCTACGCCATCGGCGGCTGGCTGGTAATCATACCGGCTGTGGCCTTCGCCATCGCCGTCATCGTCGGGATGGTGACACAGCGGCGCATCGGCAAGCGGGTCGCCGCTTCGATGAACGAGGCAGCGCAGCGCCAGGCGCTGCTGGTCGAATCCATCTCCACGCTGGAGACGATCAAGTCGCTGCGCGCCGAGGCCTATCTGCTGCGCAAATGGGGCGAGCACTCGAAGAACGCAGCCAACACGTCGGAGAAGATCAAGGAGCTTTCGGCCGCCGCCGGCAACATCACCGGCGCCATCCAGCAATTGGTGACCGTCGCCCTTGTGGTTGCCGGCGCCTACGCCTTTTCCGAGGGCCAGGTCTCGACAGGCGCCATCATCGGCACGGTCATGCTGGCGGGCCGGGCAGTCGCGCCGCTCGGCCAGATTGCCATCACCCTCTCCCGCTTCCGGCAGGCCATGCTGTCGCTCAGGATCGTCAACACGATCATGTCGCAGCCGGAGGACCGGCCAGACACGGTCGGCTTCGTCAACCGGCCAATCCGCAGCGGCGCTATGCTCTTCAAGAATGTCGGTTTCGCCTATCCGGGTACCGAAAACGAGGTTCTGAACGGGCTCAACATTGCAATACGGCCAGGCGAGCGGATCGGCATCATCGGCCGCATCGGCTCCGGCAAGACGACAATGGGCCGGCTGATCGGCCGGCTCTTCCTGCCGACTTCCGGAGAGCTGCTCATCGACGGCATCGACATGCGCCAATACCACCCGTCGGAAGTCCGCGCCGCGGTCGGCATCGTCGCGCAGGCGGGCGACCTGTTTTCGGGCACCATCAAGGAAAACCTTTTGATGGCCGCTCCGGAAGCGACCGACGAGGAGATCATCGATGCGGCGAAGGCCGCGGGCGTCGACGACTTCGTCTCGCGCCATCCGCGTGGCTACGACATGAATGTCGGCGAGCGGGGCACCAACCTCTCGGGCGGCCAGAGGCAAGCGGTGGCAATCGCGCGGCTGCTTTTGACCAAGCCGAAAATCGTCTTCCTGGACGAGCCGTCGGGCTCGATGGACCTCGCCTCGGAACGGCAGCTGATCAGGCAGCTCAAGGTCGCATTCGACCGCAACACGACGCTGATCGTGTCGACCCATCGCTACAGCATGCTGGAACTGGTCGACCGCCTCATCGTCATCGAGCAGGGGCGTGTGGTCGCGGACGGAGCGAAGGAACAGGTAATCCAGGCATTGCAAAAGGCGAATGCCTGACCGGGGTACGTTGGGGAATGCTTGCAAAAGAAGACCGGCCGCCGCTTTTCGCATCGGCGTCCGTCTACATCATAGGGGCACTGTTCGTTGCCTTCACCGCCTGGGCGTCCTTCGCCGAGGTCGACGAGATCGCGCGCGGCGATGGCAAGGTCATTCCTGCCTCCAAGACGCAGATTATCCAGGCAAGCGAAGCCGGGGTCGTCCAGGAAATCGCGGTCAAGATCGGCCAGACCGTCAAGAAGAACGACCTGATCATCCGTCTCGACAACACGGGCAATACCTCCAGCCTCGGCGAGGAGCAGGCCAAGGCCCGCGCCCTGCAGGCGCGCATCGCCAGGCTCAAATTCGAACAGAGCGGCAATGTCGAAGGGTCGTTTCCGTGCCCGGCGGACATCCAGAAGGCCGCGCCGGAAATCTGCGATAACGAGCAGAAGCTGCTCGTGGCGCGCCGCGAGAACTTCGAAGTGAAGCTGTCGGTGCTCAAATCGCGTCTCGATCAGCGCGAGAAGGAACTCGACGAGGCAACCGCCAATTCCGATCGCCTGTCCAAGAGCCTAGCCGTCAGCGACCAGGAAACGGCGCTGGTCGAATCGATGGTCAAGAAGGGCCTGATGGCCAGGACCGAACAGATTCGCGTCGAGCGGGAGCAGACCGATCTCCGTGGGCAGCTCAACCTTGCCGGAGAGACCATCAAGAAGACCAAGGCGGCGATCACCGAGGCGCAGCTTCAGGTCGACGAGCTCGGCCTGCAATTGCAGCAGGAGGCGCTGAGCGACTTGACGCAGGCGCTGGCCGACCTGTCGGTGGTCGACGAAACCATCCGCGGCGCCACCGACAAGGTGGCGCGGACCGATATCCGCTCGCCTGTCGACGGCATCGTCAACACGCTCGACGTCAACACGCTCGGCGCCTTCGTCCAGCCGGGCGCGGTCGTGGCCGGTATCGTTCCAACCTCCGAGACGCTCCTGGTCGAGGCGCGGGTCTCGCCGCGCGACGTCGCCTTCATCCAGCCGGACCAGGACGCGCTGATCAAGGTCACGGCCTATGATTTTTCGATCTTCGGCGGCATCGAAGGCAAGGTCTCGAACATCACCGCCGACAGCCTGGTCGACCAGAAGACGGGCGAGCCTTATTACCAGGTGCGCGTCGCGACCGAGAAATCCACGCTGCAAAGGAACGGCAAGAGCTATTCGATCATCCCCGGCATGATCTGCTCGGTCGATATCAAGACCGGGCGCAAGACGATCCTCAATTACCTTTTGAAGCCGATCAACAAGGCGCGTCAGGAGGCGATGAGTGAGCGATAGCGCCGCCCGCCCCGAGACTTCGCGCGAACGGCTGCTGCCGCCGCTCGTGGCCGAGGATTTCGGCCCGGAGTTCCGGGTCGTGGCGCGCGGCGGCGTGCGCCGCGGCATCCGGCTCGAGCGCGCCTTCTGGGCGTCGCTGAAGCATATGGCCGAAAGGCGCAAATGCACGATCGGCATGCTGGTCGAGGAGATCGCCGAAAGCCATCCCGACCAGGGCAATCTCACCTCGGCGATCCGGGTGGCGTGCATGCGGGGGCTGGCCGAGGAAAGCATGGAGCTGCGCAAGCTCGCCTCGATCCGCACGATCAACGCGATCCTGGTCGCCTGCCCCTCGCCCGCCTTCGCGCTGTCGTCGTCGAAGAAGATCCTGACCTTCAACACGTCCTTCCAGCAATTGGTCAGGCGCCAATTGCCGAACGCACCGGGCGAGGACGGGCGGCAGGACCTCAAGCTGGCGCTGGACCTCAACGTCACCGACGTCTTCGCACGGCTTGACGCCAATGGCGACACGCCCGTCACCACCGGCTTCGTCATCGGCGCCGGCGAGCGCCGCTACCGGGGCCAGCTCAGTGCCGTGCGCGCGCCGGTGACCGAGCCGGAACTTCTTATGGCGTTCGTCTTCAACGGGTAGTTTGGCTGGCGCAGAAATCTTGACGGCTTGGATGGTGCTTTCGTTGGCACGTCGAATGCGTTGGAGATTGGCCGAAGCCTTCGTCTTCGTCATCCTATGGCGAAGCAAGGAGCGGCGACGCGGCGCAGACCCAAGGATGACGATGTTGGGAAGGCTTCGGCCAATTTGCGAACATTGTGGTGCGCTTCCTTGAAACGCTCCACCCGACAGGCAGCCTATTTCGGACCGAAGCCTGCACTCGCGGGCGTCACCGCCGCATCAGGCGATGCGCCCTCGCCCGGCGCCACCGTCGCGAAGCCGCCGGCGATATCGGCGATCCGCGCGCCGGACTTCGATCCGTGAATCCAGGCGCGATCGGTGCTGAAGGAATAGAGCGGGACATAATCGGGAAGGTCGCTGTCCATCGCCACATTGTTGCTGAGACTGTCCAGGATGAAGGCGCCGCTTCCCGTGCTCACCGACAGGACGGCATGGAAGAATTTCCGGCGGCGGTCCTGCAGCACAACGAGCGACATGCTCTGCGCCGGGATTCCGGCGCGCAACAACGCCGCCATCTTCAATATGGCGAAATCCTCGCAGTCGCCGGCGCGATGCTCGAGGATCTCCGAAGGCTTTGCCCAGTAATCGAGCTTGCCGTAGACGGCGCTGTCCTTGCGATAGGCGATCAGGCGGTTGATGCTGCTGTTGACGAAGGCCAGCTTGTCGCGAAAACCCTTGCTGCCGGCGACGTTGATGATTGCGCCAAAAGCCGCGTTCTCACGATCGCAGGCGCTGCCCGGCGTGCAGTCGACGATGGCTCTGTAGACAGGCGCCCAGCGCGCCGCGACCGGGAAGTTGCGCATGGACAAGGCCACCGACCCGAACACGCCAGGGATGATCGCCCCAGTCTGGATCGGGTCAACCTGGATCGGATCGATGCCAAGGGCGCCCTCTCCGCTCGAAGGATCCACCGCAGGGTAAGCTTCGAGGGGTCCGTAGGCGCTGTCGACACCGGTCATCCGGTAAGCGGCTACGGGCTGCCAAGGCTGCAACCTTGCCAGCGAGACGCCGCCGAGATTGCCAGGCGCGGGCACCGTTTGAGAGGCGGGATTTCCGACGGAAATCGCGCTGGCGAACGACGCATTCGGCAGACCGGCGAGGCCGATGGCCAGCAGCAGAACCTTGATCCCCGATGCCGCCGGAGCAGCTTTTTGTATTTTCATAGCGCCCACCTTTGACTGTGGACGCTACCGATCTTGTCTCAAATTATCGGAAAGGAAGGTGGGTAAATTTCCGCGAATCAATCTGTTCTGCTTTTCTTCAAATTTTACTTAAATTTATACTTTCGCCTACCGAACCGGCGCCGCATTTCCCCACCGGTCCGACGGCGCCTCCAATAATACATAACTGGGTATATCATGACGATTTACCAAGTGTAAAAAATGCAACTCTCTACATATTCAAGTATATGAAAAAGATTGAAGGTGTGTTGCAAAGTTCGAGGCTCACATGTCTCTTTCCGGGAAATGCCGAAGGGGGCTTGAGCTATGACGACCAGTATCGAATTCGACGCCGTTTCAAATTTCTCGGACGAGCACACGACTGTTGGCGAACATCCGGTCTCGGCGGGCGTGCAAGTCGCGCAAGCCGCCGCGCAGACGACGGGTGAACCGGTACCGGTCGATGTGGACAGCGGCGCGCCGGCACAGGGCGCGGACAACGCGCAGAATGCACAGGGGGCAGACAAGCCGGCGGCGGACGCCAACGCTCCCGCCTCCAATGCTCCCGCCGCGAACGCGGCAGCCTCGAACGTTCCGCATGAATACCATGCCGAGGCCGGCAACGTCGTGAAGCTTCCGGCCAATGTCTCGATCGACAACATCAAGGTCGACGGACACGATCTCGTGCTGGTGCAGCCCGACGGATCCGAGATCGTCATCAAGGACGGCGCGCTGAACGTGCCGACCTTCATCATCGGCGACGTCGAGGTGCCGCGCGTTGCCCTGATCGCGGCCCTTGAATCCAGCCATATCGATGTCGCCTTCGGCGCCGACGGCTCGATCTCGGCCGGCGGAAATGGCGCGCCAGGCAGCGCCGGCGGAAACTTCTCGGTTCCTCCCGGCGGGATCGGTGACGGCTTCGGCCTGACGTCGCTTTTGCCGCCGACGGCTCTGGCGTTCGGCCAGCCTGAACATCGGGAGTTGTTCCCGTCCGTCGCCGCCGACAAGGGCGTTTTAGTCGTGGCCGTGTCGTTGCTCAGCCCGGACGAGGCGGCCAGCGAGACCGGCTTGAACGGCGGACAGGGACAATCGCCGGGCAGCGACGCGCCGAGCGACGCGGAAACGTCAAGCATAGGAACGATCACCATCGACGCTCCGGACGGCATCGGATCGATCGTCATCAACGGCGTCACCGTCACAGCCGCTGGCCAGCAGATCCAGGGCCAGTTCGGCTACCTGACCATCGTCTCCTTCGACCCGAACACCGGCGCTATTGAATACAATTATACGGTGACCGAGTCGGTCCCCCATCCCAAACAGACGAACGGGTTCGATCAGAACGACACGGTTCCGGACAATTTCAGCATCACCGTCACGGATTCCGACGGCGATACAGCCAGCACTACTTTTGCCGTCGCCATCATCGATGACGTGCCGACGGCGATCGCCGACGTCGACAGCGTCGCGGCCGGCCAGCTCGGCCCGGCGACCGGCAATGTGCTGGTCGGCGGAACGGATGCGGGCGATGCCAACACGACGGACGGCGTTGCCGACACCCAAGGCGCCGACGGCGCGACAGTGGTTGGCGTCGCCAAGGGCACGACCAATGCCGATCTCAACGACGCGAGCACGCTCGATGTGCAGGTCCAGGGCGCCTACGGCAAGCTGACGCTCCACGCCGACGGCAGCTATACCTATGTGCGCGACGCCAACACGCCCGGCGGCGTCAATGACGTCTTCACCTATACGATCAAGGACGGCGACGGCGACACCTCGCACACCACGCTGACGATCGCGATCGGCAACTCGACGCCCGAGATCAGCGACCTGACGCCGGAAGCCAATGGCGGCGATGTCGTCGTCAACGAGGACGACCTCTTGGCCGGCCGCGGGTCCGGCGAGTCGGACGGCTCCGACACGTCAAAGGAAAGCACCACCCAGGGCGGCACCTTCACCATCCACTCGCCCGACGGCATCGCTTCGCTGGCGATCGACGGACATGACTTCATCACCAATGGCGTGTTCACCGGCGGTTCGTTCACGACGGCGCTCGGCAACACGCTGACGGTGACCGGCTACAATGCCGCTACCGGCGAGGTGAGCTATACCTACACGCTGGTCGACAACGAGGCGCACGACCCTGTTCAGGGCGCCAACAGCCTGTTCGAGAATTTCACCGTCACGCTGACCGACCTGGACGGACAGAGCGATAACGGCACGCTCTCGGTGAAGATCGTCGACGACGTGCCGACGGCTTCGGTCGAAGCCCCGCAGAACGTCGCCGAGGGCGCGACGATCACCGGCACGCTGGACTTCGTCGCCGGCGCCGACGGCGCCACGGTCACGCATATCGACGGCACGCTGCTGGTCTTCGGCCAAGACGGCTATTCGCAGTCGATCGACATCGGCGACGGCTCCATCAAGGTCAAGGCCGACGGCAGTTACTCCTTCACAGCCGACAATCCGGTGATCGGCACGGGTGCCGCGTCCGCCACCTACACGGTGACCGATAGCGACGGCGACACGTCGACGGCCGGCTTGAGCTTCGTCGTGACGGACGCCAACCACCCGACCACCGGCGCGGCCGCGGCCTCGGTCGACGATGACGGGCTGGCCGGCGGCAACGCCGCAAGCACGACTGATGACATCAACGCCAACATCGGCGACGCCGACGGTCCGGCCAGCAGCGAGGCGAGCTTCTCGGGCACGCTCGGCGGCAGCGTCGGCGGCGACGGCGCGGGCGCCAATGGCTTCTCCTTCGCCGGATTGAACGGTACGACCGGCACGGTCGGCACCGAAACGGTGGCTTACAGCTGGGACGCGGGCACCAACACGCTGACGGCGACCACCACCAGCGGGGACCGTATCGGCACGGCCCTGTTCACGGTCCATGTAACGGATCCGGCAAGCGGCGCCTATACCGTGACGCTGCTCGACAACGTGCTGCATGCCGGCGGCCCGAACGATGAGAACGCGATTGATCCGACAACCAGCCTGACCTACACCATCACCGATGCCGACAACTCGTCCACGACCGGCACGCTGACCATCACCTTCGACGACGACGCGCCGACGGCTTCGACCGAGGCGCCGCAGAACGTCGCTGAAGGCGGCACGATCACCGGCACGCTGGACTTCGTCGCCGGCGCCGACGGCGCCACGGTGACGCATATCGACGGCACGCTGCTGGTCTTCGGCCAAGACGGCTACTCGCAGCAGATCGACATCGGCGACGGCTTCATCAAGGTCAAGGCTGACGGCAGCTACTCCTTCACCGCCGACAGCTCGGTCGCCGGCACGGGCGCCGCCTCTGCGACCTACACGGTGACGGACGGCGACGGCGACACGGCGACGGCCGGCATCAGTTTCGTGGTGACGGACGCCAATACGCCGACGAGCGGCTCGGCCGCAGCCACGGTCGACGACGATGGACTTGCCGGCGGCAACGCGGCGAGCACGACGGGCGATATCGACGCCAATACGGGCGAGGTTCCGCTCAGCGCCAGTGAAGCCGTCTACAACGGCACGCTCGGCGGCAACGTCGGCGGCGACGGTGCCGGCAGCAACGGCTTCTCCTTCGCCACCCTCAACAACACCTCCGGCACGGTCGGCCAGGAGAATGTGACCTACAGCTGGGATTCCGGCACCAGCACGCTGACGGCAACCACCACCAGCGGAGACCGCATCGGCACGGCCCTGTTCACAGTCCATGTGACCGACCCGGCGACCGGCACCTACAGCGTGACGCTGCTCGACAACGTGCTGCAGGCGCAGGGCCCAAACAACGAGAACAACGCAACGGTCAATCTCGGCTATGTGATCACCGATGCCGATGGTTCGACGGCACCGGGCACGCTGACCATCACCTTCAATGATGACGGCCCGTCGATCTCGGCGCCGGGCGCCAGCGCGCCGCTGACGGTCGACGAGACGGTGCTTGGGACCAACGACACGCAGGCCTTCGCCAGCGCCTTCACCTC
>NZ_JAVIJB010000078.1:0-10156 GCF_033977165.1 Mesorhizobium captivum
GCACGACATTGTGCTGCGGGATCGCCATGTACTCGCCGAAGGCGCCCGGACGGTTGACGCCGACGCCAAGCGTGTTGCGGCAGAGATGCCCTCTGCCCGCCCGGCAGTTGCGGCAGTGGCCGCAGACGATGTGGCCCTCCCCGGAGACGCGCTGGCCGACCTTGTATTCGGTGACCGCCGCGCCGTAATCGGCGACCGTGCCGACGAATTCATGGCCGGTCACCATCGGCACCGGCACCGTCTTTTGCGCCCACTGGTCCCAATTGTAGATGTGGACGTCGGTGCCGCAGATCGCGGTCTTCCTGACCTTGATCAGCACGTCATTGGGGCCGATCTCCGGCACCGGCACCTCTTCCATCCAGATGCCCGGCTCGGCCTTGGCCTTCACCAGCGCCTTCATCATGTTGGACATTCTTTTGTTCCTTGGATCCGCCGACATCTGCGTGTGGATGCGCGCCTGGCCCTTCGGCACCACCGGGAAGGAGAAGCCGATGACGTAGTGCCTCGATTCTACATGCGCTGCGTCGAGTGGCGTCTCAAAGGCACCACTCGCACATGGCGCGAGGACGTTTGACCTCGCAGGGCGTTTAGAACTTCTTTACCTCGATACCATGCCGACGCAGGGCATAGCCGACTTGCCGCGGCGTGAGGCCGAGGATACGACCAGCCTTGGCCTGAACCCAGCCGGCCTTCTGCATCGCGTCGATCAGCCGGTCGCCATCGGTCACACGCATGCCTGTTGCACCCGAGGCAGGATGGCTCGGACCGCGGGCGTTGACGGGCACCGCCGCGCCCTCGGAGGCGCCGGTGCGCCTGGCTCCCAGCGGCGATTCAACCGGCATCCTGTTGCGGCCGAACTCATCGCTGGCATTGCCGTCATTTGCACGGTCGGCTCCTTTCCAGAGGAGGGAAGACAGGCACTGGCTATTCTGGCAGGCGAAATCTGAAGTGGCGATGGTGCTTGAACGCGCAAGAGTGGCCGTCCTTCGCACGCAGTTTTCCAGCTCACGGACGTTGCCAGGGAAGTAGCATTGCGAGATCAGGTCAAGCGCCGACGGCGCGAAGGCGAGCTCGCGATGGTTCTCGCTATTGAATCGATCGAGGAAGGCCTTCGCAAGGCGTGGAATATCGCCGGGTCGCTCTCTGAGCGGTGGCAGCATGATTGGCACCACATTGATACGGTAGTAAAGATCGGCCCTGAACTCTCCATTCACGACAGCCGTCTCGAGATCCTTGTTGGTGGCGCATATGAGCCGGACGTCGACCGTTAGCGTCCTGGTGCCGCCGACGCGCTCCAACTCGCCTTCCTGCAAGACGCGCAAGAGCTTTGCCTGGAAGGCAGGCGAAATCTCGCCGATTTCGTCAAGCAACAGGGTTCCGCCATTGGCTAATTCGAAACGGCCGGCACGCTGCGCGACAGCCCCGGTGAAGGCGCCCTTTTCATGCCCGAACAACTCCGATTCCAGAACGCTTTCAGGCAGTGCGGCGCAGTTCAGTTTGACGAAAGCCTTCTTGCTGCGAGGCGAAAGCTTATGGATGGCCTGCGCAAAAAATTCCTTGCCGGTGCCGCTTTCACCCCGCAAAAGCACGGTGGAGTTGGTCCTTGCCACGATTGCGGCGGTTTCAAGCACCTGCTTGAGTGCTGGACTTTCCCCGATGATCCCGTCGATTTTGACAGGCGAATGGCGCGCAGGGCGGGCCTCCTTCTCGTCGCGCGATTTCTCCGCTCTCCCTTCCTCCTCAAAGAGCCGCTGACGATCTGTGCTCAGGATGCGATGGAGGCGGATAGTCCGGCCGACAAGATTGGCGACCATTGTCAGCAAGCTCACGTCTTCGTCGCAATGCACGCTGGCGGCGCCGTCCCGGATACGGTCGATCGACAGTGTACCGAGGATTTCATCCTCAGCCTCTATTGGCACTCCGATAAAGGTAACTGGCATGGTTGCGCCGCCCGAAGCCGTTTGGAGATCAGCCTGAAATAGTTCGGACTTGCTGACATCGTGTATGACGAGTGGCCTCCCCGTAGCGCAGATACGGTCTACCACGGTCTGCGGTGTGAAGCGGCGCCAATCTGATTGAGGAGCGTGTTTGTTGCCGGCAGTTGCGGCAATCTCCAGCTCCCCGGCCGCCTCCTTGATGACCATTTCTCCATGACGCATTTGCACAAACGAGGAGAGAATGTTCACGACATTGCCAAGCGTGATCTGCAGCCGCGTGGGGGCAGTCAGGATCTCGGATATCTCGTAGAGGCCCCTGAGCGGGATGTTTGCCCCGTGCATCGCTTTGATGGGTGGCCGTGCGTCGCCAACCCCTACCTCGTGCACCCGATCCCGCATTACTTGACCCATGGAAACACCTCAGGGGTTGTAAGGTGCCCCTCCCAAAGCGCCTTTCTTTCGACTCGCTACATCCTAGTATTCACGAGCCCCTGTTCAATTGCAAATTGTCATGTTGCAATCGCGACAATTCCAGGTATCGGCTCTGGCAACGGCGCGCGCGTGCGCGGGTCATCCGAACTTGAAGAGGACACCGAAGCCGCCGCGCGGATAATTCCACTCGATCTCACCACTGGCCTCGCACAGTACCCGACAGGTGCCGCACTCCATGCAGCCGTCGGCGGTGATCTCCACTTGGCCCTTGTCGTTCAATTCATAACATTGGGCCGGGCAGACGCGGGTCAACGCGAGCAGGTTGGCGCTTGGCTTTTGGTGCGGTCGCACTTTTATATGTGGGCGCCCCGAATCGACCAGATACCGGTTCTGGTAAAGCTTCTCTTCAATGCGTGGCACTGCGATTGTCATCTCGTCCTCCTAGCGCCAGGCGAATGCCAGGCGGACCACGTCGCTCACCAGCCCCCAGCGCGAACGCGCCTTGATGAAGGCAGCTGTGGTCGCCTTTTCCTTGTCGATTTTCGGGGTGCCGTCGACCCGCATAAAGTTCTGAGCCGCCTGAGACATCAACTGCGGGTAGGTCGTGAAGAAGTTTTGGGAATTGGTGTGGAGCAGGGCCGGCATGTCCTTGTATTTCTTCAGGTCTTTGATTACGAAAGACTTGTCTAACAAGGTCTTGTAGAGCGCAAGGTTCTGTTTGGTCATCGGCCTCTTGCGGCTCTTGACCTGCATGATTGCCTCAGCCGCGATCCGACCGGAGGTCATGGCGAGGTTCGAACCCTCCCGGTGGACGGCGTTATTCAACTGCGCAGCATCGCCGACCACCACCCAGCCGTTGCCAAACAGCTGCGGAATCGCATTGTAGCCACCCTCGGGAATGAGATGCGCGGCATATTCTTTCACCTCCGAGCCGGCGATCAGCGGCCGGATCGAAGGATGGTTTTTTAACGCATCGAGTATGATGTATGGGCTCTCCATCATCGAAGCGAAATCCGAAACGAGGCAGCCGATGCCCAGTGAGATCGATTCCTTGTTGGTGTAAAGGAAGCCGAGCCCGGCCATGCTGCGGGAGATTGTACCCACTGCCTCGATCACGCAGCCTTCACCGGCCTTGAGGCCGAACCGCTGCTCTATGACCTCTTCAGGCAGGAAATGCATTTCCTTGACGGCGAGCGCCACGGATTTTGGCCTCGGCATCTCGCGAAGCCCGGCGCGGGTGCCAAGTAGTCCGGAGACACCTTCTGCGAGAACGACAACGTCCGCGAAAATCTCTCCGCCGACCCGGTCGGTGCGGACGCCGACCACCTTGTCCTTGGCATCGCGGACGAGTTCCGTCACGGTCGTCTCGCACAGAACCGTCGCGCCGGCCTCGCGCACCTTACGCGAAAACCATTTGTCGAACTGGGCGCGGATGATCGTATAGCGGTTGGGCTTCGCCTCGTTGAAGTCGTCCGACCGATAGTGAATCCCGGTGTGGGAAGTGTCGTCCATGACCCAAAGCCGCTGTTCAACCAAATGGCGCTCGAGAGGCGCATCATCCCGGAAATCCGGGATGATCTTCTCCAGCATGTTCGCGTACATGATTGCACCCTGAACGTTCTTGGAGCCCGGATATTCACCTCGCTCCAACTGCAGCACCTTCAGGCCGTGGCTTGCCATGGTGTAAGCAGCAGCGTTTCCGGACATGCCGGCCCCAACAACAATGGCGTCGAATTTTTCCTCGATCATGTCCATCTCCCTAGCTCGCAAGCTTATCGCGACTGTGGGGCGACAGCCGCCGGGTGAAGGCCTCCGTCAGTGCGGGCAGGAAGCGGATCGCATCGGTGACGATCCCGAGGTGGGCGAAATCGAAAATCGGCGCCTTCGGGTCGGTGTTGATAGCCACGATGAGATCCGCTCCTTCGACGCCAACCCGGTGCTGGATGGCGCCGGAAATTCCTGCCGCTATGTAAAGCTTCGGCCGGATGGTCTTGCCTGTTTGGCCGATCTGCCGATCAGCCGACAGCCAGCCCTTTTGGACCAACGGGCGCGAACAGCCATGCTCGGCGCCGATTGCTCGTGCGAGATCCTTCACAAGCTGCAGGTTCTCCGCCGCGCCTAGACCGAGGCCTCCCGCAACCACAACGTCGGCATAGGCAAGATTGGCCTTTCCAGACTGGCTATCCGGCAGGAAGCCGAGGACTTTGGTGACGATGTCATCCTCGGCTACCGATAGCTGGTGCCGGATGACACGCCCGACCGGCTTATCCATCCGCCGCGGCATGGGCATGACCCTTGGTCGCACTGTCGCCATCTGCGGCCGGTAATTGAGCGTGTAGATCGTGCACAACAAGGAACCGCCGAAAGTTGGACGGGTCGCAGCGAGCGAACCGTCCGTATCGACGTCGAGTTCGGTGCAGTCGGCCGTGAGCCCTGTCTTCAAGGTGGTTGCGACCGAACCAGCAAGATCCCTGCCGAGTGTGGTCGCCCCGAGAAGCAGGATCTCGGGTTTATGGGCATCGACCAGATCCGTCATCGCCTTGGTGAAAGGCTCATTGCGATAGTCGGCAAGCAGCGGCGCCTCGACGTTGTAGACAAGATCGGCGCCATAAGCGAAGGCCTCGGCTACCGCAGACTGGGTGGTCTCTCCTGGCGGTCCGAGCACGATTCCCGCGAGCTCGACGCCAAGCTTGTCAGCGAGCTTGCGGCCTTCACCGAGCAGTTCGAACGATACCGGGTGGACCTGGCCGCGCTCGAGCTCGATAAACACCCAGACGTGGCGATAGTCCTTGAAATGGTCGGGCAGCTCCTTCTTTGTGCCGGCACGGCCGGAGGCAGGGCGAGGGGCTTCTCGATTCGCGCTCGACATTGTCTCTCCTTGCCGTCATTGGCCGCCGTTGAAGGCGAGTTCCTGTTCCAGCGCTGGCCCGCGGGTTAAGATTGCGGCGATAAGTTCGTCAGCGAGATCACGCAAATTCCTCTCGGGGGTGTCGATAAGTGCCGCCTTTTCCGCCCGTGCTGTAGGGGCGAAAACGCGCTTGACGACCGTCGGCGAGCCGCGTAGGCCGCATCTGGTGAGGTCATCAATGCCGGCGTCGGCCGCACTCCACTTCAGGACCTGGCTACGCGCGGCGTACAGGGCGTCCTCGAGCGAGCCCCGACGGATCTCATTTGTGCCTTCCAGCATGGTGATGAGACAAGGGAGCCTGCTCTTCAGCATCTGCGTGCCGCCTTCACAGCGGCGCTCGACCTTGATCTCGCGCGCAGCGAGGTCAACGGAGGGGATCTTCGCGACATAGGTGAGTTGCATGAGATCGAGGCGCTTGGCGATGCCGGGCCCGACCTGGGCGGTGTCGCCATCGATCGTCTGCTTGCCGGTGAAGACGATGTCTGGCGTGCCGAACGTCTCGCCAACCTTCGCGATTGCCTGGGAAAGAGCGAAGGAGGTCGCCAGCGTGTCGGAGCCCGCAAAATAGCGATCGGTCAACAGCACCGCGCGGTCGGCGCCGTAACCGAGCGTCTTGCGCAACGCGTCCTCCGCCATGGGCGGACCCATAGTGAGCACGGTGACCTCGCCGCCGTAAGTGTCGCGCAGTCTAAGAGCCTCTTCGAGGGCGAATAGGTCGTAAGGATTGATGATGGTAGGCACACCCTGACGCATGATCGTGTTCGTAACGGGATGGACCCGTATCTGTGCCGAGTCCGGCACCTGCTTGATGCAGACTACGATGTGCATTGGCGGTCTCTTTGGGCTTCTATACGGATGCGGGCTTGGCAGTAGATCTTTGGCAGCATCATTCGTGCCAACTGTTTTGCGTGCTCATATTCCTCGAGACTCCGTTGGTTCCTTCCAGGGGCGCGTTCGTGATGACACGATTTGTCGGCTTCCCGACATTGTCGCGTCGCAACCATGTCGCGCTCATTCTTTTGCGAACCGCTTCAGTACGGACTCGAACGGGACGAAGGTGCGGCCCGGCGTGGCAGGCTTGTTCGGATCGTGGTCTTTGAGCACCTTGAAGATCCGGTGCTTAAGCGGCGAGGAAGTCGTGAAGTCCTCGTAAGCGCGTAGCAGCGTTGCGCGCACCCGCGCGGCGACCACCTGGTCGGGCAGATCGGATAGATCTTCTTCGGCAAGGTATTGGCCCACGCGCTTCATGATATGAAGCCGTGAGACATTCAGCACCTTTGGGTCATAGGAGACCCCAAGGAGCGCGAAGAACTCCTCCGCGGCCGACAGGCCCTTTAGCCGCGCGAGGATGTCGGTAACATCGATGGGGCGGCCGTCAGCGGAACAATTCATCGCATTCTCCCTGGTCGGGCAACTGTGGTGTCGCTGAGTTCGTTGCCCAGCCGGCCTGGACCGGCGACATCCGCGAGGTGTGCCTCGCTGCACATTCCATCGTAGAGCTCGACCAGTTGAGTTGCTGTCACGATCGATTTGGTCTCGGCCGCCTTGCGGCGGACGCGAGCCACGATTGCGGCTGCCAAATCCGGGTCGAGATCGCGACCGCTTTCGCTCAGCACACGGGCAATCGAGGTGGCGCCGGAATGCTTACCGATGACGATACGCCGGCAGCGGCCCACGAGTGCCGGGTCAAGCCCCTGGTAGGCGCGCGAGTCCTTCAGCAGCCCTGCGACGTGAGTGCCGGATTCGTGGGTGAAAACATCGGCGCCGACGACCGGCTTAATAGTCGCCGTCTGCCGGCGGGCGGCGCAAGCCACCTGGGCGGCGAGGTCGGGCAATGCGGTCAGCTCGATGCCGGTATCCGCGCCGTCGATGACGGCCATCGCGGCCGCCACTTCTTCCAGCGCGGCATTACCCGCACGCTCGCCGAGCCCGAGGACGGTGACGGACGCATGGCGCGCGCCTGCACGGATCGCGGCCAGCGTGTTGGCGGCCGCAAGGCCGAGATCGTTGTGCGCGTGAAATTCGAGGTCGATTTCAGACTTCGCCATGAGCTGGGCGACAAGTTCGAAAGTCGAAAAGGGATCGAGAATGCCGACCGTGTCGGCCAGCCTGACGCGGCTTGCGCCGGCGCGCGCAGCCGTTTCGATGACGCGGGCAAGATGATCCCCATCAGCCCGCGAGGCATCCTCGCAGCCCACAGCGACGAAGAAGCCGGCAGCGGCTGCGCGCCTGACCATATCCTCGATGACCTGGAGCGCTCCCGCCTGATCGAGGCCGAGCTTGGCGGCAAGTTGGATGTCGGATGCAGGCAGCGACAGATTGACGGCGCCGACGCTGCTCTCGATCGCTGCGTCGAGATCCCTCGCCTTCATCCGGCACCAGGCCATGAGCCGAACCGGGAGACGACGCGCGACCGCGGCGCGAATTGTTTCGATCTCGTCGGCGCCCATGATCGGCGTGCCGATCTCGATCTCTGGGACGCCGGCGGCCACAAGAGACTCGGCGAGTTCCAGCTTCTCCGCCGTCGTAAAGGCGACACCGGGCGCCTGCTCGCCGTCGCGCAAGGTCGTGTCGTTGAGGAAGACATCACGGCTCATGAACGGCAACCTGTTCTGCTTCCGCTCAGGTATGGACCGGATAGAACGTCTTCGGGACTTCGCCCATACGGCCCAGAACCGGGAGAGTCACGCAGCTTCTCCACGATTGCCGGCATGACCTCAAGCACCCGCTCGACGTCTTCTTCGTTGTTGTCGCGCGCAAACGAGAAGCGGACTGCCCCGTGTGGCATCTTCATCGCGCTCAGGACATGGCTGGGTTCCATTGAGCCGGAGGTGCAGGCGGAGCCGGAGGAACAGGCGATGCCTACGCGGCTCAGCAGATGTGGAATTCCATCGCTTTCGGTATGTTCAAAGGAGATGTTTGCGGTGTTTGGCAACCGCTCCATCGGATCGCCAGTGACACAGGTGTTTGGGATGCGCTGGAGGATCCCATCCTCCAGGCGGTCGCGCAGCGACTTTACCCGTGTGGTCGCGTCGTCCATGAATTTCAAGGCGAGTTCGGCCGCCGTGCCGAGCCCGACTATGCCGGGCGTGTTCTCGGTACCGGCACGCCGGCCGTGCTGTTGGTGCCCTCCCTTGATCATCGAGCGGAAGTGCACGCCGCGCTTTATCCAAAGTGCACCGATCCCTTTGGGGCCGTGAAGCTTGTGGCCGGAGAGCGACAGCATGTCGATAGCGGTCGATTTCAGGTCCATCGGAAGCTTGCCAACCGCCTGCACTGCATCGGTATGAAAAAGGGCGCCAATTTCCTTGGCCAACTCGGCGAGCTTGGCCACGGGAAAGATCGTACCGGTCTCGTTGTTCGCCCACATTACCGAGACGATTGCCACACGGGGCGAGAGGGCTGCCTTGTAGGCGTCGAGGTCAAGCCGGCCACGACGATCCACGGGGATCGTGTGGACCTTGACGCGGCGAACCTGCTCAAGATGCGCGCACAGCGTCAATACGGCGGGATGCTCGACCGCGGACGTCACGATCTCGGTTCGGTCGGGCGTGACCTCG
This sequence comes from Mesorhizobium captivum, assembly GCF_033977165.1. Classification (NCBI taxonomy): domain Bacteria; kingdom Pseudomonadati; phylum Pseudomonadota; class Alphaproteobacteria; order Hyphomicrobiales; family Phyllobacteriaceae; genus Mesorhizobium; species Mesorhizobium captivum. The sequence continues at coordinate 8,838 of NZ_JAVIJB010000078.1, forward strand.
AGCGCCGAAAGGATCGCTGCATTGTCGCTTTCTGTTCCACCCGAGGTGAAGGTGATCTCATCGTCGAACTGCGCGCCGATCAGCGCCTGCAAGTGCCGCCGCGCCTTTTTTATCGCCGCACCGACTGAGGCGCCAAAAGCGTGCGTTGACGAAGGGTTGCCGAATTGATCCGTGAAGTACGGCAACATCGCTCGCACAACGTCAGGATCGACCCGTGTCGTTGCGTTGTTGTCGAGGTAGACAGGCCTCATGCGAACAGTCCTCAGTTAACTGAAGGACTTGCCGCAGCCGCACTTGTCCCGCGCGTTGGGGTTGTCGAAGACAAAGCCGGAAGAGTCGAGCCCGGTGACGAAGTCGACGGTCATGCCGGCGACATGGGGTTGGGAGTCTGCGTCCACAAACAGCTTGATCCCATCTGTCTCCGTAATCACATCGCCCTGGCGCGAGACGCTTTCCAGGCCCATTATGTATTTGAACCCGGCGCAGCCGCCGGTCTGGACCATAATGCGAAAGCCCTCCGCTTGCTCGCTGGCGCGGGAAAGAGCCGTCTTGACGGCGGCAACAGCATTGTCGGTGAGCGTGATCATGGCAAGATTTCTCCTCAATCCGTGACGTCTTTGCGGATCACGCTGCAGGGACCGTGCCAAAAGAGAAAAAACCGTTTCAACACGGCGCGATCCCTCTAGAGGCGCTATCAATCTTGTTGGCCATTGCTGAAAAGACGTCGGGCAACCGACACGCATTGTCGGGTTTGTCGAGTACGTGACACAAAGTGTCCGGCCTCGGTTCGACTGAACTCTCACATAAATCATTGATGAGTGTGCGGAGCACTTTTTTGCGCTTGTTCAGGCGAATGGCACGACTTTTGAAACGCCCATTGGCGATGCGGCAAAAACCGCCGAGACAAAAAATCATGCTGCGAGTGCCCTCGCGATCGATCGAATGGAGCAAGGAAAGCAACATGTTAGGGCTGGGTCAGAACCGCTCTGCGCGGGTGGAATCGGCTCCTCGCCGCTCAGACGACACGCCCGGTTTCGATGGCGATCACGCACTCTCGCCAGCAGCACCCTGCTCCTGGACGAGCAGGAGGTTGCATCGAGCACCACGCTGCACTCAGTCGACCGACAACCCGGCAGGGCAGTTGATCCTCAACAAGCAGATGAAGGTCGTTAACACATGGACCAGCGCGAGAGACCATCGCCGCACGAAATCCGGCGGGCGCAGCAAGACAATCCAAAGATCCGTGAGCACGATCGTGAGCGTGACGAGCACCCCATCTTGCCTGAGGGCTATCCACTGGGGAGATTTGCCGCCTGATT
>NZ_JAVIJB010000079.1:0-9732 GCF_033977165.1 Mesorhizobium captivum
TCACACGCGAGCGCTATGCCTGCCTCAACCACCAGCGCCGGGGCACCTGCGACAACGGCCGCACCATCACGCGCGAGAAGATCGAGCAGCGTGTCCTGTCGGGCCTGAAGGAAAGGCTGGTCTCGGCCGATGCCGTGGCCGAGGCGGTCAGAGCCTATGCCCAGGAAACCAACCGCCTCAACCAGGAGCGTCGCGCGCAAGGCGAACAGAACCGCAAGGCGCTCGACAAGATCGAGCGCGCCATCGCCGGCATCATGGCCGCAATCGAGGATGGTCTGTACCAACCTTCGATGAAAGCGAGGATGGAAGACTTGGAGAGGCAGAAGGCGGAGGTCACCGCGCGCCTGGCAATGGCGCCCGCTGACGTGCCCGACCTGCATCCCAACATCGCCACCCTCTACCGCAAGCGGGTGGAGCAGTTCACGCAAACACTCGCCGACCACGAGGACGGACGTCGGGCCGCCGAGGCGTTGCGCTCGTTGATCGGAGAGATCGTGCTCACGCCCGGCGACAAGCGCGGTGAGGTGCATGCCGAGCTGCGCGGCGAGTTGCTCGGCATCCTCGAATTCGCCAATTCTGAACAAAATCAAAGGCTTGACGATGTTATGACAAAAGGGGTTGCGGGTCCCCGCAACCAAATACCAAAACGGCCCGCCTCGTGCGGGCCGTTTGCGTTTTTTCGCCTTGCATTTCTTTCAAGCTCGACTCAGTAGGACTTTGCAGCGATGGTCGCCCGACTCCGCGCTGCCGCAGGTCGGCCGCGAGGGTAAGGCATGAGGAGCGGAAGATGCGGCAGGCACTGATCGTATGGGGCGGTTGGGAAGGGCACGAACCCGAAGCAGGGGCGCGAGTCGTCAAGGCGATGCTCGAGGAGGAAGGCTTCGCCGTGCGCGTGGAAAACACGACCGCGGCGTTCGCCGATCCGGCAATCGCCGAGCTCAGCCTGATCGTGCCGATCTACACCATGTCCAAGCTCGCCAAGGCCGAAGAGGCCAATCTGACGAAAGCGGTCGAAAGTGGCGTCGGCCTCGGCGGCTATCATGGCGGGATGGGCGATGCGTTTCGCGAATCGACGGACTACCAGTTCATGTGCGGCGGGCAGTGGGTCGCGCATCCCGGCAACATCATAGACTACCAGGTCAATATCGTGCGGCGCGACGATCCGATCATGGAGGGCATCGAGGATTTTCCCTACCGCTCCGAACAGTATTACATGCATGTCGATCCCTCGAACGAAGTGCTGGCGACCACCACCTTCTCGGGCGACCATGCGCCATGGATCGACGGCGTCGTGATGCCGGTGGTCTGGAAGCGCCGGCATGGCAAGGGACGGGTGTTTTATTCATCGCTCGGCCATGTGGCCAAGGAATTCGAGGTGCCGCAGATGCGCACGATCCTGCGCCGCGGACTGGTGTGGGCGGCGCGCTGAACTCAGCGCCGCCGGCTGCTTCGTCGGTTCGACTCTCCGCCATGCAGCCCGGCGACTGGCGATATTCATCATATGAATTGCCAATTTACATAAGACCTAACGTTTCATACAACAGACAGTAGCGGGCTTTCACCGGAGAGGATTGCGTGGAAACCATCGTTCCTTCGGATGCAATCGGCTGGATGCCTTCGGTCGACCAGGGTGGCGCAAGCGTGCACAACGCCGTCGTCAGCGTGCTGGGCAGCCGCATCCTGGGCGGGAACTATGCTCCCGGCGACGCCCTGCCGCGCGAGGACGAGCTCTGCGCCATGCTGGGCGTCAGTCGCACTTCCGTCAGGGAAGCGGTCAAGGTGCTGTCGGCGAAGGGCCTTGTCGAGGCCAGGCGCCGGGCGGGGGTGCGGGTGCTGCCGCGCGACAGCTGGCGGCTGCTCGACCCGGTGGTGCTCGGTTGGCATCCCGCCATCCAGGACGATGAAGAACTGGTTTCGGGGCTGCTGGAGGCACGCCGCATCTTCGAGCCGGCGGCGGCCGAACTCGCGGCCAGGCGCGCCACCGCTGCCGATCTCGCCGAGATCGAGCGCGCGGTGGTCGGCATGCGCGACAACATCCCGGGCGACCTCAACGCCGTCTGCCAGGCGGATCTTGCCTTCCACAAGGGCGTCATCGCCGCCAGCCACAATGTCGTGCTCAAGGGGCTGGTCGGCATGCTGGAGGCCGCGCTGCGCGCCACATTTCTGGTCACCAATCCGTTGATGGAAGCGCAGTCGCGCGCGCTTTCCGCCCATGTCGCGGTGCTGGAGGCGATCCGTATCCGCGATACCGCCGGCGCTCGCGCCGCCATGAACAGGCTGCTCGACATCGCCGCCGACGATCTCCACGCAAAGGGCTGACGTTTCCGCCTTGACGCCATTTTAGATCGTATGATAACTCGTTTTCATATGATCTAAGTGTCGCCTGGGAGGAGTTGCGCTTGAGAATCGTGGCGATCACCACGCGCGTCGTGAACGCGGATATGCGCAACTGGGTGTTCGTGCGTATCGAGACCGATCAGCCGGGCCTTTACGGTTGGGGCGAGGCGACGCTGGAATGGAAAACCCAGGCCGTCGTCGGCGCCGTCAACGACCTGGCCCCGCTTCTGGTTGGTCGCGATCCGCGCGACATCGAGCAGGCGGTGCGCATCCTCAAGAAGCACTCGTTCTGGCGGCTGGGCGTCATCGGCATGTCGGCCGTCTCCGGCATCGAGCTGGCGCTCTGGGACATTTTCGGCAAATGGCTCGACCAACCGGTCTGGCGATTGCTCGGCGGCAAGGTGCGCGACCGGGTCAAGGTCTATACGCATCTCGGCCTCGGCGACATGCGCGCCGTCTATGAGACGCTCGACGCCGAGCCGCTGGTGCAGCGCGCCTCCGAGGTGGTGGCGCGGGGGTATCGCGCGCTGAAGGCCGTCTTCATCCCTTACAGCCACTACCATGCGCCGCTCATCGAGATCGACAAGGTCGGCCGGCTCATGGAGGCGCTGCGCAAGGCGGTCGGGCCGGAAGTCGAGATCATGGTCGACTTCCACGGGCGCCCCGCCTCGGCCGCGACCGCGCTCGCCTATATCGATGCGCTCGCGCCGCACCGGCCGATGTTCATCGAGGAGCCGCTGCCGCCCGGCGAGACCGGCGCGCTGGCGCAGCTCGCCGCCAAGTCGCGCGTGCCGATCGCCACCGGCGAGCGGCTGGTCGATCGTCCCGAATTCGATGACCTTTTCCGGGCAAGGGCGGTCGACATCGTGCAGCCGGACATCTGCCATTGCGGCGGCCTGCTAGAGGCCAAGAAGATAGCGGCCATGGCCGAGGCGGTTTCGGTGGGCGTCGCGCCGCACAACCCGCTCGGTCCGATCGCCGGCGCGGCGGCGCTGCATTTCGCGGTCTCTACGCCCAACCACCTGATCCAAGAAGAGATGGTCGGCGCCGTGCCCTGGTATTTCGAGGTGGTGAAGGGGCCGATCCGCATGGTCGACGGCTGCTGGCAGGTGCCGGACGCGCCGGGACTTGGTGTCGAGGTCGACGAGGCAGTCGCCGACCGGCATCCCTACAGACCGGAGGTCATGCACACCACCAATGCCGTGCTTGCCGACGGCACCGTCGTGGACTGGTGACGATGGCCGGGCGTCTCAAGGACAAGGTAGCGATCGTCACCGGCGCCGGCCGCGGCATCGGCGAGGCGACGGCGCGCGCGATGGCGGCCGAAGGCGCCGCGATCGTCGTGGCGGAAAAGGACGCTTCGGCGGGGGCGATGGTCGTCGCTTCGCTCGTCGAAAGTGGTGCGCAGGCGCTGTTCGTGGAGACCGACGTCGCCGACAGCGGATCTTGCGACGCGATGGCCGAGCAGACGCTCGGCGCCTTCGGCCGCATCGACGTGCTGGTCGCCAATGCCGGCATCAACGTCTTCCACGAGCCGCTGGAAACCACGGAAGAGGAATGGCGGCGCTGCTTTGCCGTCGATCTCGACGGCGTCTGGTATTCGGCGCGCGCGGTGCTGCCGGCGATGCGCGCCCAGAAGCACGGTTCGGTTGTCGCAATCGCCTCCTGCCATTCCTTCGCGATCATCCCGTCGACCTTTCCCTATCCCGTCGCCAAGCACGGGTTGCTCGGCCTGGTGCGGTCGCTCGGCATCCAATACGCCGCCGAAGGTGTGCGCGTGAACGCGATCGCGCCTGGCTATATCGAGACGCAGATCGCGGTCGACTACTGGAACACGTTCCCCGATCCGCAGGCCGAGCGCCAGCGCACGTACGACCTGCACCCGCCGCGCCGCATTGGCAAACCGGAAGAGGTGGCGATGACCGCCGTCTTCCTAGGCTCCGACGAGGCGCCGTTCATCAACGCCGCCTGCATCGTCATCGACGGCGGGCGCTCGGTTCTCTACCACGAATGAGGTTTCGCGCCGGCGGCCGGTCGCCGGAAACGTCTTCAAGCAGATCACGTCCCGCCGGCCGGGATCGACAGGGAGGAAAACCAATGAAAAGCATGATCAGGGCATGCCTTGTGGCAGCAGCCACAGCCGCCGTCGCGCTGACGGTCCACGGCGCCGGCGCGCAGGACAAGATGAAGTTCGGCTACATCAACAAGATGGGCGACCATCCCTGGTTCGTCCGCGAGGTGAAGGGCGCCAAGGACAAGGCCGCCGAGCTCGGCGTCGACCTTTTGGTCCAGGACGTCCAGTTCGACGCCAACCTCGCCGTCACCACCTTCGACACTTATGTCGGCGACGGCGTCAAGGGCATCGCCGTGGTGGTGCCGGACCGCTCGCTCGGCCCGGTCGTGGCCGACAAGGCGAAGGCGGCCAAGATCGGCCTGATCGCGGTCGACGACGACATCGCCTTCGCCGACGGCACGCCGGTCGCCTATGTCGGCATGAACGCGCTCAACATCGGCAAGCAGGTCGGCACCGAGATCGCCCGCATCGCCAAGGCCGAAGGCTGGGACAAGGACCTGTCCAAAGTGCGCGTCGGCTCGATCGAGGACCAGAAGGCCGACACCTGCATGCGCCGCAACAAGGGCACGGAGGAGGCGCTGGTCGCGGCGATCCCCGAGATCAAGTCGCGCATCGTCTCGATCCCCTACGACAACACCATGGTCAACTCGATCGACGTTGTCTCGACGACGCTGACGGCCAATCCGGATGCCGAGAAGTGGATCTTCTTCTCCTGCAACGACGACGGCGTGCTCGGCGGCGTGCGCGCCACCGAAAACGCCGGCATGAAGCCGGAGAACGTCATCGGCATCGGCATCGACGGCTCGCGTTCCTGCGAGGCCTTCGGCGCCGGCAGGCCCTCGGGCTTCCGCGGCACCATGTGGCTGGACAGCGCCAAGCATGGCGCCGCCGCCATCCAGGCGCTCTACGACCAGGCCACCGGCAAGGAGATGCAGAAGGATTATTTCCAGGACGCCACGCTGATCAGCGGCGAGAATTTCGCCAAGTTCAAGGACACGCTCGGTTGCAAGTCCTAGGCTTTCCTTCGGCCCCATGGCTGGCGGCTTCACGGCGGGCGGCTTCATGCGGAGCCGCCCGCCGATGACCAAGCCTGTCGTTTCCGTCGAGAACGTCAGCAAGCGCTTCGGCGCCGTGCAGGCGCTGCGCGACGTGTCGGTAGCCTTCAACGCCGGCCAGATCACCGCCCTGATCGGCGAGAACGGCGCCGGCAAGTCGACGCTGATGCGCGTGCTGGAGGGCGAGCACCGCCCCGATAGCGGCGGGGTGCTGGTCGACGGCCAGCCAGTGCAGCTCAGCTCGCCGCGCGCGGCGCATGGTTCAGGCATCCGGGTCATCCATCAGGAGCCGGAGATCATCCCGGAACTGACGGTGGCGGAGAACATCTTCATCGGCGACATCAAGGCGCGGGGCGGGCTGTTCCTCGACCGCGCCGACCTCGAGCGGCGCAGCCTCGAGCTGCTCGGCACCTTCGGCGTGGCCGACGTGCTTTCGCCCGGGCAGCGCTGCCATGGCCTGAGCCCGGCGCTCAGGCAGCTGATCGAGATCATGCGGGCGCTGCGGCCGGGTGCGCGGCTGCTCGCCTTCGACGAGCCGACCTCGTCCTTGACGGAGGACGAGGCGCAGCGGCTGTTTCGCGTCATCCGACGCTTGAAGGCCGACGGCGTCGCGGTGATCTACATCTCGCACCGGTTGCGCGAGATCATCGAGCTTGCCGACCGCTGCGTGGTGATGCGCGACGGCAGCCGTGTCGCCGACGAGCCGATCGACGCGCTCGACGAGCAGCGTATGGTGCGGCTGATGGTCGGCAGGCCGGTGAGCGACCTGTTCAAGCGAAGGGAGCGCGCGCTGGGTCCGGTCCGACTGGCGCTGGAGAGTATCACCACACGCCGCGTCAAGGAGATCAGCTTCGAGCTGAGGGCCGGCGAGATCGTCGGGCTCGGCGGCCTGGTCGGCGCGGGACGGACGGAAGTCGCGCGCGCCATCGTCGGACTCGATCCGTTGCTGGCCGGGCGGATGAGCGTCGGCGGCCAGCCTTACAGACCCCGCGAGCCGGCGGACGCGGTCGCGGCGGGGATCGGCTTGGTGCCTGAGGACCGCAAGCAGGAAGCGCTGCTTTTGATGCAGGCGGTACGCGACAATGTCAGCCTCGTGGTGCCCGACAAGGTATCGCGCTACGGCTTCTTCAGCCGCAGGCGCGAGCGCGCGCTGGTCGCCCGCCACGTCGCCGAACTCAGGGTGAAGACGCCGTCGATCGAACAGGCGGTCGGAAAACTGTCCGGCGGCAACCAGCAGAAGGTCGTCTTCGCGCGCTGGCAGGCGCGGGGGCCGGGCATGCTCATCCTCGACGAGCCGACGCGCGGCATCGATGTCGGCGCCAAGGCGGAGATCTACAGGCTCGTCGAAAGCCTGGCCGACCAGGGCCTCGCCATCCTGCTCATCTCCTCGGAAATGCCGGAGCTGCTAGGCCTCGCGGACCGCGTGCTGGTGATGCAGAGCGGGCGCATCAGCGGTGAGCTCCCGTGGCAAGAGGCGAGCGAAGAGGCCGTGCTGGCGCTGGCCATGCGCTCGGGGCAAGAGGCAATCGAAAGGAGGGTGTCGTGACCGATACCGCGACCGCCGGCCGCGAGCGCGCGCCGGCCAGCCTGTTTGGCCGCATCGGTGCGCAGAATATCAGCCTGCTCATCGCGCTTGTCGTGCTGCTGGCGATCTTCGGGGCGTTGAGGCCCGACGTCTTCTTCACACCGCGCAACCTGATCAATATCGGGCTTGCGGTCACCATCCTCGGCATCCTGGCCATGGCGCAGACAGTGGTCATCGTCTCCGGTGGGCTCGACATCTCGGTCGGATCGATCGTGGGCCTGAGCACCATGGTGCTGGCCGTGGCTGCCCAGGAAACCAGTTCGATCCCGGCCGGCATCCTCGCCGGTTTGCTTGCCGGCCTTGTGGCGGGCGCCGTCAACGGGCTGATCATCGTCTACGGCCCGGTCAACGCGGTGATCGCGACGCTTGGAACCATGTCGGCGTTCCGCGGCCTCGCCTATCTGATGAACAACGGCAACTCGATCCCGATCACCGGCGACAGCCTGCGCGCGCTCGGCATCGGCACGCTGTTCGGCCTGCCTTTCGCCATCTGGCTGCTGATCGCCGCGATGGCGGCGTTCGTCGTCTTCACCCGCGAGACGGTCGTCGGGCGCAACATCTATGCGCTCGGCGGCAACCCGACGGTGGCGCGGCTCGCCGGCATCCCGATCCGCCGCTACCAGATCTCGATCTATGCGATGAGCGGCTTCGCCGCGGCGATGGCTGGCCTGGTGCTCGCCAGCCGCACCATGTCCGGACAACCGGCCTCGGGCAGCCAGGGGCTGGAGCTGGAAGCGATCACCGCTGCGATCCTCGGCGGCTGCGCGCTGCAGGGCGGCAAGGGCACGATCGTCGGCGCTATGCTGGGGGTGCTGATCATTGGCGTGCTCAATAACGGCATGATCCTCACCAGCGTGCCGACCTTCTACCAGCTGCTTGCCAAGGGAGCGCTGCTGATCCTCGCGGTCATCGTGCAGGAGCGCCAGCGGGCGCGGTCGGGAGGCTAGTTGCGCCTACACACTTTCGAGATAAGTCTCGATTTCGAAGTCGCTGACGTTGAGCGCGAAGGTGTTCAATTCCTGGCGCTTGCAGGCGATGAAGCCGTCGCGCAGCACGGCCGGGAAGATTTCGGCGACACGCGGCCCGGTCTCGAAGGCGGCGATCGCCGAGGCCCAATCCGGCGGCAGCTTGGCGAGTGTCAGCCCTTGCCCCTCGCCGCCGGTCGGCTCGCCGGGCGACAGTTCGTGCTCGATGCCGATCAGCGCGGCGCCCAGGATCGCCGCCAGCACCAGATAGGGGTTCGCATCGGCGCCCGAGACACGATGCTCGATACGGCGCGCGGCGGAAGGGCCACCCGGAATACGGATCGCCACCATGCGGTTTTCGTAACCCCAGGCGACTGCGGTCGGCGCATAGGAGCGCGGCCGCAGCCGCCGGTAGGAATTGAAATGCGGCGCGAACACCAGCGTGCTTTCGGCCATCGCGGCGAGCAGGCCGCCGACGGCATGGCGCATGGTGTCGGAGCCCTGGTCGCTGCCGTCGTCGAAGATGTTGCGGCCTTCCTTGTCGACGACGCTGAAATGAACGTGGAAACCGTTGCCGGCGCGTTCGCCATAGGGCTTGGCCATGAAGCAGGCGGCAAAGCCGTGCTTGCGGGCGATGCCCTTGACGGTGCGCTTGAAGAGCACCGCGTCGTCGGCGGCGCGCAAGGCGTCGGGAACGTGGTTGAGGTTGATCTCGAACTGGCCGACGCCGTTCTCGGCGATCGCGGTGTCGACCGGAATGCCCTGCATGCGGCAGGCTTCGTAGATATCGTGGATGAAGGCCTCGAAATCGTCGATCTCGTCGATCGAAAGCGCTGCGTCGGAATCGAGGCGCCGGCCGGTGACAGGCGAGACGGGGCCGACAGGCCGCTGGGACGTAGGGTCGACGAGATAGAATTCGAGCTCGGTCGCGGTGACAGGCGTCAGGCCGAGCGCCGCGTAACGGTCCAGGATGCGGGCGAGCGCGCGGCGCGGGTCGCCGAGATAGGGCGCGCCGGCCTCATCGGCGAGCCAGAGCGGCAGAAGCGCGGTCGGATGCGCCGTCCAGTTGACCGGCAGGATGCCGCGCCCCGTCCAATGGCAAAGCCCGTCGGCGTCGCCGGTCGAGAAGACCTGCGCATTGCCTTCGATGTCCTCGCCCCAGATGTCGAGCCCGATCAGCGAATAGGGCATGCGCAGCTTGCCTTCGAGCGCCTTGCGCGCCTGCTCGACCGGAATGCGCTTGCCGCGCATGATGCCGTTCAGGTCGCACACCGCGGCCCTCAGGCTCTGGATGTCGTTCCTGCTTTCAAGCCAGTTCAAAACGTCCGCGATTGCATCGCCCAATTTCCAGCCCCTGTTTTTCTGGAGGTGCTGTAGCCGTTTCGGCTACGATATCCCATTTCAGCTCGTGAGTTTATGAAGGCCTCCCTGATCGCTACAGGTTGGCTTTTCTTCATTTTTTCAAGTCGCTAGCCGGGATATCGGGCGGCATTTCGGGTCCGTTTTCTGCGATCTGCGATCGCAACATAGCTGGCGGACGAGGGAAAGCCAAGCGGGATTTGAGCGGTCAATGTGGAGGTCGCTGCGGTATGGTTCGTCATCCACGGGCGGAGCAAGGAGCGTAGCGACGCAGCGCAGACCCGAGGATCCTGTGTGTTGGTTCTGGTGTATGGTTGAAGTGGGAAGGAGACCGAGTGGATCCTGGTCGTCCTTTCG